>CAZVIK010000165.1:0-9437 GCA_964627045.1 uncultured Solibacteraceae bacterium | reverse complement strand
TGGCGGTGAAGTTGGCCAGGTACACGGCCTCCCGCGCCTCATCCAGCGCCAGATCGGCGGCATGGCCGCTGATGGGCACCACCCGGCCGAAGGTGCCGGCCCAGCCGGCGGCCGCCGTCGCCGCCAGGATCACGGCGGCCCACAGACACTGTTTGCGTCTCATTCCAATCACCCTCCACCCACGCCGCAGCCCGGGGCGGACCGCGGCGTGGCATCTCGATCTTGCGAAAGCGCTGGCCGCCGGCCTACTCGGCCCTCTTGCGGCGCCGCATGACGATCACCGCAATCAGCAAAACCGCCATTGCGGCGCAAACGATCCGGATCATCGAAGCGTCCATCGCATTCCTCCTTTCCGCCGCCCGCAGGGGCGGGGCGCAATCATAAGTTGTTCATCATGGGGAGCATCTCGCGAACGATGCGTACCGCCATGGGACCCACCGTCACCACAAACAGGGTGGGCAGAATACAAAAAAAGATCGGGAACACCAGCTTCACGCCGACCTTCGCGGCCAGTTCCTCCGCCTTCTGGCGGGCCTGCACGCGCATATAGTCGGCGTGGGTCCGGAGGCTCTGGGCCACGCCGGTGCCGAAACGGTCGGCCTGGATCAGCACGGCGACCAGCTTCTTGAGTTCCTCGACCGCCGTCCGTTCGGCCAGGCTGCGCAGGGCTTCGGCCCGCCGCTTGCCGGTCCGCAATTCCAGGTTGACGAGCGCAAACTCCACACTGATGTCGGGGTGCGAGATCTCCAACTCCTTGGCCGCCTGCATCAACGCCTGGTCCAGCCCGAGTCCGCTTTCCACGCAGATCACCAGCAGGTCCAGCGCGTCGGGCAACCCCCGCCGGATGCGCCGCTGCCGCCGGCGCGCCTTGAAGGTAATGAAGTAGCCCGGGGCGCTGTATCCGGCCACGGCCGCGCCCGCGATGGCCAGCAGTTGCGTGTCGCCGGCCAGATTCAGGCGTCCCACCACCAGCAGCGCCAGCAACGGCAGCGCCACGGCTCCGAACACCTTGGCTCCGACCAGGACTCTCACCGCGCCCGGCTGGCGGTAGCCGGCCCGTACCAGCAACCGCGCCGTCCGCTGCGAGGGCGAGGCCGGCGCCGGCAGCAGCGTGCCCAGCCGCGCCAGCATGTCCCGGAACGCCAAGCTCGGGTGCGTTGCGACGTGCAACTCGGCGTCGGCCGCCTGGCCGGTGATCCGTTCGATGGCCGCCTTGGGCCGCGCCCAGACCTTCATGGCGAGCGCCGAGGTCAACACCGTCAGCAGCACAAACAGCACGATCGCCAGGGCCAGTGTCATGGGCTCAGACCTCGATCGAGACGATCTTCCGGATGACGCCGTAACCGATCAACTGGAGCGCCGCCGCCGCGCCCACCATCTGGCGCCCGATCTCGTCGGTGAAAAAGAAAGTCACATACTCGCGGTTCACGAAAAACATCATCCCGGCCACCACCAGGGGAATCATGGTCAGCGCTGTGCCGGTCATCCGCCCGTGCGCGCTCACCGCCCGGATGCGCCCGCGCAACTTGAACCGCTCTCGGATGACGTAGGCCAGCTTGTCGAGAAGCTCGGCCAGGTTGCCGCCCGTGCGTTTCTGGAGCAGCACGGCCGAGACAAAAAAGTGTACGTCCATCGAGGGCACGCGCAAGGCCAGCTTTTGCAGGGCGCTCTCCAGCGGCAGTCCCAGGTTGTGCTCGTCGAAGGTGCGCCGGAACTCGCCCGCCAGCGGCTCCTGGAACTCCTTGTGCAGCATCTCCAGGGACACCGAGAAGGCGTGCCCGGCACGCATGGAACGGCTGACGAACTCCAGGCTTTCGGGGAACTGCTCTTCGAAGCGGCGCAGACGGCGCGTCCGCACACGCCAGACGTAGGCCAGTGGCAGGGCGCCCGCCGCGGCCGCCGCCGGCAGGGCAAAGGCCCGCAGTGGCGCCACACCGTACCATACGGCGCTGAAGACCACCAGCGAGAGCGCCAGGCAGGCGTGCAGCAGCCGCGCCGGACGCCACTTCAGCCCGGCCTGCTCCAGCAGCACGCGCAACCGCGCCTGCACGTCGAATCGCGCCAGCAGCCGGAGCAGGAGTTGCCCGGTGCCGCGGTCCTCGCCGTGCAACAGCGCCTGCGGATTCCCGCGCGCCGCCGGGTCCTTCCGGACGGCCTCGCCAAGCAGGCGGCTGCGCATGCGATCGGCTTCCTTGGCGCGCATCAGGCGTGTCGCCACCTGCCAGGCCGCCAGGAACGCTCCCCAGCCAATCGCCAATACCAACCAGAAAGTCGTCACGGCGTCCTCTAGATCTCCTCCATCTCGTCGAACAGGTCCGGGCGCAAGAGGATGCCGGCCGCCAGCAGTTTCTCGTGGAAGCGGGGGCGGATACCGGTGGAGGCGAACCGCCCGATGACCCGGCCCTCCGGGCTGAGTCCGCGTTTCTCAAACACGAACAGGTCCTGCATGGTGATGACCTCGCCCTCCATCCCGGTGACCTCGGTGACGCTGGTCACGCGGCGGGAGCCGTCGCTCAGGCGGGTGGCCTGCACCAGCAGGTGCACGGCGCTGGCCACCTGCTGGCGGATGGCGTTGATGTGCATGTTGGCGTTGGCCAGCGACACCATCACCTCCAGCCGGCTGAGGCCGTCGCGCGGGCTGTTGGCGTGGATGGTGGTGAGCGATCCGTCGTGGCCCGTGTTCATGGCCTGAAGCATGTCGAGCGCCTCTTCGCCGCGGACCTCGCCGACCACGATCCGGTCGGGCCGCATGCGCAGGCTGTTGATGAGCAGCTCGCGCTGGCGCACGGCGCCCTGCCCTTCCAGGTTCGGCGGGCGCGTCTCCAGGCGCGCCACGTGGGGCTGCTTGAGTTGCAGTTCGGCGGCGTCTTCGATGGTGACGATCCGCTCGCGCGGGCTGATAAAGGCCGACAGCGCGTTGAGCAGCGTGGTCTTTCCGGCGCCGGTCCCCCCGCTGATGATGATGTTCAGACGGGCCTTAACGGCGGCCTCGAGCAGCTCCATCATGCCCTGTGTCATGGCGCGCTTTTCGACCAGATCGGGCGGCATCAGCCGGTCGCGCGAAAAGCGCCGGATCGAAAGCAGCGGCCCGTCGACGGCCAGCGGCGGGATGATGGCGTTCACGCGCGAGCCGTCCAGAAGGCGCGCGTCCACCATGGGCGTCGATTCGTCGATGCGGCGGCCCACCTGGCTGACGATCTTGTCGATGATGTGCATCAGGTGGGTGTCGTCGCGGAAGGCGACGCCGGTCAGTTCCAGCACGCCGCGCCGTTCGATGTAGACCGACTTGTGGGTGTTGACCAGGATGTCGGAGATGGTCGGGTCGTCCAGCAACGGCTCCAGCGGCCCCAGCCCGAACACCTCGTCGAGCACCTCGTCGCAGACCTGCTGCTTTTCGGCCGAGCTGAGCAGCGTGGGCTCACCGTCCATCAGGGTGACCAGCGCCTGGCGCACCTCGGCGCGCACGCGCTGGTTTTCGATGGTGGCCAGGGCCTCCAGGTTGATCTTCTCCAGCAGCTTACGGTGCAGCGTGAACTTCAACTGCTGACACTCGGGCTTGAGGGCGCCGCGCGCCCCGGGGCGCCGCCCCATGAGCCGCTGCTCCCAACCAAGTTCCGCCATCCCCGCACCGCCGCCTGCCAGCAACATGGTGATCCAGTCTCCGCCCTTCTAAGTCCCCGCAAAGATCGGCCTGGCATCGACCAGGCGGCCGGCCGCCCGCCGCGCACTGGCGCCGGTTCCGGCCAGTTGCCCGGCCAAGCGGTTGACGGCGTCCTCAAACGGGCCGCCCGCGATCGGCCGGCCGAGGCTCACGGCCTCGTGCAGTTTCGGACGGTCGTCGGGCAACGACAGCCGCACCGGGCAGCCGAGGACCTTCTCCAACTCCTGCCCGCGAATCCCGTCGCGCCGCCCGGTCTGATTGATGACCACCTCGACGCGCTCCCGCTCCACCCCGAGATTCCCCAGCATCCGCACCGCCCGCCGCGCCAGATGCAGGCTCGCCAGTTCGGCTGTGGCCACCAGGAAGATCCGGTCGGCTCCGGCCAGCGCCATGAGGCTGGCGCGATGGAAGACCACCGGAAGGTCCAGCAGGGTCCAGGCGTAACTGGCCCGCGCCAGATCCAGAGCCTGGCGGAATCCGACCGCGTCCAGCGGCATCTGCGCCGGCGTTTCCGGGGCCGCCAGCACATCCACCCCGCCGCAGGCCGCCGCCAGCGATTCCAGGGCCGCCGGATTGGCCCCCTGCGCACAGTCGAGCAGGTCGAGGAAACTGCCGCCCGGCCGGCATCCCGAATAGAACCCCACGGTCCCGGCCGCCAAATCCAGGTCCGCCAGCAGTACGCGTCCGGCCGAGGCCTTGCCGAGCGCGAACGCCGTCTGGCAGGCCAGCGTCGAGGCGCCGCTGCCAGGCTTGGCGCTGGAGAATGCCACCACCCTGCCCACGGGGGAGGCCGCCGCGGCGTCCGGTTTCGGCTGGCGCGCCAGTCCCGCCACGACGTCGCGCTGCACACCGGCTTCGAAGGGCGGCGACAGGAACTCCCGCGCCCCCAGCTTTAGAGCCCGCATCACGGCGTCCGGGCGGCTGGAATGGTCCAGCGCGATGACCGGCACCGGCGGGCGCACCGCCGCCGTCTGCCGGATCAGCGCCGCGGCGGCCTCCAGGTCGATGGCCACGTCGAGCAGCACCACGTCGGGTTGGTATTGCCGCAGGCGGATCTCCAGAGTCTGGACGCTGGGGTATTTTTTCAGGTCCGCCAGAATCTGGAACTTCCGGGCTTCGCTAAGCGTGGCGCAAAAAGCCTCGGCCAGGGCGCGGTCCGGCGCCACGAGCAACGCCCGCAGTTCCCCGCCCCTGCCTGTGGCCGAACCGTTCAACGCCAAGCCTCTACTTTCTTTTCGGCGCGCCGGCGGCGGGTTCAAGAAACCGGCCGGGCATTTCCGGCCCGGGCAGCGCGCGGGCCGCCTCGGAAGGGTCGGTCACCACCGGCGTGACGATGACCACCAGTTCGGTCTTCGTCCGGTTTTCCGAACGGCTCTTGAACAGCGCCCCCAGCACCGGGATGCTGGCCAGCCCCGGAACCTGCGACAGGCTCTCGGTCATGCGGTCGTCCACCAGCCCGGCGATGACGAAGCTCTGCCCCTTGCCCAACTCGATGTTGGTTTCCATGCGCCGCGTCGAGAGCGCCGGAATACGGAACCCGGAGAGCGTCACGCCGTTGTTGGCGTCCAGCATGGAGACCTCGGGCTTGACGTGCAGCCGGATCGTATCGACCGAGGTAATCTGCGGCTGGAACGTCAGCCGTATTCCGAACTCCCGGAACTGGATGGTGACGGCCCCGGCCGCAGAGCCGCCTTGCACCACCGGGACCGGGATCTCGCCGCCCACCAGGAAGCTGGCCTCCTTTCCGTCGGTCGTGACCAGATTCGGCTCGGCCAGAACCTGAAGCACGCCACGGCTCTGCAACGCCTGCAGGAACGCGGCGAGGTTCAAGTCCGGACGGAAGGCGAAGACGTTGAGCGCATCCCCGATGTTGAAGATGGTCCCGGCGGCGCCGATCTTTTCGGGCTGCGGGGCGGCGAACTGTCCGGTGGTGATCCGCCCGATGGTGTTCAACGCGCCGGTGGAAATCAGCCCGAGACCGAAGGACTGCGCCGCCGCTTGGTTGACCTCGGCGAAGCGCACGCGCAGCATCACCTGTTTTTCCGGTCCCGCGGGCACCACTCGGAGATTGTTCACGACGCTCTTGGCCAGCGGCGCCACCAGCGCGGCGGCGCGGTCGGACACCGCCTGGCTGGACACCGTCCCGGTCAGAGATAGCGCCTCGCGCGCGCTCTGCACTTCGATCGGCTCGCCCGGAAAGGTGCGCTCAAGCAACTCTCTCACCTGGCCCAGGTCGTGCGCCACGGTGACCTTGTAAATCAGCCGGTCGCCTTTTTTCGACCAGATGCCTACGCTCGACAGGCCGTAGCCCTTCCCGAGCAGGAGAACCTCGCGGCGGCTGAGCGCCACGGTGTCGACGACCTCGGGAGCCGTCGTGGCGATGCGCGCCACGTCGAAGTCGCAGTCCACCACGGCGCTTTCCCCGGCGGTGAGCCGGAGTTCCCGCTCCGGGGGAGCCGGCGCAGCGGGCGCCGCCACCGCCAGCAGCCACATCCAAACCAAGATGCCAACGTGCGATCTCATGCCGTTCCTCGCTCCCTCAGTTCCGGCTGGCCGAGCCGATCTTCTCGACGCTACGCTGGGTCCCCCGGTACACCACGACATCGTCGTCGGGAGGCGGCGGGGGAGGCGGAGCAGGCGACGCAACCGGTTGGACGGGGGGCGCCGCCGGAGGGCGCGCCACGGGACGCGGGGCCGCCTTGGGCGCTTCGGTCCGCCGCGGCTGGCCGTACAGCTCGGTCATCTCGCGGCCCGGCGGTTTGGCCAGCGCCAGGTCGGCCGAGTTCCGCAACACCAGTTGAATCCGGCCCTCGGTTCCGGCGAGCGTCAGCATCTCGGCCTGCTCCGGGGTGGTCAGCACGGTGACCACGGGCACGTTGACGGCCCGGCCGCTGGCATCGGGTTCGATCTGCTGGCCGGCCGAAACGACAGGCACGTTTTGCAGAATCGTGGTGGTGCGCGCCCCGCCCTCGCCCGGAGGCCGCACGGTGACCAGCACGTCCACCCGCATCCCGGGAAGCACGAAGCCGGCCACGCCGACCACTTCGTTCACCTTGACCGCCACCGCTCGCATGCCCGGCGGGATCACCGGCGCCAGGCCGAAGCCGCTGCCGCGTTCCGCCAGACGGCCCGCCAGGATCGGCTCATCGAGCAGGATGTTGCTGATCGCCGGGCGTCCCACCACTTCCTCCGGCTTCTGGAACGACCCGGTGGGGACGCGGTCGCGCGGGACCTTGATCTTCTTGACGTCGCCGGGCTTGATCTGCACCCCCACGGGGATGGCCTGCGCGGCGGCGACGATCTCGACCGTCTCCACCTTCGCCGGCCCTTTCCCGCCGCCGGCGGCGCGCGTGGTCATCTGGTAAAAAATGGTCGAAACGATGAGGGCGAACAACAGACTCACCCCCATGACGGTGAGGAATCGGCGATCCATGTCGGTAGCCTGGCCACTGGTTTATCGGCCGGGCACCGCGGCGTGATTAGCCGGAGACGCCCGAGGGCTGCCGCCGGCCACGTACAGAACCCCCAGGCGATCGGACGCCACCAGGCGCCATCCCGGGTGGTTCGCCGCCAGCGATGCCAGGGGCCAGCCGGCCGGTATCAGCAGCGCGTCGAACTCATACTTGCGCAAGAGGTTGTCCCATCCCGGCCGCCCTTCCATCAACGCCAGGTACTCGCCGCCGAGGCCCGGCCCGTAGAAATCGCTGCGCCCGTCGATGAAGACCTTACGGCGGGGGAACTCGTGGTAGATAAGGTAGTCGCCCCACTGGTCTGAGGTGAAGATGCGGGTACCGGTCAGGTGTCCGGCCTGGGTGCGCACCAGCGAAACCGGGAACTTCGCCTCGGGGAAGTCGCGCGGCCAACGGGCGGCGGGCGTGAACAGCGCCACCAGGGCCGCCAGCAGGGGCGCCCACGGGCTGAAGCGCCTAAACCCGGCGCGGAGTTCCATGCCGAGGTCCCAGAGGATCCGGCCCGGGTTGCGGCGGGCGGACCCGGCCGCCATGGCACCGGCGATCTCCGTCAGCCCGGCGGCCACCAGCGGCGCCGAGACCAGCGCGAACAACGGCACGTGCCGCACGCCGGACAGGGCGAAATGCGCCCAGCCCGCCACGAGCAGGGCGTCGGCCAGCCGCCACCGGCTCACCCACCACCCGGCCAGCAGCAATGCCGCCAGCAAGAGCAGTTCGAAATGGAGCAGGTTCTCCCCGCGAAACCGGGGCGACTGGAATTCGTCGACCGAGTTTCGAATCCAATCCGAGTTCAGGTAGCCGAGAACGTGCCGGTGCAGAGCGGCCCCGTAAGGGTTGACCAGCGACGCCGCCAGCGTGGCGGCGCACAATCCCGCGTACCGCCGGCAGGCCGCCCAACCCGCGCGCCCCATCACCGCTTCCAGCGCGAGCCCAACCGCCAGAAGCGACAGGCTCGCCGGCAGCGCGAAGAAGCCTCCGTGCAGGTTCACCCATACCACCGACAACGGCACCAGCCACCACACGGCGCGCGTGCGCCGCCGGCGGTCGCCCTCGATCAGCCAGAGCGACAACGGCGCCAATAAGAGCGTGAAGACGTGCGGGCGCGCCAGAAAGTGGATGGAACAGGCCCCGGCGGCGACCAGGACGGTGGCCAGCGCCACCAACGCGTGCGCCCCACGCCAGAGCATGTGCGCAAATATGACCGTGACTGCCAGCACAATCACGCATCCGCAAAGGACCGCCACGCCCGCCAGTCCCCAGCGGCCGTGAACCAGCGCGAACACGACGTCGGCCAACCACTCCCAGGCGAACCACGGCTCGCCCGGGCGGGAAAAGGAGAACAGGTCGTGCGCGGGGACGGCGCGGTTGGCCAGAATCCACTCGCCGGCGCGGATGTGCCAGCCGGTGTCGCCGTCGGCCAGTAGCACGTTCCATCCCTGGCCCGCGGCGAACAGCCAACCGAGCAGCGCGGCGGGCAACAGATCGCCGAGCGAAGGCGCCAGCCAAACGGACCGTCCGGCGAGCCTGCGAATGACGCGCACAATCCTCCCTGGCGCTGCTATCGGACGTTCCGCCCGGTATCTTCAGCGCCGCGCCCGCGCCGCACCGGAGGCGGGCGCTACACTGGAAAAAGGGAAGGCGGAGAGCAGAGGTGGCTATGCGGGGCTGGAAAATGGTCTGGGCGGCGGGACTGGCCGCGCTGGCGTGCGCGGCCGAGCCGGAGCCGTCCGAGTCTCAGATTGAAGAGATCATCCAAAGGTTCGCCGCCAAAGAGACCGAGTTCTCCTTGGCGCGCCAGAACTACACCTACCGGCAAACGTCGCGCATCCAGGAGGTCGACGAGTTCGGGAACGCCCGCGGCAAGTGGGAGATGGTCACCGATATTCTGTTCTCCGGCGGCAAACGCATCGAGAGGGTGGTGCACGCACCGGTCGCAACCCTAAGGAACATCCTGCTGACGCCCGAGGATCTTCAGGATCTCCGCGATGTCCAGCCATTCGTACTGACGGCCAAAGAGCTTCCCGAGTATTGGGTGCGCTATCTGGGCCGGCAGAATGCGGACGAGATCCCCTGCTACGTCTTCGCCGTCAAACCGCGGCAACTGGTCGAAGGCAAACGGTACTTCCAGGGTATGGTCTGGGTGGACGACCGGGATCTGCAGATCGTCAAGACCTACGGCCGTTCCACGGGGGTGCGGAAGCGCGGTGAGAACCAGGCGTTTCCGAAATTCGAAACCTATCGCGAGCAGATCGACGGCAAGTTCTGGTTCCCGACCTACACCTTCTCCGACGACACGCTGATCTTCC
>CAZVIK010000164.1:0-9444 GCA_964627045.1 uncultured Solibacteraceae bacterium | reverse complement strand
AAACGCGTGGCCATCGCCTCGGTGCTGGTGCTGGACCCGGAGGTGGTGCTGCTGGACGAGCCGACCGCGGCCCTGGACCCGCAGACGCAAAGCCAGATCATCGACCTGCTGGCGGCGTGGAAGGGTACGGGAAGGACGGTGGTCACCGCGACGCACGACCTGGACGCCGTCGAAGACATCGCCGAGGAATGCTTCGTGTTCCGGCAAGGGCGCATCGCCGCCCACGGCGCGCCGTCGGCGCTATTGGCCGACCGCGAGATGCTCCGCCAAACCGGGTTGCTCCACGTCCACCGGCACGCGCATCCGGGCGGAGAGGTCCACACCCACCCCCATCGCCACCACGATCACCAGGCGTGAAGCCCGCGCGGGGCTGTGCTATTTTTAGGCGCATGAGCGACCTGAGCCGGATTGGAGTGGCGATCGCCACCGATCTTCTGGAAACGTTCGATGAACTGATCGCGAAACGCGGTTACACCAACCGCTCGGAGGCGTTCCGCGATTTGATCCGCGCGGAACTGGTGCGGGAGGCCACCACGGCCCGGCCCAACACACGGGTGGTGGGGACGCTCACCATGGTCTACGACCATCACGTGCGGCTGCTCGAAGAGAAGATGACCGACTTGCAGCACGACCACAACCGGCTGATCCTCTCGACGCTACACGTGCACCTGGACCGGGACCGCTGCATGGAGGTGATCGCGCTGCGGGGCCCGGCGGCGGAGATCCAGCGCTTCGGCAACCTGATGGGCAGCATCAAGGGAGTGCGGCACGCGCAGTTGGCGATCACAGCCTCGGCCGGCGAGACGCACACGCACGGCGGGGTGACGCATTCGCACTGAGCAGCGGCCGCGGGCGGGCCGCCGTTAGAACCGCCGCGGCTTGCTGGCCAGCAGGTCGTCCAGGTGGACGAGTTCGGTGGGATAGACGCCGGTGTAGCAGGCGTAACAGTATTCGCCGTTGCCGTCGGCCACCGCTTCCCGCAAGGCGTCGAGGGAGAGGTAACTGAGCGAGTCGGCTTCCACGAACTTGCGGATCTCCTCGACCGAACTGTTGGCGGCGATCAGTTCGCGCTTGGTGGGCGTGTCGACGCCGTAGTAGCACGGAGAAACCGTAGGCGGGCAGGAAATGCGAAGATGCACTTCGCGCGCCCCGGCGCGGCGCACCATGCGCACGATCTTCCGGCTGGTGGTTCCGCGCACGATGGAATCGTCGACCAGCACCACGCGCCGTCCCTCCAGCAAGCGGCGCACGGGGTTGAGCTTGAGCTTCACGCCGAAGTCGCGGATGGCTTGGGACGGCTCGATAAACGTGCGGCCGACGTAGTGGTTGCGGATGAGCGCCTGGCGGAAGGGAATTCCCGATTCGTCGGAATAGCCGATGGCGGCGGCGACGCCCGAATCCGGCACGGGCACCACGACATCGGCTTCCACCGGCGAAGTGCGGGCGAGCAGGCGGCCGAGCATCTCGCGGGATTCCGACACCGAGCGTCCGAAGACGAAGGAATCGGGCCGCGAAAAATAGACGTGCTCAAAAACACAGAAGGAGCGGGGCTGCTCGGGCGCGTAGCGTTCGCGCGTCAGCCCTTCGGGCCCGGCGATGACCATCTCGCCCGGAGCGACGTCGTCCAGGTACACGGCGCCGATCAGGTCGAAGGCGCAGGTCTCCGAGGCGAAGACGTAGCACTTCCGCCCGCCGGAAAGCTCCATCTGGCCCATGGCCATGGGGCGGAAACCGTGGGGGTCGCGCGCCACGATGACGCGGTCTTCGGCGAGGAATACCAGCGAGAAAGCGCCGTCCAGTTGCAGCAGGGCGTCGCGCAGCGCGCCGGCCATGGTCCGCTCGCGCGAACAGGCGACCAGGTGCAGGACGACCTCGGTGTCGCTGGAGGATTGGAAAATCGAGCCCTGGCCTTCCAGTTCGCGCCGCAGATCGGCGGCGTTGATGATGTTGCCGTTGTGCGCCACCGCGATCCGGCCCTTGTGGCAGGCCACCGAAAAGGGTTGGGCGTTGGTGAGGACGGTCTCGCCGGCCGTGGAATAGCGGGTGTGTCCAATGGCCTGGTGCCCGGGCAGGCCGCCCAAGACCTGTGGCGTGAAGATGTCGGCCACGTGGCCCATGGCCTTCTGGCAGTGAATGCGGGACCCGTCGCTGGAGGCGATACCCGCGCTTTCCTGCCCACGATGCTGGAGGGCGTACAGGCCCAGATAGGTAAGATTCGCCGCTTCGGGATGCCCGAAGATGGCGAACACGCCGCACTCGTCGTGAAACTTGTCGAACATGACCTCAGGACCGCAACATCTTGCCCAGGGCGCCCGCCCACGTTTCCTTCAGGGCGGCAACTTCGCGATCGACGAGGACCGTTCCCTTTGCCCGAACGACTACCCTACCCGCTATCGTAGCACCCAGACGCGTGGCTTCCACGCCGTGCTCGCGCGCCAGCGCCGCCACGGCATCGGGGTCCGACGTCGAAATCAGAATCCGCGACGGGCCTTCGTGGAACAGCAACAGTTCCGGACGAAGGTGCGACTCGAGTTCGATTTCCGCGCCAACCCCGGCCGGCCCGAACGAGGATTCCGCCAACGCGACGGCCAGGCCGCCGTCGCTCAAATCGTGCGCCGAATCTGCAAGGCCCGCCTCGGCGACGGCCCGCATGGCCGCCTGCACGCGCTTCTCGTAGTCCATGTCCAGGGCGGGCGGCAGCCCCCAGGCCCGGCCGAGAACGGCCTTGGCGTACTCGGTGCCTCCGAAGCGCACATCGTCGCAATCGCCGAGGCCGCCGAGCAGAACCACGGCGCGTCCCGCCCGTTTGAAGTCGATGGTGAGCGGCTCCCCGGTCTTCAAAAGGCCGACCACGCCGACGACGGGCGTTGGGTCGATGGGTTCGCCGAGCGTCTCGTTGTACAGGCTCACGTTGCCGCCGGTGATGGGGGTGTCGAAGAACCGGCAGGCCTCGCCCATCCCCTCGATGGCTTCGACCAACTGCGCCATGATCTCGGGCCTTTCCGGGTTGCCGAAGTTGAGGCAGTTGGTGGCGGCGACCGGCAGCGCGCCCACCGTGGAAAGGTTGCGGCAGCATTCGGCCACCGCCAGCCGCGCGCCTTCGCGAGGCGAGAGCGAGGTGTAACGCCCGTTGCCATCCAGGGCCATCGCCACCGAGACGCCGTTTTCCTTGATGCGAATCACGGCGGCGTCACCGCCCGGGCCCTGCACCGTGTTGGTGCGGACCATGTAGTCGTACTGCTCCCAGATCCAGCGCTTGGAGCACACATCGGCCGAGGCGAGAATCGTCTCCAGGTCGCGGCCGAGATCGGGGCTGCGGAAGGCGGGCGCCTCCATCGGCGCACGGCGCAGCGGAGTCACGTGCGGCCGGTCGTAGAGCGGCGCTTCGTCGGCCAGCGGCTTGGCGGGGATTTCGGCGACCACGGTCCCGTGGTCCTTCACCCGCATCATGCCGTCGTCGGTCACTTTGCCGATGGTGACGGCGTCCAGGCCCCACTTGCGGAAGACCCGGAAGACCTCTTCCTCGCGGCCCTTGTCGGCCACCAGTAGCATGCGTTCCTGGGATTCCGAGAGCATGATCTCGTAAGGGGTCATGCCGGTTTCCCGTTGCGGCACCAGTTGCAGGTCGATCTCGATGCCGGTATCGCCGCGGCTGCCCATTTCGCAAGTGGAGCAAGTCAGGCCGGCGGCGCCCATGTCCTGAATGCCGACGATGGCGCCGGTCTTCATGGCCTCCAGGCAGGCCTCCAGCAACAGTTTTTCGAGGAACGGATCGCCCACCTGGACGTTGGGCCGCTTCTGCTTGGATTCCTCGGTGAACTCGGCCGAGGCCATGGAAGCGCCGTGGATGCCGTCCTTGCCGGTCTTGGAGCCGACGTAGATGACGGGGTTGCCCACGCCGCGCGCCTGGGCCAGGAAAATGTCGTCCTTGCGGAACACGCCCAGCGCGAAGACGTTGACCAGCGGGTTTCCGTTGTAGCCCGGCTCAAACAGGCACTCGCCCCCGATGGTGGGGACGCCGAAGCAGTTGCCGTAGTGGGCGATGCCCGCGACGACGCCTTCGAGAATACGGCGGTTTCTCGGGCCGGCGGCCGGATCGTCCAGCGGCCCGAAGCGCAGCGAGTCCATCACCGCCACGGGCCGCGCCCCCATGGTGAAGATGTCGCGCAGGATGCCGCCGACGCCGGTGGCGGCGCCCTGGAAGGGCTCGATGAAGCTCGGGTGGTTGTGCGATTCGATCTTGAAGGCGATGGCGTAGCCGCCGCCGATGTCGATGACGCCGGCGTTTTCGCCCGGCCCCTGGAGCACCAGCTTGCTGCGAGTGGGCAGCCGCTTTAAGTGCAGACGCGAGCTCTTGTAGGAGCAGTGTTCGCTCCACATGACGCTGAAGATCCCCAGCTCGGTGTAGCTGGGTTCGCGTCCCAGGATGGAGAGGATCTTCTGGTACTCCGGCTCGCTCAATTGGTGAGCCGCAACAAGCTCCGGTGTGATCGTGCCCATTGGTTACTTTCCCGCCATCGCGGAAACCATCGATTCGAACACCACCAGGCCGTCGGTGGAGCCCATCAACGGGTCGCTGGCGCGTTCCGGATGCGGCATCATGCCCATGACGTTGCGCTCACGGCTCAAAATGCCGGCGATGTCGCGCAGCGAGCCGTTTGGATTGTCCGCGTAGCGGAACACCACGCGATCTTCGGCCTCCAGTTCGTCGAGCGTCCGCTGATCGGCGTAGTAGCAGCCCTCTCCATGGGCGATCGGAACGATCAGCCGTTGGCCGGGGGTGGCCGCGGCGGTGAACGGCGACGCCGTGGTGGCGGTCACCAGCTCCACCGGACGGCAGATGAACTTCAGGCCGCGATTGCGGACCAGCGCGCCGGGAAGCAACCCGCTCTCGGTCAAAATCTGGAAGCCGTTGCAGATACCGACGACCAGCCCGCCCTCAGCCGCGAAGTTCTTCACGGCGGCCAGGACGCGAGAGAACTTGGCGATGGCCCCGCAACGCAGGTAATCGCCGTAGCTGAAGCCGCCGGGCAAGATGACCGCGTCCACCGGGCCGAGGCTGGCTGAGTCGTGCCAAATGTAGTCCGCCTGGTGGCCGAGGTTGTGGGAAACGGCGAACCAGGCGTCGTGATCGCAGTTGCTGCCGGGAAACACTACGACGCCGAATCTCATGGGAGATTCTCAGTCTAACATGGCCGTTGGAACGGCTCGATCAGACGGCGACGGCGGGTGCGGCTTTGGGCTTGCGGGCGCGGGACCGTTTCTCGGCCGGCGGCTGGCGGTCGCTCTTCTTGAGGTTTGGGAAAACGATGGAAGTAATGAACTTCCGCTCTCCGAACTCGTCGAACTTGATGCTGATGTATTCCTCGTTGCAGGCCAGCACGCTGCCAAGACCGAACTTGGGATGCTCTACCTGTGCGCCTTGAGGATAAGGTGACTTGGATGCCATGGATAGGCTGCCCTCTACATACAAGATAACAAATCCTTTAGGAATTGTCGAATGGGCGGGGCTCTTGCAGGGCAGAAAGAGATAGAGGGCCGGCGATGCGCAATGCCGGCATCGGCAACCGCGGGTCATGCTGGTGCGTCGCGCCACGGAGGTTTCGTCGCGAATTCGCCAGCGGGAGTCCGGGGAGGATCGACTTGGCGTTCCGGGGCGCACCGGGTGGTAGTGCGAGAGGAAGAGGACCTGGCCCTGTCGCGAATCAAAAAAGCCTTCGCCGAGGCGATCTGCGCCGGGTCCTCTGAAGCGAATGTGGACGGGGCGGCCCGCGCCCGGCGCTATCTCACCTTGCGGATCAGCGCGGCAGCCCTACGGGCTTCCTCCGGCGACTCGAAGCCCCAGACGGCAGCGTACTTGCGGCCGACGGCCTGCATCACCAGGAAGCTGATGTTGATGCCCGCGGCGGCCATCGCCCCGGCCAGAGCGCTCCCGAGGCCCGGCTTGTCGGCGCCTTCCACATACAGCGCGGGGATCGCCGACTTCGTCAGGCCTGCCGCGGCCGCTGCCCGCGAGGCTTTGGCGTTGGCGATCGGGTAGACCTCGATGGCGGCCTTGCCCTCCTCGCCCGGCAGGCGGTAGCCCATGAGCACCTTCAGGTTCGCCCCCGCTTTGACCAGCGGCGCCAGGGTAGCGGCCAACTCGCCGGGCTTGTTGTCGACCTCCTTGCGCCAAATCGTTACATTTTTCACTGTGACTGGCATGGCGGCACCCTCCGCTGCCGTTTATACATCGAAAGGGTCACCCGGTCAATGGAGGGGCCAGGGCGGGTATTGGTGGGGCGCGAGCCGGCCCAGCAGGCCCCGGCGGCTCCTTCGGCAAGCGGCCGCCTACTCTGCGTCAAAAAGTACTTGACGAAGAGGTGTCCTCTGTGTCAGTATGGCCGCGTGGGCAAGGTGGAACCGATCCGCGAAGAGCCTGTGGCGATGCACGAGCACGCCATGGAGCACTTGCGCTACATCCGCGCGACCATGGAGGGCGCCGCGGCGTTCACGGCGGTTCCCGGATTCGGGGGAATCGCCATGGGCGCAACGGCGCTGTTCGCGGCCATGGCCGCCGCGCACCAGCCCACCACGGGCCGGTGGCTCGCCGTCTGGCTGATCGAGGGCGCGGCCGCCCTTGCGATCGGGCTCTACTCGATGGTCCGCAAGGCCCGGAGCGTCGATGAGTCGCTGTTGTCGCGGCCCGGACGCAAGTTCGCTCTCGGCTTGGCCCCACCGATGCTCGCCGCGGCGGTGCTGACGGGCGTCCTCTACCCCGGCGGCAAGGCGGACCTGCTTCCCGGGCTTTGGCTGCTCCTGTACGGGGTGGGCGTCGTGTCGGCGGGAGCCTTTTCGGTTCGCGCAGTTCCGGCGATGGGGTTGTGCTTCATGGGGCTGGGGATTGCGGCGCTATTTTCTCCCCTCTGGATCGGAAACTGGCTGCTGGCGGCGGGTTTCGGCGGCCTGCACACCGCTTTCGGCATCCTGATCGCACGGAGGTACGGTGGCTAGACAGAATGCGCTTCGCAAGGAACCGGTAGCGCGCCCGGTGCGCCTGAAGGAAAGCCCGGCGCGCGAACTCGACCGGGTGATTCACGAGCGGCTCCGGCTGGGGATCGTGAGCGCCCTGGCGGGGAACGAATCGCTCACCTTCAACGAGCTGAAACAGCTCTTGCAGACCACCGACGGTAACCTGAGCGTGCACGCGCGGAAACTGGAGGACGCCGGCTACATCGACTGCCGCAAATCCTTCGAAGGGCGCACTCCCAGGACGGAGTACCGGCTCACCGACGCCGGACGCGGCGCGCTGAAGCGCTACCTGGCCCACATGGAAGCGCTGATACAAGCGGTCCGGGCAAAGTGAGGACGTCCATGGTGCGAGACGCGCGGCTTCACGCAGCCATCATCATGGACGGCAACGGGCGGTGGGCCGCCGCGCGGGGTTGGCCGCGGCTCGCCGGACACCGTGCCGGAGCGGGCGCGTTGCGGCGCACACTGGAGGCGGCGCTGGAGCTGGACATCGGGGTCCTGACGCTTTACGCCTTTTCGTCGGACAACTGGCGCCGGCCCCCGGAGGAGACGGGCGGGTTGATGCGGCTCTTCGAGGAGTACCTGAACCGGGAAACCGCGAAGTGCCTCGAACAGGGAATCCGCGTCAACGTCATCGGGCGGCGCGACCGGCTGAGCCCCGCCGTCACCGCGGCGATCGACCGGGCGGAAAGGGTCACCGCGCCTGCGACGAGCCTTTGGCTGCGGATCGCCGTGGACTATTCCTCGCGCGATTCCATCCTGGGCGCCGCCGGCCGGCTTTCCCGGAACGCCGCCCCCACGCGGGAGCAGTTCAGCATGGCGCTGGCAGAGGCCAACCATTCCCAGAAACCCGCGCCGGAAGTGGACCTGCTGATCCGTACCGGCGGCGAAAAGCGGCTCAGCGACTTCCTGCTCTGGGAATGCGCCTATGCCGAGTTGTTCTTCCTGCCCATCTTGTGGCCCGACTTCGAGCGAGGCGCCCTGGAGGACTGTCTCCGCGAGTTTCGAACGCGCGATCGGCGCTTCGGCTCCCTCCCCATGGCCGCCGCGTAGAGCCGGCGAGGCCGGCTGCGGTAAAGTCGGTAGTCGATGAGTGTCGAAATGACGGCGGCGACCGTGGCGGTCGCCGAGGCGTTGTTGATCGGCTTCCTTGTCGGCGCACAACGGGAGGCCAGCCAGGGCGAGGGGCGCCCCGGGGTGCGGGACTTCGTGCTCATCTCCCTGGTGGGCACGGTCTGCGGGCTATTAAAGAACGAGTGGCTCGCCGCAGCGGGCCTACTGGCGGTCTCCGGTCTGCTGGCGGTGTTCTACCTGCGCGGACGCGAACGCGACGGGATCACGACGGAACTGGCGGCGGTGACCGTGTACGCCCTCGGGTTCCTCGCGACCACTCCGATGAACCGGCTGGCCGTGGGCGCCGCCGTCGTGGTGACCGGTTTCCTGGAGTTCAAGCGCGCCCTGCACAAACTGCTGCGGGAGACCATCAACGAAATCGAGTTTGACAACACCGTCTGGTTCCTGGCGGTCATCTTCATCGTGTACCCGCTGTTGCCGGAGGGCCCCTACGGGCCGTACGGCTTTTTGGCGCCCAGGGAGATCTGGAAATTCGTGATCCTGGTCTCCTCGGTTTCCTACGTGGGCTACTTCCTGGAGAAATTCCTCGGGCCGCGGAGGGGCTTGCGGGTGGCCGGACTGCTAGGCGGCCTGGCCTCCACCACCGCGGCGACCGCTTCCTTTGCCAAGACCAGCCGGCAGGAACCGGACAACGAGTCCCTGTTGGCGCAGGCGGCCGTGCTGGCCAACGCGATGCAGTTTCCGAGGCTGCTGCTCATCGTCGAAGTCGTGAGCCCGCCACTGGCCGCGTCTGTCTGGCTGCCGATGGCGGGGATGACGGCGGCGGGGCTTCTGGCGGCGTTGGCGCTCGGCTCGGGCCATGCGGCAGAGTACAAGCCACCGGCGCTGGCGGTGCGAAACCCATTCCGTCTGTGGCCCGCGATCCAGTTCGGCGTGCTGTTCGGCGCGATTCTGTTCGCCACCAAGGCTGCCAACGCGGCGTTTGGGGGCGGAGCCGTCTACTGGACCAGTGCGCTGGGAGGGGCCCTGGACGTGGATGCGGTGGCGTTGTCCATGTCGGACTTGTTGGGCCGGAACGCGATCGCCGCTCCCAGCGCCGCCGCCGGGGTGCTGCTGGCGCTACTGGCGAATGCCATCTTTAAGACGGGGATTGCTTTCACCGCCGGGACGCCGCGCTTCGCCCGCCGGGTGGCCGGGGGGTTCGTGGCGATGCTGATCGCCGGGCTCGCGCTATGGCTGATCTGACCCCTTGCCGAATCCGGGCCGCGGTGCCCGAGGCCACATTAGAGGCGGCCGCGCGGGCCAAGGCATTACCGGTACCAAAGGTCCGGAAGTCCCATTGCTGCCGCTTTCGGGTTG
>CAZVIK010000163.1:0-9535 GCA_964627045.1 uncultured Solibacteraceae bacterium | reverse complement strand
AATCCGTTTGGACACCACAATCCCTCCCGCGGCCACCCTCAACCCGCAATGACCGCGTTGGCCATTATAATGCTACATCACTCGGGTTGCAACGGACTACTCCACTATAATCAGCGCAGCCCGTCGAGCCCTTTGCCGGAGTGTCGCAGTAGGTGGGCCGGCCCTGCCCCCATCGATCTCTCACCGGCTGAGGGCTCCGGTCCTCAGCCGTTTTTTTCGCCGCCGTCCACCCGCCTTCGTGCCGCCTTTACGTTGTAGGGGCATGCCGTCGGCATGCCCATTCCGTGTCCTTTCCCTGGAAGCGGCGGATGAGCGGCGTGCCCGGTAAGGGCAACCGTGGATCGAGCGATGGCTTAAGCCGTGCCTCTGTGGTTCGGCCATCGTCAATCGGCTCGCGCAGGAAGTTCTTCGGCGCGCGGATGCGCAGATCGGCGTCCTCAGCGATCTCGAGCGCGCGTTGACGGGCGCGCTCGGACAAGCCGCCCCACGCGTTCGCCTGGATGCGCCATGCGATGCGGCGGAACAGGAATTGCTTGTGATTGGATCGGGACTCCCAACCAAGACCTCCTGGTGGACGGGATCGAGGCGAAACGACGACTTGATGTGGCCGCAGCGGGTCCGCGTGTGAGAATAGGTTTAATGACGCCCGGCCTTAACCGATTCGGCAAGCTGCTGAAGTCGGCGCAGCGCCGGCTGGCGCAAGTTGATTTGCGCGCGCATGAGGACAAGATCCTGCTGCTGCTGGCGCTTGTGATCAGCGCCATGGTCGGCTTGGTTGTGGTCGCCTTTGTGGCGGTGACTGAGCGCATGGGCCGGATCCTGTCGAACGCGGACGCCGCGCAACGCCTCCTCAGTCCCCTGGCCGGATCGTTGGTGGGTGGCTGGCTTCTGTACAGATTCTTCCCGGACGCCAGGGGGAGCGGGATTCCCCAAACGCGCGTTGCCCTGGTGCTGCAAAACGGCAGGATTGGACTGCGAACTGTGCTCGGCAAGTTCCTGTGCTCGTCTATCTCGTTAGGCAGCGGCGTGGCGCTTGGCCGCGAAGGTCCGTCGGTGCAGATTGGAGCCGGTATTGCGTCTGTCGCCAGCCGCCGCCTCGGTCTGCGCGAGGAGCACGTCCGATCCCTCATTCCGGTCGGCACGGCCGCGGCGATTGCGGCGGCATTCAACACTCCACTCGCGGCTGTCCTGTTTACCCTGGAGGAAATCCTGGCGGATCTGCATGCTCGAGTGGTCGGGTCGGTCGTGATCGGCGCCGCCACATCATGGATGGTCCTCCGATTGATCTTGGGAGATGAGCCTCTGTTTCACGTCCCGGCCTATCAGTTGGTGCACCCGCTGGAATTTGTCGTCTACGCGCTTCTCGGAGTGTTCGGCGGTCTGGTGTCAACGGCCTTCGTCAAACTGCTCCTCTGGCAGCGCGCTGCGTTCCTCAAGACGCCTGGGCGATGGCAACCGCTGACGCCGGCGGCGGGCGGGCTCGCCGTCGGATTTCTGGCGCTCGCGGCGCCTGGCGTGCTGGGGGTCGGCTACAACTTCGTGAGCGACGCGCTGAATGGCCGGATGGTGCTGAAGATGATGCTGCTGCTGTTGACGCTGAAGGTTCTGGCCACGGCCACCAGCTATGCTTCGGGCAACGCCGGCGGCATCTTCGGCCCTAGCCTGTTCATCGGCGCCATGCTTGGGGGGGCGATTGGACAGGTGGCGCACTCCCTTCTCCCGGACCAGACGGGAAGTGCCGGCGCTTATGCCTTGGTCGGGATGGGGGCGGCTTTTGCCGGGATCGTGAGAGCGCCGATGACCAGCGTCATCATGATCTTCGAGGTGACGCGCGACTATACCATCATCGTGCCGCTGATGATTGCGAACCTTTGCAGCTACGTCTTGGCTCGAAAGCTTCAGAAGCTGCCTGTTTATGAGGCTCTGCCCCGACAGGAAGGCATCACGATGCCATCGGCAGATCACCGCCCGGAGCCACTGACAGTTAAGCATGCGATGCGGCCACTGAAAGGTTCCGAGTCCGCTGGTGCGGCGGCACAAGGTGGCCCCCGGGTGCACCCCGACGACTTGTTGGATTCGGCGCTGCAGATCATGGCCGCCGAAGGCGCCGAAGAACTCCTTGTCGTCAGCCGGGCGGGAGCCACGCCGCTCGGTATTCTCGACAGGCGCGATGTGCTGGACGCCTATAGCAGACTCTCCGGCGACAAGCAGCAGCCGAAAACCTCTGCCGTGCCTCGCCAGAACTGGCTGCCCGCCGCGGCGACGATCACGTTGTCCGCCGTTCTGATCGTGTCCGGTCTGGTCTTCTGGCAGCGTTCACGACGCTCCGATCTGGGCATGGCGGCCTACCGTCGCGGCGGGGAACTGTTGGCCCGGGGGCAGGTCAATGAGGCGGCGATGGCCTTTCGCAGAGCCTTGGCGCAAAGGCCGGAGGACATCACGGTGCGCGTTGCTTTGGGCTTGACACTCGTCCAATCGGGTCACTTCGATGAGGCTGCATCCTACTTGTCGGCAGTGCTCAAAGCCAATCCCAATAACGGACCGGCATGGATGGGCCTGGCGGAGATTCACCTCGCTGCTGGAGACAAGACCAATGCGATGCAGTTCTTCCGGCAGGCACTCTCAAAGGACTGGCCCGCGGCAGAAGAGAGCCGGCGGCGGACCGCTCAGCTCAGGTACGCAGCCCTCTTGTCCGATGCCGGACGGAAGAACGAAGCGGCATCACTCCTGCTGTCGTTGATCGAGCAGTGTGGAGACGATGCCGAGATGGGGAAGAGGGCTGCCGATGCGATGAGGGCGATCGGTTCCGCAGAACAGACCGAGGAGGCCTACGCGGCTTTGGCCAGCCGTTTTCCAGCAGACGCCGGCGTTTGGTTGCGGTTGGGTGATGCAAGATTCGCCGCAGACAAAGAGGAGTTGGCTCTGGAAGCATACCGGCGCGCCGCGACCGTCGATCCGCAGAACCAGGACGCCCTGGCGGCCGCCGTCCGCGCCGAGGATGTCCTGCGGCTAGATCCGACCCGGCGCGGCCTCTCCGTCCGCGAAAGGGCGCGACGTTGGGACGAGATTTTTCGACGTGTCCTGGCTGCGGCCGCCGCCTGTGGAACCTCCCCTGAAATCGAGAAGGCTAGACCGTTGCTGAAGAGGCGAGCCGTCAGCCTCGAAGTGTCGGACCTGAAAATGGAGACGGCATTGCGCCTCTGGAAGACCGTGGCCGCGCCCTGTAGGCGGGATGCAGTGCTGGCCCACATCCTGACCAAAGTCAAAGAGTAGTCTTCGGCGCGTTGCGGGATCGCGCGTCGACAATGGTGCACTCAGGTTCTGAGTCGGGCGTCAGCAGTCCGTGGCGTTTTCGGCTGCCCGCCGGGTTGTTCGACAGGATCCGTACAGTGAGGAGGTCTTCGATGAACGCCGCCGGACGAGTCCATCTCGGGGGATGGCGGCGACTTCGCAGATTGCCTGATCGAGCACGGCATAGCGTTCGTACGTGAGCGGTCCCCTTGGCCGCGCAGATGCGAAGGCAAGCTGCGCGGCTCGAAAGCAACGACCCACGACGACCTCCGCTCCGTGATCGAAAAGCGGTCTGGCGAATAGGATCAACGCGGCGTGTCGCCGTGTCCGTTAACTATATACGCCGCGCGAGGCGATTTGTCCGGCTTGGACTGCCAGTAGTGCACGGGAATAGAATGTAAGCTTCGTTCCCGATTGAAAACAGGAAAGATCATGGCATCCTCCGAAACTCAGGTGCCGAGCTTCGACCGGCTCATGTGGCCCGCCATCTGCGCGTTGAAGCAGATGGGCGGTTCCGCCTCGCACCACGAACTGCTGGACAAGGTCATCGAGATCGCCAAAATCCCGGAGGATTTTCAGAGCGTCGCCCATACCAGCGGCCGCGAGAGCCGCGTCGGCTACAACCTCAGGTGGGCCCAGAGCTATCTCGGAAAGTACGGTGCGCTGGAGAACACCTCGCGCGGCGTGTGGGCGCTCACGGCCAAAGGCAGGCGGCTGAAGGAATCGGACATCAAAGGCGTCGTCGTGACCGTCCGAAAGATGAGCCAGGTGAAGCGCCGTTCCGGGGACGGCACCGCCGAAGCAGAGGAAGTTCAGGAGGCTGGCGTCGGTTGGAAGGATGAACTCATCGGGGTGATGCAGGGAATGTCTGCCGATGGATTCGAGCGGCTCTGCCAGCGTATCCTCCGGGAGTCGGGCTTCCTCAAGGTAGAGGTGACTGGCCGAAGCGGCGATGGAGGTATCGACGGCGTTGGCGTCCTGCGAGTCGCCCTGCTTTCGTTTCAGGTCTACTTCCAGTGCAAGAAGTGGAAGGGCAACGTCCGCGCCAAGGACATCCGGGACTTCCGCGGCGCCATGGTCGGCCGGACGGACAAGGGACTGTTCATCACCACTGGCTCCTACACCCCGGACGCCCAAAAAGAGGCGACGCGGGACGGGGCGCCAGCGATCGATCTGATCGATGGGGAGCAACTCTGCGAGTTGCTCAAGGACTTGAAGTTGGGCGTGACCACAAAGATGGTCGAGGAGGTCTCCGTCGAGGCCGACTGGTTCGCCCAGATATGATGGCCACTCCGCTCTAGCGAAGAGACCGGATTATCATTATCCGATGCGGTTCAATGATCGCAGGTAGAATGAGGCTGCAGAACCCAAATGCCCAGACGTAAGCGACGCTTCGGCTCCGTTGCCTCGGAGCTGGTAAAGAAGGCGCGTGAGGCCATGCTTACCGCCGTCCAGATCTTCAACACCCCGCAAATAGACTTCAAATCGGAGCTCTTCATCGTCACCTCGACCATTGCTTGGACGTACCTCCTCCACGCGTACTACCGCAAGAAGGGTATCGAATACCACCGCTTCCGTGAGGGTGACCATCGTCGGCGCTTTATTCGGACCAAGCACGGTGCCTATTGGCATTGGAGCTTGGAGGAGTGCCTCGACTGCAAGGATTGTCCCCTCGATGAGATGGTCAAGAAGAACCTGAAGTTCCTGATTGGCATCCGCAATGAGATCGAGCATCAAATGACGAGCCGCATCGACGACCATCTCAGCGCGAAGTTCCAGGCGGCGGCACTAAACTTCAACGCGGCCATCAAGAAGCTCTTCGATCCGAGGTATTCTCTGGACACCGAGCAGGCCTTCAGCATCCAGTTCTCGGCCATTGCGGAGGAATCGGCGAGGGTACTCCTGGTGCAGCAGGATCTGCCGCAGAATATTCAGTCCTATATTGTCCAGTTCGAAAATGGCCTGTCGCAGGAGGAATACAATGATCCGCGGTTCTCTTACCGCGTCGCCTTCGTCCGCAAGACGACGAACAGCAAGTCCGCCGCAGATAAGGTGGTGCAATTCATCCCGGCGAACAGTGCGGCGGGCGCGGAGGTGAACAAGGTGTTCCTGCGCGAGACCGAGAAAATCAAATACCTTCCTGGGACCATCGTGAAGCTGATGAAGGCGGAAGGGTTCACAAAGTTCAACATGCAGCGTCACACCGATCTTTGGAAGGCGAAGGACGCGAGGAACCCGAAAAAACAGTTCGGGGTGGAGGTCGAGGGCAGTTGGTTCTGGTACCAGCCTTGGGTTGAGGAAGTGCGGAAGCACTGCCGGGAGAACGAAGGACTCTACAGGCCAGTGGTGCCGGCTTTGAAGCCCAGCACTCAAGTCGGTGCGCCGGAACCAGCTGGTTTGCCGGCTTGACGTTTGTTCGATACCACCTGGGGTCGGAGATCGCCGGCTGTCGGGGCACTGGCCTTGGTTCGCCGGAACAGACTTATGGTTTCGGCTCATCCGGCCTGAGGTTGGACAACCCGCGCCGCGCTGTTAACCAATTCTTGGTTCTGGGCCAGAGACGGGGAGAAACGGCCTCCGGCAAACGCCGTCGGGGCGCACGGCTGGCCGTTCAGGCGGGAATTGGTTCGAAACGGAGAGACGCGGAAGTGCCGAAAACACGCCCAGTTGCGGGGTTACGGACAGAAAGGCGCGTTAACGAATGGGCGGGGGAAGTTGCGCAGAAAAAGATTGGCTCCCCGAGAGGAACCTTGTTACGTAAAGAAATTGGAGAATCGGAAGTCCTGCCTTTTCTAGCGGCTACGAGCCACGTCGAACCGTTACCAACGCCCGGCAAAACCTCTACGTTCTCGCTCTTTCAGTAGGCATTGCTCGCGATTCGCGGCGGACATCGCTCACAGCTTTTTGGCATGGATAAAAACCTCGGAAAACACGTATAATATCCGTGAGGTCTATCCAGTGCCGATCAGCGAAGCCGGTCTTGCCAAGGCCCGCCAGGTGTTCGCCCATCATCAGGGAATGCTGCGAACTAGTGAAGCCATCCGGCTGGGGGTCCACCCTCGGAAGCTTTATGCTCTCAGAGACAGCGGAGAGATTGAACAGGTTTCCCGCGGCATCTACCGGCTGTCCGAAAAGCCCGTGCTCACGAACCCCGACCTAGTGGCCGTTGCCCTCCGAATCCCGCGAGCCGTGATCTGCCTGATCTCAGCACTCGCGCATCATGGACTCACGACACAGGTTCCGCACACGGTGGATGTTGCGCTTCCCGGCCACGCACAGGTTCCGAAGCTCGGTGGCATCCCGCTCCGCGTATTCTGGTACTCGGAGCCATCCTTCAGCGCCGGTGTCCAATCCGCCTCGATTGACGGGGTAGGCGTGAGGATCTACTCTCCGGAGAAATCAGTCGCAGACTGCTTCAAATACAGAAACAAGATCGGCCCCGATGTGGCCGTCCAGGCGCTCCGAACATACCGCGATCGAACGAGAAAGCCTGACCTGAAACTGATCGCCAAGTTTGCGGAAGTGGACCGGGTCGAGAAGGTGATGCGGCCCTACCTGGAGGCGGTGCTGTGAGTGGCCGCGACACCGGAGCGTCCGTGCGTCAGCGGCTACTGAACCGTGCCCGCGCAGAAGGCCGACCCTTTCAAGAACTGCTGCAGTACTTCGCCATGGAGCGCTTCCTCTATCGGCTGGCAAGTTCTCCGTTTGCCGACAGGTTCGTTCTGAAGGGCGCCCTCCTTTTGACGGCTTGGAAGGCTCCGGTCACTCGGCCGACGATCGATATCGACCTGGCCGGCAGAACCAGCAACGAGTTGGAGCACATCCGGGCTGTCGTCGCCGAACTCTGCCGATTGAACACCGAACCAGACGGGGTGGAGTTCGATCCAGCGTCGATCGAGGTCCAACGCATCAAAGAAGACGCGGAGTACGAAGGAGTGCGAGTCCGATTCCATGCGATGCTCGCGAAAGCCCGCATCGCGATGCAGATCGACGTTGGCTTCGGCGACGTGATCGTGCAAAAGCAAATCGAAGTCGAGTACCCGGCCATGCTCGAATTCCCGCCACCGGTGCTGCGGGCCTATCCGAGGGAGACGGTGGTGGCTGAGAAGTTGGAAGCGCTCACCGTGCTCGGCATGCTTAACAGCCGCCTCAAAGACTACTACGACCTGGCGTTGCTGGCGCGGCTGTATCCGTTTGAAGGTGCCCTTCTGGTCGAAGCCATTCGTTGGACGTTCCGACACCGTGCCACCGAGGTGGAAGCAGACCCTGTTGGACTTACCGATGCCTTCAGCTCAGATCCGGCACGGGCGGTGCAGTGGCGTGCCTTTGTTCGCCGCAGCAGACTCGATTCGGGTTGGGAGTTGGCTGAGATCGTGGAGCAGGTGCGTCGCTTTGCGTCAGAACCGTTAGCAGCCGCCGCTGTGGGCCGGCCTTTTGATCTCAACTGGCGGCCGGGCGGACCATGGGCCTGTGTCCCGGAGATCGGATCCGCAACGATTTGACGAAGATCCCGGCCTCCGCCAGCAGATAATGAATCCATCCGATGGCAAAGCTTCTTGACCCCTGTCGATTCCTGTTGATTTCCCTTGCGGGCTGGATGAACCAGCGTCATCTTCAGGCCATCGACTACCTGTGCGAGGAGAACCGCGTCCTTCGGGAACAACTCGGGGATCGGCGCTTGAGTCTGACCGATGACCAGCGCCGCCGGTTGGCTGCCAAAGCGAAAGTGCTGGGGAGAAAGGTCCTGGCTGAGGTAGCTACCATCGTTACGCCGGATACCTTGCTGGCATGGCACCGGAAACTGATCGCCCAGAAATACGATGGCAGCGCTAACCGCCGAGCAGGAAGACCTCGCAAGGCCTGCGAAATGGAGGCGTTGATCGTTCGGTTGGCTGAGGAGAATCGCGATTGGGGCTATCGTCGCATCCAGGGAGCTCTATCGAACCTCGGCCACGAGATCACGCGCAGCACGATCGCCGATATCCTGCAGCGTCACGGCCTTGAGCCGGCTCCCGAACGAAACCGGAAGACCACATGGAAAGAGTTCCTCAGGCGCCACTGGGAACTGATCGCCGCGGCGGACTTCTTTACGGTCGAAGTGTGGACCCGGCGCGGCCTGCAGCGGTTCTTTGTGTTGTTCTTCATCGAGTTGTCCAGCCGCAGAGTGCAGATTGCCGGGATTGCTCCACGTCCGGACGGCCTATGGATGAGTCAGATTGGTAGAAACCTCACCGATGCGGAGTCGGGGATTCTCGCCGGCAAGCGTTACTTGATCCACGATCGCGATCCTCTGTTCACGGGCGAGTTCTTGGAACTGCTGGCGGAATCCGGAGTGAAGTCGGTGAAGCTGCCGCCGCGATCGCCGAATCTGAACGCGCACGCCGAGAGGTTCGTCCGGAGCATCAAGGAATCTTGTCTGGACAGGATGATCTTCTTTGGGGAACGCTCGTTGCGCAAGGCGGTTCACGAGTTCGTGGCGCACTATCACCGCGAAAGGAACCATCAGGGCATTAGGAATCGGATCATCTGTCCGAACAGCGAGCACTTTTGGAATCCCGGTCCGATCCGCCGCCGCCAACGGCTCGGAGGCATGTTGAACTACTACTTCCGAGCGGCTGCCTGAGGCGAGAGAACCGAGTTGGGTAGGATCATCGAGTCCGGCATCAACGGGCGAGGTGCGCCGAAACGCCCCTTGGCCTGGCTCCGGGAGAGTGCGTCTAACCCTCAACGCCGGTTCACCCGACCCGACAGACGCCCGAACCCGTGCCGAGCACACAAAGCTGCTGCCATAATCACTCGCGGAAATAGCCCGTTCGAGTTTTCGGGCCATACGCCAGCGTCCCGCCCGCCGTCTTCGGCGCCGTCAATCTCTGCGAGATCACGTTCCCATTATTGCTCGCGCAACTTCCCCCTTGACTCGGACAGTAGAAGTTCTCCAGCTTCCACTTGGAACTCCCCGACAGCACCGCCTCCACCGAGGTCGGCTGCATCCGCAGGTAGCTCCACGTCTCCGTCATCCCGTTGCCCAGCGGCACAGAGGTCATCCCTCCGTGCGGCGCGTACGTGATGCCGTTGGCGTAGTAGGCCGCCGTCGAGACGTTCTGCACCGACTTCGGCCGTCCGGCCTGGTCGTAGCACGTCTTCACCTGCCGCCCCGAGGGATACGTCTCGGTCTCCAGCCCGCTGGCCTTGTTGTAGGTGTAGCTGAAGGCCAGCGCCGTGTCCGTGCCGATCTTCTGCGAAC
>CAZVIK010000162.1:3976-9538 GCA_964627045.1 uncultured Solibacteraceae bacterium | reverse complement strand
CCCGCCGGCGCCGGAGACGTAGGCGCACAAGGAGCCGCGCGCGGACCGCCGGGGCACGGGCCGGGGTTCCCGGCCCGCGGCGCGCGCCACGGCGTGGCGTCCGGCCATCCAGCCGGTGGCGATGGCTTCGACGTAGCCCTCGACACCGCAAACCTGGCCGGCGAAGAAGACGCCCGGGGAATCGCGAAGCTCGAGAGCGGAGGACAGCAGGGCGGGCGCGTTGATGTAAGTGTTGCGATGAACCTGGCCGAAGCGAAGAAACGACGCGCGGGCGAGACCGGGGATAAGACGGAAGACGCGCTCCTGCTCGGGGTAGCGCAGCGAGGTCTGGAATCCGACGAGGTTGTAACTGGCGGCGCGCAAGTCTTCCTGGCGGAGTTGCACGGCCGCGTAGGGGCGGCGGCCGGTTCGCGGGTCGGTGAGGCCGACGGGCTTCATGGGGCCGAAGCGCAGCGTGTCGCGGCCACGGCGGGCGAGCTCCTCGACGGGCAGACAAGCCTCGAAGAAGGGAACGTCGCCGGCGATCTTCGGGGCGTGGCGTTCGGCCGAGAGCAGCGCATCCAGAAAGCGTTCGTACTCGGCACGGTCGAACGGGCAGTTCAGGTAGTCGCCGGTCCGGTCGAGGGACTTGCCGTAGCGCGAGGCGCGGAAGGCGACCGAGCGATCGACGGAATCGGCATCGACGATCGGGCTGATGGCGTCGTAGAAAAACAGATGCGCGCTGCCGGTGCGGCGGGCGATCTCCCCGGCCAGCGCGTCGCTGGTGAGCGGGCCGGAGGCCACGACGACGGCGGCCGCTGGCGGAATGGCCTTGACCTCTTCGCGAAGGACGGTGATGGCCGGGTGGCCCTCCAGGGCCTCGGTGACGCGCCGGGAAAAAAGACCGCGGTCCACGGTGAGGGCGTGACCGGCGGGTACGCGCGTGGCGGCGGCGATCTCCAACAGGAGCGATCCGGCGCGGCGGAGTTCCTCCTTGAGCAGCCAGGGAGCGGCACCCTCGGAATCGCTCTTGAGCGAGTTGCTGCACACCAGTTCGGCGAGCAGGGCGGTTTTGTGGGCCGGCGTGGCGACGGCGGGCCGCATCTCGTGGAGGACGGCGCGGCCTCCGGCCGAGGCGATCTGCCAGGCGGCTTCGGCGCCCGCCAGGCCGCCGCCGATGACGTGAACCGTGTTCACGAGGGTGCGAGCAGGACCGGGAGATCTTACGGGCGCGCAGAAACGAGTGCGCTCCGAAAGTGCCCATGACAAGGATGAAAACGACCGAGAGCGCCAACGGGAACAGGCCCTGGCCGGATTCGTCGTACTGGCGCCACTGTCGCAGGGTGCGCGGAATCGGGACGGCGGCCAGGCACAAAAAAACGAAGCCGATCATCTCGTTCCAGAGCGTGCGAACCGGCTTGACGATCTGAGGCACCACATGACGGAGAAACTCCCGGCCCACTCTGGACATAACGTTTGGTAATCCTATCCTAACAAACCGCGAGAGCGCCGCCGATGAGTGAACTGGACGCCGATCCAGCGGGCCCGCCTGTGCGAAGGGATCGCACGGCGCGGAGTGTTATCCTGGGAGGGGGCAACTTGTGGAAGAGCATCTCAAACAGATGATGCAGGAACTGGGAGTCGCGATCAACGAGTCCCTGTCCGAGTCGGACCGCATCGCCGCCGCCATCGGCGAGATCAAGCGCGCCGGCTACGAGGTCTTCCTGGTATTGGAGGCCACCATCGGGTTCAACAAGCGCGACGAGGACGCCGAGGACGAGGTCGGAGACGACGCGCCCGCCGCCGTGCTTGGCGAGTTTAGGACCACCGCCCGCGTGAAGTGGACTAGCCAGGACCAGAAGTTCCTAAAATCGCTGAGGATCGCGGTCGACGAAGAGCAGGTTTCCTAACCGGCGCGCGCCGGACCGTTTTTTCCCCGCATACATTTCGTTTCCGAAGTCTGGCGTGGGTTGGGAATTGCCGACCAGACGGGTGGGTCTCGCCATGGGCCTGGAACCGCCGGAAGATTCGGCGTCAAGATGAAAAGACATCCGGCGAAGGGACCTGCGCCTTGCATCAAGTCGCCAGCTTGTATTCCTTCAACTTCCGGTACAACGTCGTGCGGCCGATTCCGAGGAGTTGCGCGGCCATGGCGCGGTCCCCCTTGGTGAATTCGAGCGCGCGTAGGATGGCGTCGCGTTCCATCTCGGTGAGCGAGAACAGGGGCATCTGGACGTAAGGCTCCTGCGGGACGGGGGCGGCCGGGGGCGGAGGCGAAGCGGGCGCGGCGGGCGGCGCAGCGGTGGCGGCCGTCGCCACCGCCGAGAGACGCGCCGGGCGAGTGGCCTCCAAGGCGTTCTGGAGCGCGGAGGGAAGATCGGCCGTGTGCAACAGCGGGCCGGAGTTGATGGCCACCATGCGCTGGATGCAGTTTTCCAATTCCCGCACATTGCCGGGCCAATCGTAGGCGAGCATCGCGTCCATGCATTCGTGGGTGATGACATGGCGGCAGCCTTGGCGATGGAGAACATGCTCGACCAGCGCGGTAAGATCGTCCTTTCGCTCGCGAAGGTGCGGCAGGCGAAACGAGACGACATTGAGCCGGAAAAACAGGTCGGCGCGAAAACGGCCGCGCTCGACTTCGAGCTTCAGGTCACGGTTGGTAGCGGCGATGACGCGGAAGTCGGCGCGGCGGCGCTCGACCGAGCCGACCGGGCGGAACTCCTTTTCCTGAATCACGCGCAACAGCTTCGCCTGGACGTCGAGGCCCAACTCGCCGATTTCGTCGAAAAACGCTGTACCGCCGTCGGCGACCTCGACCAGGCCGGTCTTGGGTCCGGCGGCGCCGGTGAAAGCTCCGCGCGTGTGCCCGAACAGTTCGCTCTCCATGAGCGGCCCCACCAGGGAGGAGCAATCGATGGGAACGAAAGGACCGCGCGGGCCCGCGCTGTGCACCGCGCGCGCGACGACTTCCTTCCCGGTCCCGGTTTCGCCGAGGACGAGCACGGGGGTGCGGGAGCGTCCGAGCTTATCGATGAGATGGAGGATCTGACGGATCCGGGGGGATTGGCCCACCAGGACCGGTGGGGCATCCGCGCGGTCAAACAACACCCTGCTAGGGATTATAGACCACCGGGAGGCGCCTCATCCAGGCGCACGACGAAGGCGGCGCGGACATGGCGGCGAAGCTCGCGCGCCAGCGCCGCGGCACGCTCCATGCCAGGCTCCTCGCCGACCAGGACGCGCCAGGGCGGCGAAGAGCTTTCACGGTGCACCAGGCGGCAGTTGGGATAACGGCGGCGCAGCGATTCGGCAAGGTTTTCGGCGTTGGCGCGCTCGGCGAAGGCGCCGACCTGCACCGCGAACAAAGCGGGCGCGGGCGCGCCCTTCGGAGGGGCGATCACGGTGAGACGGACTTCGACGACGCCCGGGCCGAGCATCTGGATCTCCCGCGCGGCGGCGCGCGACAGATCCACGATGCGGCCTTCGACAAACGGGCCGCGGTCGGTGATGCGGACTTCGACCGACCGTTCGTTGGAGAGGTTCTCCACCTTGACCCAGGTGTCGAAGGGCAGCGTGCGATGGGCGGCGGTGAGTTTCTCCATGTCGTAGATCTCGCCGTTGGCGGAGCGCCGGCCGTGGTAGGGCGGCCCGTACCAACTGGCAATCCCATACTCGACCGAGCCGATGGCCGGCGCCGCCGGCACGCGGACGGGCTTCTTGCGGGCGCAGGACGCGGCAAGGATGAGCGCGGCGGCGAGCAACGCGGCGGCGCCACAGCGGCCGAGGCGAGGCAGGTGCGGATCGCGGCGGGCGCTCATGATTTCCATTAGAACAATTTTTGCCTTCGGTGTTTTTGTCGCGGACCGGGCCGCCGCGGCGCGGGCGAAATGGAACGCCGCGTGCATTTTTCTCTTGACTTTCGCCAAGAACCACCTTATATATGAATCACGCTGCGATCTCTCACGAGGTCGCGCGATTTTGATGTTTGGGAGAATCAATCGATGAAGAACGCAACGAAGAAAGCTGCAAAGCCGGCGAAGAAGAAAGCTGCCCCGAAGAAGAAGAAGTAGCAGCGGCGTCCCGGACAGGGACTGCAGCCCAACAAGGTTCATCCAGAGGCCCCGGTTTCCGGGGCCTTTTTTATTGGTGTTCCGCCTTCCTCTGAATCAGCGTCCGGAACCTTTCCCCGAAATCGAAGAGCAGAGACTTAAGCTGTCCGCGAAGCCGGAGCGCGTCAGCCTCGGAGCCGGCCTCCAGAGCAGACGCGAAGGCGTCAAGCTCACCGGCGTCGGCAAGAGTCCGGGATAGATTTTCCAGGCGCAGCGGCTCAAGACGGCGCGCGCGGCCGCGGTCTTCCAGCGCGGTGAAGCACACGTGGGCCGTGATGTCGCGTTCCCCGGGCCCGGCGAGCACGTCGTCAAGCGCCGCGTGACGGCGGTAGCTCATGAGCGATCCGGCGGGAAACGCAACCGTCTCGCGAGCCGTGTACCCGTAGTCGATGGTGAGGACGAAGCCGCGCTCCAACCGGAGGGCAATCTCATCGATCCATCGCAAGGCGTCGAGGTTCGCTTCCGCGCGCGCGCCGTCGGGAAGCGCACCGGCGTAACGGATGAGATACTCTCCCAGTTCACCTTCGGCGGCGGGCCCGTCCTCCCAAACGAAACGGCCGCCGCGCTCGGCGACAAACAACTCGCGGAAGCCGCCGCCACGGCGCACGGCGGCGTGGACGGGCAGGGCGTCGAAGAATTCGTTGCTGAAGACGAGGCCGGTGAAGCGGGCAGGCCACTGGGGGGCGTCGAGTTCGACGGGATGGTAGCGGAACCCGCCGAACGCCCCGGCCATCTCGCGCCGGCCGGCGCCGAGCTCGACGACGGCGAAGTCATCCGGACGGCCGAGGTCCTCCCAGAACTGGCGGGCGCGGCTGGCGATGAGTCTTCCGAAGACGGGCTGAAGCTGCTCGGCCGTATAGAAGTCGCCCCCGCGGCCGAACGGATCGCGCGGTTTCCGGTAGTAGCCGAACAGGGGATGGTAGAGCGCGACCTGCATAAAGCGGTGAAAGGGGATGGGGCCGTGGCGGCGGATTTCCCCGGTGAGGAACGCGGCGGCGTCGGTCATGGCGGCGGCGCCGGGTGCGGCCGGCGTCTGCCATACTAGCTTAGCGTGGAAGCCGCACTTCCCGAGAAGATCCGCGTCAAGCTGAGCAGTGAAGAGGCGGGAGCGGTGTCGCTGACTTCGGTGGTATGGCGGGAGATGACGCCAACCGAGCTCGTGGAGCTGATGCTGGACGTTACAGGCAAGGACGCGGCCCGCGTCGCGGGACTGCTTCAGCGTGGTTCACTGGTGGCCGGCGCGACACGCTACCGGTGGGAGGCCATCCACGCAGAGCTTGGGAGCGTGGAGGCGCTTCTGGCATCTGTTCCCGATGCCGAACCGGGGCGGCCCTTCGCGCCGGAACGGTGTACTGGCATCGTGTTGGAGTGGCCCGCGCGGAGGAAGAGCTACACGCGCGAGGCGCTGGCTCGCCGTCGGTTCCTGCGGCGCCGCAGCTTCTGGGACGCGCTGGCGGGTCTGGTCCATGCG
>CAZVIK010000162.1:0-3966 GCA_964627045.1 uncultured Solibacteraceae bacterium | reverse complement strand
CGCATGGGGCGGGCTATGCGGGCTATTCGCACCGCGAAAGGGCGGACCGCTACGCGCTGGAGATGACAGCGGCCGTCGAGGCCGAGTTGCGCGCCTGCAGCGGGCTGCCGGCCTATACGGGGATCGAGGCGGAGATCCGCCGGGGAGGGATACGGCGGATCGAGTTCCTGGTGCGGCGCGAGTGCGAGTAGCCCGGCCGGGTCTGGTATCATTCTTTCGGGGGCGCGCAGATGCTACAGGTGAAATCCAGTAAGCCGCTATCGGCCATCGAACCGGCTCTGCTGCACGCGGCGCAGCGGCGGGGTTTGAATGTTCTTTCCGTCATCCACGTGGGACAGCTACTTACGGGGGCGGCGGCGGACGCGAGCCAGGACGCGGTCGTCTTCACGGTGTGCCGGCCAGACGTGAGCGCGGCGCTCCTGGCGGCCGACATTCGCTTCGCGAACTTTGTGCCGTGCCGCATCGCGGCGCTGGACAAGGGCGGCGCTGTGACTTTGGAGTCGATGACGCCGGGCGAGATCTGCGGCTTGTTGGGACGGCCCGACCTTGTGGGGGTGGCCGCGCCCCTCGAAAAGTTCCTCGTCGAGATGTTGGAGGAAGCCGCCCAACCGGGCGTCGCCGCCCACGACCGGACCGCCGCGGCAGCGGCCGGGCCCGGCGCGACCGAGGGCATGGTGAGCGCACGGGGATTCGTTCCGCAGCGGATCGACTGCAAGGGGACCAAGATCGAAGAGCTCGCGGGCACGGGCCAGCACGACGCCAGCGGCGGGTAAGCTCTCAGCGGCGCAGACCTAAGTAACACCACCGGAAGTCTCCGGATGTTACAATTAGTCGTCGCCGGGACGCCGATGGTGGCGTTCTTCGCGGCAACGAGTATCACTCACCAACGTTGGACTCCGGTCCCGTCCAGGATGCCGCGCCGCAACCATACCATTGAGTTTCGACAGGTCGTGGCTGCGGCCAAAAAGGCGTTTGAGTTCCAGCAACTGGAAGCGCGACTGGTGGCCGCCTCGCGAAGGCTGGAAGAGCGCCAGGGACTGGAGCTCTGGAGCACGCCGGAGGGCGATTTCTGGACGCCGCCGGGAACGAACCTGGCCTACGTGTTGGCGGAGCAGGTCTGCGAGGTCTACGGACGGGGCCCATACGGAGTGCAGGAGGGCGACGTCGTGCTGGATTGCGGCGCGAACGTGGGTGTGTTCACAAGAACCGCCCTCCGGCGAGGCGCCAGGCTGGTCATCGCCATCGAACCTGTGCCGGCCAACTGCGAATGCCTCAGGAGGACGTTCCAGGGCGACATCGAGCGCGGTAGCGTCGTGGTGTGCCCGAAGGGCGTCTGGAACGAGCGCACCGAGCTGGCGATGTACCTCTACAAGAATTCCGTGCTGGACTCCTTCGTCATGGATGACCGGCCGGAAGAGGGAAGGCATTCCGAACAACTCAGACTCCCCCTGACAACCATTGACGAACTGGTTCCGGAACTCGGCTTGGACCGCGTCGATTACATCAAGATGGATGTCGAGGGGGCCGAGGCAAAGGCGCTTCAGGGAGCGGCGGCGACGCTGCGGCGCTGGAAGCCCCGGTTGTCGATCGCGACGGAGAATCTGCCCGATGATCCGTATGTTCTGCCGGGGATCGTGAAGAGAATTGAGCCGTCTTATCACGCCGTGTGCGGGCCCTGCACGAAAATAGACACGGATTTGCGGGCAGAGGTTAAATAATAAAACCCCGCGGCTCCCAAATAGGCGGGCGCCGCCGTGACAGCAGTGACGGCCGGTGACTGGCGGCACCGGCGGCCTGTGCGCCGGGTGCGCGCCCGGGCTGTTCGCCCGTGGGGGATCGACGGCCTCACCGGCCAGACCGGACGGCCCGTCTTTCAATGCCGGCCATGGCGGCCACAGCCCCTGTGACCGGTCAACGTCCTCTGCGCCGGCTTTGCAGCTTCACGACGATTGGCGAGCCGCGGAAGCCGAAGCTCTTTCGCAGGCGGTTGACGATGCGGCGCTCGATGGAAAAGTGCAGCTTCCCACGGTGGTGCGTGAAAAGCACGAAAGTTGGCGGGCGCACCGAGGCCTGCGTCATGTAGAGTACCTTCAGGTCCGGCTCGAGATCGAGCTCTTCGAGGAAGCGGTTCAATTCGCCCGTGGGGACCCTCTTGCAGGCCGAGTCGTAGACTTCCAGGATGAGCGGCAGCAACTGGCGGACGCCGCTTCCGGTCTTCGCCGAGATGAAGACCACGGGGGCGTAGTCGAGGAACTTCAGGGCGTCGCGGACCTGGGTAGTGAACGCCTTACGGTCGCGGGCGGGCGCGGCATCCCACTTGTTCACACAGACGATCAGCGGGCGGCCATCTTCGTGGGCGTATCCCGCGATGTTGGCGTCCAGTCCGACGAAGCCTTCGGTGGCATCCAGAAGTAAAAGCACGACGTCGGCCATGCGGATGTGGCGGCGCGCCATGACGACGCTGAGCTTCTCGGCCATCAGCTTGGTCTTGCCCTTGCGGCGCATCCCGGCGGTGTCGACGAAGACGAACTCGTTTCCGTCTACCGCAACGTGCTGGTCCACAGCGTCACGCGTGGTTCCGGCGACCGGCGAGACGATGGCGCGATCCTCTCCCACCAGCGTGTTGAGCAACGTCGACTTGCCGACGTTCGGCCGGCCGATGATGGCGACTTTGACCGGACCGCGGGCGGCGGGTTCGCCGGCCGTGCCGTCCTCGGAGGGGAAGGTCGCGGTGATGTGGTCGAGCAACTCGTCAATCCCGAGGCGGTGTTCGGCGGAGACCGGGAAGAGATCCGAAAAGCCGAGAGAGTGAAACTCGTGTGTGAGGGACTCGCGCTGCGCCGAATCGATCTTATTGACGGCGAGGGAGACGGGCTTGCCGAGCTTACGGAGCATCTGGGCGAGTTCGCGGTCGGCCGAGGTGATCTCGGTGCGGCCGTCGATGAGGAAGACGATGTGGGCCGCCTGCTCGAGCGCGGTGCGAGCCTGGCGAAGGATTTCGCTGGGGATCAATTCGGCGTCGTTGGGAATGATGCCGCCGGTATCGATGAGTTCGAAGGAGCGTCCGCGGTAGGAGCCTTCGCCGTGGATGCGGTCCCGGGTGATGCCGGGCTCGTCGCCAACGATGGCGCGGCGCTGACGGAGAATGCAGTTAAACAGCGTGGACTTGCCAACGTTTGGCCGGCCCACAATCACCACTACCGGAAGGCCTGCGGACCGCTTCATGAGCCTTCATGATAGCACCGGCCCGCGAGGCGGCCTTACTTTACGAGATCGGCGTAGCGAGCCGAAACGAAGTCCCAGTTGATGACGTTTTGGATGGCCGTCAGGTAGTCGGCGCGGCGGTTTTGATATTTCAGGTAGTAGGCGTGCTCCCAGACGTCGATTCCGAACAGGACGGACTGGCCCGAGGACAGGGGCGTGTCTTGGTTCGGCGTGGCAACGACGCCAAGTTGCTTGGAGGCGTCCAGCACGAGCCACGCCCAACCGCTGCCGAAGACGCCGGTAGCGGCACGCGTGATCTGGTCCTGGAACGAGGCGAAGGTGCCGAACCTGGCATCGACGGCCTTGGCCAGCTCGCCGACGGGGGCGCGCGGGCCACCTTTGGAAAGAGATTTCCAGAACAGGTCGTGATTGGCGTGGCCGCCGCCGTTGTTGCGCACGGCCGTGCGGATGGCTTCGGGGACGGCGTTCAGGTCGCTCACCAACTCTTCAACGGGCTTCTTTCCGAGTTCCGGGAACTTGGCCACAGCGTTGTTCAGATTTGTCACGTAGGCGGCGTGATGCCGGTCGTGGTGGATCTGCATCGTCTGGGCGTCTATGTGAGGCTCCAGCGCGTCGATGGCATAGGGCAGCGGAGGCAGAACGAACGGGCCCGAAGGGGATGCGGAAGTTTGGGCGGAAAGCCGTGCCGGGGCCTGGCGCGCGGCCAGTCCGGCTGCGGCCGGGGCGGCGAAAGCGTAGAGA
>CAZVIK010000161.1:0-9550 GCA_964627045.1 uncultured Solibacteraceae bacterium | reverse complement strand
TTCGAAATTAACGGTCTCGCCGGTCTTGATATCGGCCGCCTTCAATAGTCCGGCTTCGGGGAGTCCCCCGGCCTCGACCCTGACTTCGCCGAGGGTGTAGACATCGCCTTCGACGACCTCGACCAGCACGGCGACGCCGTCGATGCCTTCGGCCGGGGACACGGTCACCTTCGGAAACGCCACGCGCAGCATGCCTTTGGATTCGTAAAGCTTCCGCACGCTGGCGCCGAGCATCTCTTGGAAGCCGTCTTCGGTATAGGCCGCGCCAATCGCGACCGGCGCAACGGCCGTCTGGAGCTGCCCCGCGCTCAAGACGCTGGAACCGGTGAATTGAACCTGAGCGATGGCGGGCGCGCGCGCGGCGGGACTGAACAATACGGCGAGATTGCCCGAGCGATCCGGCCAGAGCTTCCCGGAAACCTCGACCTTCTGGTTGCGGCCCGCGAGATAGGACTCGATGGCGCGGGAGCATCGCTCCAGGATCGCGGGCGAGGCTGGAATCCGCTCGCGAAAAAGGGGATCGGAAGCCCTGAGGTGGGCGGTCAACTCGCCGGCCGAGGCCGCCAGGCGCTCGAAGCGGATCGGGTAGGTTTCCGAAAGCTCGGCGATCTCGAAGGTGACGGCGATGCCCTGCCTGGAAGGCCCGGGGCTGAAGCGGAACCCGGCGCTGGCGAAGTATCCGGTCTGCACAAGGCGTTGGCGCGCGGCTTCCAGTTCTTCCCTTCCGGCCGTCTGGCCGACGGACAGGCCGGTGAATCCGAGGATGTCCTCCCGCGAGTAAACCTCGATCCCCTCGATCGCGATGGACTCGATGGGCCAGCGCGTGGGGGCCTGGGAGGGTTGGAGGAGCAGCAAGAGGAGCAGCGCAACCATTCTGCTCCCATTGTAAGGCCCGGCCGCGGGGTCTCAACGGCGGAGCACGCCGCGATGCTCCAGCCAGGCCAGCAGGCCGAAGCCGCCGGCGATGAGGCCGCGAAGAATCACCGTCCAACGCGGCGCGCCCAAGACCCAAGCGCGGACGGCGAGCAGGAGGAAGCCGGCCGCGATGCAGGCGTACCAGAGGGCGAACAGCTTTGTCCGGCGGCCGCTGCCGCCGATGGGTGTGGAGTGCATGGCGCGCTGGCGAATCCATCAAAATTCTACTCCCGTGAACGGGCGCCCGGTTCTGCGTTACCCTGGCGGGAACGATGAACTTCCCTGAATTCAATGCCGCTGAGAGGGCCGTGTACCGGCGGCTTACGACGCCCGAGAAGATCCAGCGGTTCCTCGACGATCTGCCGTACAACAAGGAGCGCGGAGGGGTCACCTGTTACTCGCCGCGGCGGGTGATCGAGAAAAACACCGCACATTGCATGGAAGGGGCGTTGTTCGCGGCCGCGGCGCTGCGGGTGCAGGGCGACCCGCCGCTCCTGCTGGACCTGGAGGCGGTGCGCGACGACGACCACGTGCTCGCCGTCTTCCGGAGGCGCGGATGCTGGGGCGCGCTGGCCAAGTCCAACTACGCTGGGTTGCGCTTCCGCGAGCCCGTCTACCGCACGCTGCGGGAGTTGGCGATGAGCTACTTCGAGCACTACTTCAACCTGAAGGGCGAGAAGACGCTGCGGCGATACTCGCGGCCCGTGAACCTGAGGCGCTTCGACAAGATCGGATGGATGACGTCCGCCGACGATGTCTGGCCGATTCCGGAGTACCTGGTCGACGTCTATCACACGCGTTTGCTGACGCCGGACATGGAGCGGTCGCTCACGCGGATGGACGCGCGGCTGATGGCGGCCGGGCAGGTGGGCACCGTGAAGTAGCCGGACTAGATTCCGGGGACGAACAGGCGCAACAGCAGAAACGTGATGGCGGCCACAGCGGCGGCCGCGGGGATCGTCAACACCCAGGCCCAGACGATGTTGGCGGCCACGCCCCAGCGCACGGCCTTCACGCGCTGAATGGAGCCGACCCCGGCGATGGCGCCGGTGATGACGTGGGTCGTGGAAACGCCGACCTTCAATTCGGTGGCCAGCAGGATGGAGGCGGCCGCGGCGGCTTCCGCGCAGAAGCCGCTGCGGGGCCGGAGGCGGGTAAGGCGCGCGCCCATGGTGTGGACGATGCGCCAACCGCCGGTCAGCGTGCCGAGCGCGATGGCGGCGTGCGCCGACAGGATCACCCAAACGGGCACGTGGAACGTCTGAAGGTAGCCGCAGGAAACCAGCACGCCGGTGATGATCCCCATGGTCTTCTGCGCGTCGTTGGTGCCGTGGGCGTAGCTGTAGATGGCGGCCGAAAGAAGCTGGAGCCTTCGGAAATGCTTGTCCATCTTCCGAGGGGTGGCGTTGCGGAAGATCCAATAGACCGAGACCATGAAGAAGTAGGCCAGGACCAGGCCGATCAACGGGGCGGCCACCATGAAGATCAGCGTCTTGACCCAACCGCTCACCACGATGGCGTCGAAGGCATTCCCGATGCCGCGTTGCACGGCGACATGGGCCATGGCCGAGCCGGCGTATCCGCCGAACAGAGCGTGCGACGAACTGGTGGGCAGCCCGAACCACCAGGTAATCAGGTCCCACACGATGGCGCCGACCAAGCCGCACAAGATGACGTAGGGCGTGACCACGGCCAAATCCACCATGCCCTTGCCGACCGTGTTGGCGACGCCGGTTCCGAAACTGAAAGCGGAGATGAAATTGAAGAACGCGGCCCAGGCCACCGCCTGGAGCGGCGTCAGTACGCGCGTGGCGACCACCGTGGCGATGGAATTGGCGGCGTCGTGGAAGCCGTTGATGTAGTCGAAGGTCAGCGCGATGATGACGACGATGACGGCCAGCAGGAGCGGGGTCATGGGCGGGGTTAGCTATTCTTGACCACGACGCCCTGGAGGGTGTCGGCCACGTCTTCGCAGCGGTCCGTCGTAGCCTCCAACACCTCGTAGACCTCTTTGAGCTTGATGAAAGCGATGGGGTGAATGTCGCTCTGGTAAAGCTCGGCCAATGCCCGGCGCACCAGCTTGTCGGCGACGCCTTCCAGGCTGTTGATTTCGATGCAGTGTTCGAGAAGCGGTCTATCGTGCTTCAGCGCGTCCATGGCCTTGACCAGCACGCGCGAACAGTCGGCCACGATCTGGCAGAGCTCGACGACCTGCGGCGGAATCGGGTCCAGCTTGTAGGCGGACATGCGGTAGCAGGCGTCTTCGATGCCGTCCAGAACGTCGTCCAGGCTGCAAGAGAGCTCGTGGATGTCCTCGGGGTCGATGGGCGTGATGAAGGTCTGGTTCAGGCGGGTGAAGATGTCATGGATGATTTCGTCGCCCTGGCCTTCCAGTTTCTGAATGTTGGCCGAGGCGCCGGCAAGATGGCTGTTTCCCCCCTGAACTCCTTCCACCAACGAGGCGGCGGCCTCCGAAATGAGTTGGGCTTGTTGCAGGAACAGACTGTAGAACTTTTCTTCCTTCGGGAGAAAACGCATATCGCCTCACTACGGTTGAGTCGTCGTGTGGACAGACGAGGACCTTCCATCATGGCATTCCGTTACAGAAAGGTCAATGGACGGTTACGGGCGCTTGGCGGGACCTGCGAGGGGGCGCTTAAGGTATTGAATCCAAAGCCGCTCTTCGCCGGGGCGGTCGAAGGTCTTCGCCCAGTAGCGGCGGAAGGAAGCGGCCATCCGCCGGGCTCTGGCGGAGAGCCGCACGTCGAGCATCCTCCGTTCCGGATCGCCGGAGGGCAGACGGGCGGCGACCAGGTCCAGGGTTACGACGCAGTCGTTCAAGGCTCCCAGGTAGTCCTGCATCCTGCGGAGACCCGCGATCCTCCGCTCCAACCCGGGGCCGTAGAAGGGCTGGAAAGACTCCAGGGTGTAACGGAAGGACTTGACCTCGAGGCGGAAACGGTGAAGCGCGGAGACGGGCGCCGACACGAGCGCGGCCTTACGGCCCGAGGCGAAGAAGGCCGCCGCCAGCTCCGGCAGGCGGGCGCGCGCGTTGCCCGCGGCGCCCAGGGACTCGTTCCACTTGATCTTGGGTACCGGCACGCTTCACACTCCCAGGCGGCGGCGCCACTTCTTCTCGAAGTCGCGGCGGCCCCATCGCTTAAGCGCGGGCAACAACTTGCCTTCCTCAACCTGCCGCTCGGCACACAGGCGTGCGGCCAGGGCGGAGGGCGGCGCGGTCCGGCCACGCTTAAGGAGGTCGGCGGCGACGTCGAGGTCGCGCACGGCGGAAGCCAGACCCATGACGCCGTCCAACTTGCGCCGCAGCCGGCGGGCGCTGTCCGCGGGGAAGAACGGAGCGAAGAGGCGAAGCCCCTGAGAGAGGCGGCGGATGGCCACGCGCAGGTCGTGGATCGATTCGACGGTGCGGAGGCGCGCGGTACGGTTGGCCTGAAACGCCGCGCGGCGCAGCAGGCCTGCCGTGCGTTCGGCGGCATACTCCCGGATGCCTCGGTCGGGGCGGGGCCGGTGGGGAGCGCGGCTCATGCCGATCTCCGGTGGCGCGTGACGGCGACCGGGGTTCCGAACACCTGGAGGAAAGCCTGGTCGGCGCGCTCGGCGCCCCACAGCTCGACGGCGGGTTCGCCGTCGGCTTCCAGCACGATGGTCACGCCGCCCGGCGCGACTTCACAGGCCAGCGCCCGGACGCGGCCCGACTGCCATTGGTTCAGGCTGACGGCAATACGGAGCAAAGGGACGAGCCGAAGCAGCGCCCGGGCGTCAGCCTCGCCCATAGCGCCGAATCCGGGGTGGGCCGCGGTGGGAAGCGACTTGCGGTGATAGCGGCAGAGCTGGGCGACAAACTCGCGCTCGCGCGCCGTGAATCCCGATAAGTCCGAATTCGCCACTAAGTAATAAGAGTGCTTATGGTGACTGGCGTCACTTATGTAGTGACCCACGTCGTGAAGGTAGGCGCCGGCCTCCAGTAACTTCGCGCATTCCGCCGGAAGGCGGTGCAGCGCGTGCAATTGGTCGAACAACGCCAGGGCCAGCGCGGCGGTCCGGCGGACGCGGCGCAGGGAGACGCCGTAATGCAGGGCGACGCGTTCAACCTCGCGCCGCTGTTCAGGGGTGAGACGGCCCCGGTCGCGCCCAACGCCGCGCGCGGCCAGGTCGGCGACGATCCCGTCACGGACACCGGCCGTCGAGTAGTGAAGGTGCGGCATGCCGAAAACGCGCAGGACGCGCGTTAGGACGGCCACTCCCGGGACGACAATCTCGGCGCGGCGAGGGCCGATGCCGGCGATGCGGCGGCGCGCGGCGAGGTCCAGCGGGATGAGGCGTTGATACAAGCGGCGGACCTGGGCGGCGGAAACGCGGATACGATCGGCCTGGTCACGGTTGGCGCGCGAAACGCCGCCGGTGACGCAGGCCACCGCGCGCGCCGTGGCCGACGTGGCAATGAGCCGCGCCCAGCCGGAGCCACCGAAACGGCGGGGAAGGCCGGCGAGCTTGTCGTCGATGTACTCCTCCATTTGCAGAAGGCGGCGAGGATCGGGGGGATCTTCAGAAAGGAAGTTCTCGCGCAGGCGTACCGCGCCCAGGGGTTTGGAGACCGCGTCGCGCATGCGGCCGTTCTCACCGAGCACGACCTCGGCGCTGCCGCCGCCGATGTCCACGATGAGCACGGGACGGGCCGGTTGCGGCCAGCGGGAATTCACACCGAGATGAATCAGTCGCGCCTCCTCGCGGCCCGAAATTACCTCCACGGGAACGCCGGCCGCCTCCGAGGCTCGGGACAGAAACTCAGACTGGTTGCGGGCGTCCCGGACGGAACTTGTGGCGACGGCGCGGACGCCTTCCAGGTCGAGCGTCCGGAGGGCCGCAGCCATCCGCTGAAGAACGCGGCAGGTGTGCTCCATAGCGGCGGGCGAGATGCGGCCGTCGCGAAACACGCTCTCGCCAAGGCGGGTAACTTCGCGGTCCGAAGCGATGATGCAGACCGGTGAACCCGGGATCAGTTCGGCGGCCTCCATTCGCACGGAATTGCTGCCGACGTCGATGGCTGCGTAGCGCGCCATAGGTCCCATATAATAGTATCCGAAATCATGAGACCCTCGCCGTTAATGTTACAAAACCGTTACAGCGGGAAGTTAATTATCGTGGAAGGGATCGACGGGTCCGGGAAATCCACGCAGTTGCTGTTGCTGGCCCAGTGGCTGCGGGCCCAAGGCTACGCGGTGGCGTTCAGCGAATGGAACTCCTCGCCGCTGGTCCGCGAAACCACGCGCCGGGGCAAGAAGAAGGCCATGTTCACGCCGGCGAGCTTCAGCTTGATCCACGCCACGGATTTCGCCGATCGCATGGAAAGCTACATCCTCCCGCTGGTGAAGGCGGGGGCCGTGGTCTGCGCGGACCGGTACGCGTACACGGCGTTCGCGCGCGACGTGGCGCGAGGGATGAGCCGCCGGTGGGTGCGGAACCTCTACCGGTTCGCCTTGCGGCCAAACCTGAGTTTCTACTTCCGCGTGCCGCTGGACGTCGCGGTGCAGCGCATTCTGGGAGGGCGGAACGCGATCAAGTACTACGAGGCGGGCATGGATCTGGGCCTGAGCCGGAACATCGAAGAGAGTTTCCGCCTGTTCCAGGGGCGCATTCTGGACGAATACGAGGCGATGGCCGAGGAGGTGGGGTTTCACGTGATCGACGCGACGCAATCCATCGAAGATCAGCAACAGCAGGTGCGGGCGATCGTTCGCGACGCGCTTGGCGGAGAGCAGTCGAGCGGCGTGCTGCGGGTGGCGACGGAGGCGGGCCATGAGGCAGAGTGAACCGCTGCGGTTTCTCTCCGAGCCGTTGCCCGGCGTGGATTGCTCCGAGTTGCAGGGTAAACTGATCGTGATCGAAGGACCGGACGCCGTGGGCCGGAGCACGCAGGTCGCCCTGCTGCGGAAGTGGCTGGAGCAGGAAGGCTACGCGGTGCTGGACAGCGGCATGGCGCGGTCGGCGCTGGCGGGTAAGGGGATCGTGGAAGCCAAGATGGGCAACACGCTGGGCCCCATCGCCATGACGCTGTTCTATGTGACCGACTTCGCCGACCGGCTGGAAAACCAGATCATCCCGGCGTTGCGGGCGGGATTCGTGGTGTTGATCGACCGTTACATCTTTTCGCTGATCGCGCGCGCCACGGCGAGGGGAGAAGACCGGGCCTGGATCGAGCAGGTTACCGGGATCGGCCTGGCGCCTCACGCCGTGTACTATCTCCGCGCCGAGGTGGCGGACCTGGTGCAGCGCGTGGTGCTCGGACGGGGCGCGTTCGACTATTGGGAAAGCGGCATGGATATGCGCTTCGGCGCGGACATGCACGAGAGCTTCGTCCGCTACCAGACCCGGCTGGTGCGGACGCTGGACCGGATGGCGAAGCGCTACGCCTTCACGGTCGTGGACGCCAGCCGGCCGGCCGAGGCGATTTTCCGCGAACTTCGCGACGACATCGCGGCGCGGCACCTGGGCAAGCCTCCGGCAAGACCCCTGGAACTCCCCGCCCGTCGGAAAAGGCGGGTCGCCAAGGCATAATGCGGCTCTACCTGCTGCGCCACGGGATCGCGGAGCGGTCACAGCCGGGGCGCCCGGACTCCGAGCGGCGGCTGACCGAAGAGGGCCGCCAGAAGCTGCGCTACGTGCTGGAGCGGGCCAGGGCCGCGAAAGCCAGCGTGGGAGCGATCCTCTCCAGCCCCTATGCCAGGGCCATAGAAACGGCACGGATCGCGCAGGAGATGCTCGGCTGCACGGGGAAGATCGTCGAGACGGCGGCGTTGGTTCCATCGTCGTCGCCCGTCGAAGTGTGGCAACTCCTGCGGGACCACACGGACGAAGATGCGGTCCTGCTGGTGGGCCACGAACCCTTGTTCAGCGCGCTCGCCAGCTTCCTTCTCGGCGCTCCCGGTAGCGTTCTGGAAGTGAAGAAAGGCGCGCTGGCGTGCTTCGAAGTGGAGACCCCGGGCCGGACGCCGCGCGCTGTGCTTCGGTGGCTCCTCACCCCACGTTTGGCGGCGCCGCCAGACCACGAGCCGGCCTGATCGGGGCCGCCGCCTAACGTCCCGGCGAAGCGGACGCGGAAGCGACGGCGGGTTGGGACGACAACAGCGCCCGGGCGCGCAAGGCCGCTTCGGGCTCCGGATAGCCCGAACAGATTAGCGCTCCGGTCAGAAGCTGTACCAACACCCGTCCCTCTCTCAGCACACTGGGATACTGGGGAGGCGCAATGGACACGTCTTCGGGCATCATGCGCTCATCCCCTTCAACCGCGTGGCGAAGTCCAGCACGAGCATGCATCCGGCCAGCAGGAAGAGCACTGTGGAGATCGCGCGCGCGTCGATTCGGTATTGACGGCTTTCATGCGGGCGGCGCAGCGGGCGTCTGTACTTCAACACGAACACCCCCGCCGCGAGAAACGCAATGGCAAGCGGCAACATGGTTCACCCACCCCCATACTACGAACGCGAGGTTACAGGATGATGACGATCCGGTGAAAGGCGGGGGCGGAAAGCGCTGTTTAACGTTCCGAGGCCCAGGCGGGGTGCTGGCAGGCGGCCAGGGCCGCGCGGAGAGCTGCGCGAAACGGACGGCTGTGGCCCAATCGCAAGACCTGGAATGGCCACGCGCCCGGGTACCCGCCGTCGCGGGCGCAGAAGGAGGACAGCGGCTGCACCGCGCCGTCCGGCTCGCGATAGAAGGCGCGGTCCACCCAGCGGCGCCGCCCTGCCAGGTCGGGGTACTCCCGCACGATGTCCAGGGCGCACTCGGCGTAGCGCAGGCCGTGCGGCCCGTAATACTCGGGCAACAGCAGGATGCGGCTGACGCGGTCGTGCCGGATTTCGCCGGCGAACTCGGCGAAGTTGGAGGCGTTGGTCAGGTTCAGCACCGAACTGGGAGCGCTGGCGTGGCTGTCGCCGCCGGAGACAACCGGGATGTCCAGCCCGGCGGCCATCTCCAGTACCGCACGGTTTTCGGCGGCTGGCCGCAGGCCGTTCCATTCCATGGCGTGAATCCAGCCGCCGCAGACGGACAGGAAACTCCGGACCATCCGGTACTGTCCGTCTGCGCCGATCCGGGACTCGTCCCAGAGGGGGTGGTTCAATACAACCAGCGCCCCCTCGATCGCGCTCACGCCGGCGAGCAAATCCTTCAGCCGCTCGAGCCGGGGCGCAGCGGTGTACGCGCGGAGACGACCGAGCCACCCGGCGGCGGCCGCCGGCGGGAGGTTGTGCACGCCGATGTGCAGGAACGATGGCTCGAACGGCACGGTCCATTCCAGGGAGACCGGGGTCCCTTGGGAACTCTCAATGAGGTGCAACTGGATGCCGGCCTGGATGCTGTCGTGGTCGGTCAGCGAAACGTGCGCGGCCAGTCCGAGATGCCGCTGGATTTGTTCCTGTTCCCGTGCGAAGGCGGCGTGCGGCGGGAGGGGCGGCGTCCAGAAGGCGTTGCCATAGTCGAAGGGTTTGCCGGTCGCCTCGCGATAGCGGTCTTCGATGGACCCGAACACCCTGCGGACGACGGGGATCCGGTGGACATAGCCCGGCAAAGGCGCCATGGACTCTTCCGAGTACATGGAGTTCCTGTGCAGGGAAAA
>CAZVIK010000160.1:5867-9581 GCA_964627045.1 uncultured Solibacteraceae bacterium | reverse complement strand
CGCCTGCCCGAATCCGCCGAACTTCTCACCGACGTCTTCCTCAATCTGGAGCCGATGACCGCCGCGCTCCGGCTTTCCCGCGATTTCTACTCGTCCTACGTCCGCGCGGTCTGCGACCACTGTTTCGAAGACCATCTGGCCGTCGCCGCCATCGACGCCGATCTCGGCAAGCTGGCCGGCGTGGCCATCGGGCTCGACGACGGCAAGTACCGCCAGACGCTCCACGTGATCCCGCCCGAGTACCGCGCGGCGATGGAACAGATGAACGATTTCTTCGAGGAGCTCGACAAGCCCCTCGCCCGCATCCCCGGCAAGTGGACCTACGTGTTCTATCTGGCCGTGGCGCCGAGCTACTGGCGCGCGGGGATTTCGATGCGGATGCTGCAGCGGATGGAAGACCTCCTGCGCGAAAAGCGCTACGAGTATCTCGTCTCCGAGGCCACCAATCCGAAATCCGAGGGCGCGTTCCGCAAGCAGGGCTACGTGGAGATCAACCGCCTGGCCTATGCCGCGGCGCCGCGGTTCGCCGGCTTGCCCGGCGACTGCACGCTGTTTCTGAAGAAGCTCGTGTAGAAGAAGAAGGCATTCCGCGAAGTGGGCGGCCTTCGTGGCACGCGGCTCCGGTCGCGGGCGGGTTCCCGGATCCGCGCCGGGCGGGAACCCCGCGCTACGGAGAAAAGCGACCGACGGGCAAAGGAATCCGGCGGCTCTATTTGATGACGCCGGCTTGCTGCAAGGCGAAGAACACCAGCAGGCCGCCGACCGACAGGATGATCAGCAGGAGCTGGGTCTGGTAGTTGTAGTCTGAACGCCGCCGCGCGCGGAACTTGCTCAAGACCATGCCGCCGACGCCGATCGCGAGCCCCACCAGCAACAACGGCAAGATCGTTTTCAGGCCGATGCCGGCCGCGGCCGGCTCGGCTTCGCGGCCCATCTGCTCCACCACGGCATTGCGCTGCGCGACGTCGGCCAGCGCCACGACGACGAACACGCACACGATGAGAATCGGATAGACCAGCAGCGAAATCCAACGAAACGAAACCGCCCATTTGTCGGGTTTGCGCTTGCGGCGATCCGGCATGCCCGGGCGGTACGGAACGTTTTGAGGCGCGGCTTGACCTGGGGTGGGTTCCATTTTGAGCTCCTGGGTTTGGACGATCTCTGGTCGACGATGCTATTGTAGGAATCCGGTTTCGGGAAATACAACCGAAATCTGCAACATTTTGCGGCCCCGCCATTTATTACGATCGCGTGAAGCCGCGCCCCGCCGGAACGGTTCAGTCTTTTCGCAACCGTTCCATGAGCCAAACGATCTGTTCGCCGAGGTTCTTCATGTTTTCCAGGCCTTCTTCGTCGTTGAACACGTCGCCGGGCGACAGGCCCTGGCCGTAGTTCCAGTAGGTGGAACCCGGCACGATCATTTCGGTCATGAGAAACAGGTGGTTGATGGAATCCATCACGTGCATGCTGCCGCTGCGGCGCGCGGCGACGACGGCCGCGCCGATCTTTCGGCGCAGGAGGCCGCCGTTGGCGAGGGCGACGTAGCCGGCCCGTTCGATCAGCGCCTTGGTGTCCGCCGTCAGATCGCCGAAGTAGGTCGGCGTGCCGATCAGGATCGCGTCGGCCTCGAGCATCTTCGCGAAGACGGCGTTGAACCCGTCGTCTTCCAGGACGCAGCGCTTGTTCAGGTTGCGGCCGCAGTCGCCGCAGGCGGTGCAGCCGCGGAGGCGGGCGCCGCCGATCTGGACGATTTCCGTTTCGTGCCCGGCGGCGAAGATGGGCTCGAGGGCCCGCCGCAGCAGGATTTCGACGTTGCCGCCCTTGCGCGGGCTGCCGTTGATGGCCAAGGCTTTCATCGCGAACCTCCGGGGTCGATCCAGCGCGTCCGCCGCGCTAGAAGTTGTACTGGAGCCCGACCGTGAAGTCGTGCTCGGAATAATCGCGCAGGAAATTGACGGACAGGTCGCCGATCAGGTCCAGGCGGCGCCACAGCCGCTGGCGGTAGGTGGCGCCGAGGCCGACGAACGTGTCCCAGTCGGCGTCGGGATTGGGCCCCGCATCCCAGTTGCCGTCGGCGTCGGCCCGCGCCTTGAGATTGCGCCAGGCCAGCTCGTCTTCGGGCCGGGCGTCTTCGCGCTGCTGGCCGAGGCGGACGTCGAACCGGAAGAAATAGTCCTGGTAGGCGCGCAACAGGCGCAGGACGGCCGCGTAGCGGGTGTCCCAGTAGGGCGTCCAATAGAACTCGGAATCTTCGTCGGTGCTGTAGGTGGAGGCCTCGAGGCCGCCCCAGATCCCCTGCCGTTCAAACAGCTGCCAGAACGTGCCGCCGGAGAGCTGGACCATGGCGTTGTCGTCCTCGTAGCTGAGGTAGCGCGCGACCCCGGCGAGTTCCCAGCGGTCGGACGTCAGCCAGCGGGCATTCAATCCGAAGCCGTTGTAGGAGATCTCGCGGCGGGCGGACGCGACCAGATCGTGCTCGAAGACGGCCGCGATCCGCAGGGCGCGCTGCCGGCTCCAGGCCACGGTCAGGGAGCCGACCACTTCCTCCTGTTCCGCCTGCTCGGGATCGTCGGCCTGGTTGAATTCGACGGTCTTCACGCCGAGCGCGGCGGTCAGCGAGGCGGCGTCGCTGATGCGCAGCGTGAGGGTGCCGCGCACCTCGGCGACGTCGGCGTCGTACTCGGTTTTCGTGATGCGGTTGGTCTGGATCTTGTTGATCGTGGTGGTTTGCGTGGTGCTGGACGACGTGGTGGTGTCGCCGTCGGTGGTCGTGGTGGTGGTCGAGCTGCTGACGCTGGTGACGGGCTGTTCGATCTCGAACCAGACGTTGGAGGTCACGGTCTGGTCGATGCGCCCGGCGAACGCCGACGCTTCCAGCCCCAGCCGGGCGCTCAGGTTGAGGCCCGCGCGGCCCTCGCCGTAGCGCTGGACGATGTCGTCGTTGGACTGGTTTTCGCGGTACAGGCCGGCGACGTAGAGGTTCGAGGGCCGCAGGCGGTTCCGGGACGTGCCCGTGCGGCCGGCCTCGTCGACCGCGACGGCGCGTTCCGCGGGAATCCGGTTCTGGGCGAAAGCGACGAGTTCGCGCAGCCGGCGTTCGGGATAGCCGTCGCGGCGGAGCAGCTCGATCTGCCGTTCGGCCAGATAGGGCTTGTTCATCAGCGTGGCGATCTCGGCGCGCATCCGCCGCGCCTGGAACACGGGATGGTTCTCCAGGACCTCCGCGACGACGTCGGCGGCGTCGGCGTTCCAATCCGGCTCGAAGCGGCGCACCGTCAGCAGGTCGTCGCCGGGGCAGGTGTAGCCGAAGGCGTCGACGACGAACCCGAGCTGGTACTCGCGGTCGGCCTCGCCCAGCAGCGTGCGGACGGGATCGACGAGGCGGGCGACGTTGCTCCCCTCCTCCTGCCCGATTTCGCCGAAAGGATAGGCCACCGCCAGCGGCTCCCGGGGCGGCAAGGCCAGATGCTTCTCGAGATCGGCGCGGCTCTCGGAAAACTCGCGGCGGACGCGGGCGCTCCACTCGCGCAGGGTTTCCAGGCGCTTCTTTTCCGGCAGCCAGACGCGGTTGGGCAACGGGAACACGTCGGGGGAGCCTTCCGGACCCGCCGGCCGCGGGGTGTTGGCGTATTTGAGATGGCTGCCGATCTGCCAGGCGCCGGTTTCCCGGTAGCCGCGCAGCTCTTCCCACGCCGCGTACATCGGGGCGTTGAG
>CAZVIK010000160.1:0-5767 GCA_964627045.1 uncultured Solibacteraceae bacterium | reverse complement strand
CGGTTTCCCGGTAGCCGCGCAGCTCTTCCCACGCCGCGTACATCGGGGCGTTGAGTTCTTCGATGCTGGTGATGACGAACATGCCGAAGGTCAGGCCGAGCTCCTGCGCGACCGGCGTGCCGAGGCTCAGGGAACTCCGCAGGCCGTCGTCGAAGGTGATGGCCGCGACCTTGGCGATCGGGGCGTCGGCGCGGCGGCGGAACTTGCGCTCGCCCGTCAGGGCATAGCGGGCCTGGTCCACCTGCTGCGCCAGCCAAGGCGGATCTTCCGCCGCGGCGCCGGCGCCGGCGTTCTTCTCCAGATAGGCGGGAATGTCCAGCGGATCGATGAACGTGAACCCCGCGTCGCGCAAGGCCAGCAGCTGTTCGCGGAACCGGCGGGTGGAAGGCAGCGCCTGCCACTCGCTTTCGGTCAGGCCGTGGTACAGCAGCGTCAGCACCGCGCCGCGGTTGCCGATGTCCTCCAGCCGGTCCAGCGCCTCCAGGGCGGCGGGATAGTCGCCGCGCTGCACCTCGAGCCGGGCGCGCTGCAGGAAGCGATAGGGATTGTTGGGCTGGCTGTTCTCGTAGATCGCATCCAGCGCCCGCTCGGCGGCCGCGAAATCCCGCCGGAACATTTCGATCTCGAAACGCGTTTTGAGCGCCTGCTGGTTGCGGGGATTCAAGTCGCGCAGGATGCGGTCCACGACGTCGCGCGCGCGGTCGACCTGGTGCGCCAACAGGGCGATCTGGGAATACTGGTTGAGCCAAGGCACGTAGGTCGGCCGCGTCTCCGTGGCGGCCGCGTATTGCTCCAAGGCCAGCGTCAGCGGCCAGCGGGCGGCGTCCTTGCGGTTCAAGGCCACCAGCCGCGCCCCGAGCCGGACCCGCAGCTGCGCGCGGACGTCGGGATCCGCGGCGTCGGCGATCAATTCCCGCAGGGACTGCACGGCATCCTCGGGCACCTGGCCGATCTCCGCCAGATCGGCGCGCAGATTCATGACGTCCCAGCGGGCCGGGTCCTCCGCGAGGATGCGCCGGGCTTCCGCGTCGGCCTGGTCGAGACTGCCGACGAGCATGAGGGCGCGCGCGAATTCGGTCCGGAACGCGAGGTTCTCCGGCAAGGCCTCGACGATTTCCGCCCACAGGTCGAGCGCGTCTTCGTGGCGCTGGACCAGCGAACAGGTGCGGGCCAGATCCGTTTTCACGTCGAAACGCGCGGGATCTTCGGCGACCAGTTTCTCGAAGATTTCCACCGCCGGAGCGAGGCGGCCGAGGCGGAACAGGTTCTGGGCATACCAATAGCGGACGTCGTAGTTGTTCGGTTCGAGGGCGAGCGCGCGGGCCAAGTGTTCGTCGGCGGCGGTCCAGTCGCTGCGCGCGATGGCCAGCTGCGCGAGCAGGTTGTGGGCCTTGGGCGACTCGGGCCGCAAGGCGGCGAACTGCCGCCACAGGTCCTCGGCCTCCGCGACGCGGCCGAGGTGATAGTAGCACCAGCCGAGGGCTTCCCAGGTCGCTTCGACGGTCGGATCGATCCGGAGGGCGTCTTCCAGCAGCGGGGTGGCGGTCGCGTAGTCTTTTTTCTGGATCAGCATGATGGCCTGTTCCAGTTCGTCGCGCGCCGCCGGCTCCGCCCGGGGATCGGCGGGCCCGGCTTTCAGCAGGAACGGTTCGCGCTCGGCGGTCTTGCGCGTGGCGCGGACCAGGCCGTCCACCGCGGTGGCCGTGGCGACGGCCGCGGTCTCGGCCGGGGAAACGGCCGGCGCCGGCGCCATCAGCAACCAGATGGCCAGTCCGCCGGCCGCCACTCGGGATAACGTCGGATTCATGGGAAAACGTCCTCCTGCGGTTCGCAAACGGGTTTTCACTTCCAGTATTCCTCGATCAAGGCGGCGGCCAGCAGGCGCGCGCCGTCGGGCGAGAGATGGATGCCGCCGACGTCGCGCACCGGGATGGCGGCGGCGGTCAGCGGGTCCATGCGCCGCTCGACGTAGCCGCCGGTGCGTCGGTCGGCCACCAGCGCGGAAAAATCGTGCGCGACCACCTGCGGGCGCGCCGCCGCCTCGGCGGCCACCACGGCGTTGAGGCGCCGGGCGAACTCGGCCACGACCGGTTCGCGCATCGGCGGCAATTGCAGCCAGACGATTTGTTCGCAGCCGCCGGCCAGCAGGCGGTCCATGGCGCGCCCGGCGCGCGCCGCGTATTCGGCGTCCCATTCGGGCGTGCCGGGCTGGACCAGGCCGCCGGGCTCCACCCGCATCGGCTGCCGGTCGTTCGCCCCGAGCGCCACCACCGCGACGCGGGGCGCGTGCGCCGCGCAGAGTTCATCGATCTTGGCCAACCAGTCGAACGCATCCAGCCGGGCCAGGCCCGTGCCGATGCTGGCGAAGCTCGCGACTTCGACGTCCGGCAGCTTCGCCAGTTCGCGCTCCAGCGCGCGGGCCGGCAGGCGCATCATTGAATCGCCGATGAGCAGGACGGGGGATTTCGCTCCGGAAGCTTGTCCGCACGCCGCGGCGGCCCAAAGTCCCGCCGCCAGCGCTCCGCCCCACCCCCGCCATCCCCATCCTTTTTTCCCGCTGCCAAGTTGCTGTCTCATGTGTTTCTCCAAGGTACGGGCGCGCGCGCCGGAACACAAACCAATTGGCGACTTTTCACTCATTGAGGGCCTTCCCCGCCGTCCGGACCAACCAAGTTCGCGGGCGATCCAAACGGAGCGCGGTGCACGTCCGGGCCACCGGGCCGCTGGCCGCCAGCCAAAACGAGCGCACCGGACCATAGGGCAGGATCTCGTTGTTGCGGTGCAGCGCGGCGCCGTTCAGCGCCAGCGCCAGCGCATAGAACAGCACCACCCCGCCCCACGCCGTTTTCAAGGGCATCCCGACCGGTTTTTCTTTTCCATCCATCTGTTCTCCGACCTCTGCTCTCCGACCTCTCTAAAACTGGAAATAAATGAACGGCGCGACGCCTTCCGGCCCCAGGGCGAGAATCGCGGTCAAGGCCAGCGCCGCGGCCGTGGCCAGCGCCCACGCGGGCCACGCGGAGACCTTGCGGGCCGCGCGCCACAGGCGGTCGCCGTCGAGAAACTGCGTGGCGAAACCGACGAGCACCATCGCGACGGACAGCGCGCTCCACGTCGCGACCTCCGGCACGGTCGCGCGCCAACTTCCGAGGCTGCGCAGCATCGCGTTCACGGTTTCCATGCGGCCGCCCCGGAACAGGATCCAGGAGAAGCACACCACGTGGAAGATCCAGATCCGTCCCAGCAGCGCCACCGGCCAGGGCGCGGGCGCGGCGTGGCGCCGGTTCAGCCCCAGGACGCCGCGCGCGGCGCGTTCGAGGACGAGATAGGCGCCGTGGAAGGCCCCCCACGCCAGAAACGTCCAGGCCGCGCCGTGCCACAGCCCGCCGAGCAGGAACGTCGCGAACAGGTTGACGGCGGTGCGCGCGGCCCCGGCGCGCGATCCGCCCAGCGGCACGTAGAGATAGTCGCGCAGCCACGAGGACAGCGAGATGTGCCAGCGCCGCCAGAAGTCCTGCAGCGTCGTCGCGAAGTACGGCGCGTCGAAGTTCGCCGGGAAGCGGAAGCCCAGCAGCAGGGCCGTGCCGATGGCGAGGTCCGAATAAGCCGAAAAATCGCAGTAGATCTGCACGGCGTAGGCATACACGCCCAGCAGGGCGTCCGGCCCCGCGAAGCGTTCCGGCCAGGCGAAGACGGGATCGGCCAGGCGCGTCGCCAGCCAGTTGGCCACCACCGTTTTCTTGAACAGGCCCCCCAGGATCAGAAAGACCGCGCGGCTCGCCTCGATCGGCTCGGCGCGGTCCGGCATCCGCTCCATCTGCGGCACGAGATCGGCCGCGCGCACGATGGGCCCGGCCACGAGCTGCGGGAAAAAGGCCAGGTAGTTCGCGAAATCGAGCCACGACCGCGCCGGCGCCACGCGGCGGCGGTGCACGTCCACCACGTAGCTCAGCGCCTGGAAGGTGAAGAACGAAATGCCCACGGGCAGGACGATCTTCGCCAACCACGGATAGACGTCCTCCTGCACGCCCACCAGCCACGCCACCGCCGCCGGGCCGAGCCGGATGCAAATCGGCCGCAGCAGCGGGAACAGCGCGTCGGCGAAGAAAAACCCCGCGTACTTGAAGAACCCCAGCAGTCCCAGGTTGAACGCCACGCTCCCGACCAGCCAGCGCCGCCGGACGCGCTCCGGCGCGGCGTCCCGCGCCAAGCCGTCCATGCGCACGGCCAGCGCGTGGTTGATCAGCGCCGAGGCCAGCAGCAATCCCGCGAATTTCCAGCTCCAGAAACCGTAGAAGAACAGGCTGGCCGCCAGCAGGAACGCTTTCCGCGCGCGCGGAAAATCCGCCAAAGCCCAATGGAGCAGGAAAACGACGAAGAAAAAAACGGCGAACGCTGTGGTCGGGAACAACATGGGCGCACGGGCTCCGGCGCGGGCCCCCTAGGGCGGCGGCGGCAGCGCCAGGCCGCCGTCCGTGTCCATCAGGACCAGGCGCGGCGCGGCCGGATCCTTTTCTTTCTTGGGCGGCGGCGCGCCGGACATCCGCAGCGGCACGTTCCATTCGCCCCGCAGCGGCGCGATCAACACGCTGCCGACCGGCAGCTCGACGAGCGAAACGTCCTCGCCGGGTTTCGGCAACCGGTCGTCGCCCACTTCCGGCCGCACGACGTACTCGCCTCTGGATTCCGCTCCGGCGCGCGGCACGTTCCACAGCGCGGCCTCGGTCTGCAGCACGATCACGTCGGCCGGGAATTCCTCCAGCGCGGCGGTCAGCCGTTCCAGCCAGTCCGCCGGCGCCGGCGTGCGCCGCTTGACCACGGCGCCGGCCAGGCCGTTGCGCCGGATGAAATCCACGATCTGCGCGGGCTCGACGTCGCCGTCGTAGGACAGATCGATCGCCGGCAGCAGCCGCACGCGGTGGAAGGCCCCGAACATCCGCAGCACGTCGGCGTCGGCCGGCAGGCCGGCGGGCAGCGTGCCGGCGGGCTGCTGGAAGACCCAGGCCGGCACCAGCGCGGACAGGCCGCCCACGAAGGGCCGCAGCCGCTGGATCTGTTCGACGGGATCGCCCGGCGGCACCAGGACCAGGGTCGCCGGCCACGGCTCGAAATCCATCTTCAGGATGCGCGCGCGGGCCACGCCCAGATCGAACGCGAAGGGCGCGATGCCCCACCAGCCGTAGGCCACCGTCTCGGGGATGGCGACGGGACCGTCGAAGATTTCCAGGCCGTTGACGAAACCGCGCGCGCCGTCCCCGCGGATTTCCAAACGCATCTTGAGGCTGCCGGGCGGGCGGATCCACGGGCGGACGTCGCTCGCCAGCAATTCGCCGCGGTTCCAGGCCTGCAGGTGGATGAAGCCATCCTCGTCGAAGCCGAAGCGCACCATCGCGCGCGAGCTGCGCCGCGCGTAGAGCCAGAAGAAGCCCTGCGACTCGTCGAGCGTCACTTCGAGGGCGCCGTCGCGGACCAGCTCCGAGCGGCGCAGGCGCAGATACGTCTCGGCCTGGTCGATGGCGGCGCGCAGCTCGTAGCGCCCGCGCTCCAGCGCGCGCATCCCGCCGGAGGCGATCCAGCCGTCGGAGAGCTGGCCGGCCGCGAAATCGTCGGCGACGGGCCGGTCCAGCGGCAGGAAGCCTTCATAGAGCGCGCGCTGCTTGGGTCCTCCGCGCGCGGCCTGTTCGCGCAGATGGTCGAAGAACACGGCCGATTCCGGATAGGTCAGCATCTCCATGCTCATCAGGGAGTGCCCGAACGGAATCTGGGA
>CAZVIK010000159.1:0-9589 GCA_964627045.1 uncultured Solibacteraceae bacterium | reverse complement strand
ACGGTACTTCAGCGGAACAAATTTGCGGTTTTTCTTTTTGGCGATCCAGTAGGCATCCTGAATCGCCTTCATCATGGCGTCCATGTCCTCGTCGGCCAAATTGCCGCCGGAGTACAGCGCGCGCACTTCCTCCACCAGCTGTTCCGCCTGCCGGCTCGCGCGCGCGCCGAGTTCCGCCTTGGCCTTGAGGATGAACTCCGCGCTGTCGTCCAGCAGCACGCGCTCCTCAATCTGCAGCACATTGGCGAGGCGCGCGTAGGTCTCGCGTTTCTTGGGCATGCGTTCGCCGCTTTCATAGTTCTGGATGGTGCGCTTGGCGATGCCGCTGATGGCCGCCAACTCGGCCTGGGTGTACCGGGCCGCCTCCCGGGCCATCCGGACCTTCTCCCCAAAATTCATAGATTCACCCCATATCTATTGTGCCTATGTTGCGCTTGACAAGGCGCATGTTATGGAATATAATTCCTACACAGGTCGATGCGCATATATTAGCGCACAAAGCGCAATATGTCAAGGGGAGTGAACGCATGCGGTTGATTATTTTACACGGACGACGCAAATGCCCGGGACATGGGGTGACACAAGGTTCCCCGCCGGACTGGGACGCGGCGGGCCGCCGGCCAGGCCGGTAGCGAAAGCGGGGCGCATTGCATGCAGATCGAGAACGCGCTGCCCATGGCCTGCCCCTTATGCGGCAAGCGGGCCTTTGATACCTCCGCGCTGCCGGGCGCGGAGGTGGCCATCCAAATGAAATGTCCGCACTGCGGAATGCTGGTGTGCGTGCCGTTGGCAAGCGCATCCATACTCCGCAGGCGAAACATCGGGGGAGAATCCCCCATCCGACTGACCGCCCAGCGGCGGGAGGCGAAGCGCAAATACCGCGAACGCGCTTCGGACGGGCAACATACCGAGCAACGGCTCCGTGCAGCGGGCAAGCGCCCGGCCGCCCATGAGCGGCAACGCATGACCTGATCAGAAGGCCCATGTAGACACTGCAGCGAGTGACCAAATCGCCGGATGATTGCGAAACAGGCAAAGTCCTGTTTTCTGTCATCCGGCTTTTTTTGTCGAAAAAATCCGGAACATAATTTTTCAAATAGGAAAACAGGCTTCCTATTTGGGCGGTACCATGCAGCCGGAGCCAAGGGGAAGGAGGTGATCGGCAGTGACGACGGGCGAGCGCAGGTCGGAAATCATCCGGATCCTGACAGCGCGCCGCAGGGAAACCATGCGGAATCTGGCGCGGGAACTGGGCGTAACCCCGCGCACGATTCGCACGGACATCCTCGTCCTGACTGCCGATTACCCCCTGGAAACCCGGCGAGGCAACGGCGGCTGCGTGAAGGTGGCGGAGTGGTTTCACCCGCACCGGAACATCCTCACGGTCGAACAGCAGCGCGTCCTGTCCCAGATGATCGCCATCGGCGACGAGCGGCAAGCCAAAGTCCTGCGCGAACTGCTCGCCGAATACGGCTCCCCGAAATCCAGGCAGACCCAGCGGGAGGAAAACCATGCCGGATAAACCTTTGAACATGCCCATCCGGGCCGCGCCCGATCGGCCGCAGACGGAATCAGCACGCCATAAGGAGACTGCCATGAAGATCCCGGAAGCCATGACGCCCCCGGTGCGGGTACCGCTCTACGAGCACCAGATCGCGGCATACCGCTTTGTGCTTCAGATCTTTGGCGCAGGTGAGGGGGTGATGCCAATGAACATTTCCACGGGTAAGGGCGCGGCCCTCCTGATGGAGATGGGTTGAACGGTACCGGCAAGACGCTCACATCCATCGCCATCGCCGGCGCGCTCCTAAGGCAGGGCCGCATAAGGCGGCTGCTCATCGTCGCGCCTCTCTCCATCCTGGGGGTGTGGGAGGACGAGTTTGCGAAGTTCGCGGCCTTTGATTATGCGCTCACCGTGCTTCGGGGCTCGGCTGCGCAGAAGGCCGAAGCCATCCAATCGGCGGATGGGGACGCGCTAAAGGTGCTGGTGGTTTACTTCGAATCCGCGTGGCGGCTGGAAGCGGTGCTTGCACGGTGGAAGCCTGACCTCATCATCGCGGACGAGGGCCACAAGTTGAAGACCCACAACATCGCGGCGTCCAAGGCGCTGCACCGGCTGGGGGCGAAGGCGAAATACCGGCTGCTGCTCACCGGCACCGTCATCACCAACAAGCCGCTGGACGTGTTCAGCCAGTACAAGTTCGCCGACCCACGGGTGTACGGAACCAGCTTCTACCTGTTCCGCAACCGCTACTTTGACATGACGGGCTATGGGAACCACACCCCGGTCATGAAAAAGAGCATGGAGGCGGAATTCACCAAGCGCCTTCACTCCATCGCGTTCCGGGCCACCAAGGCGGAGTGCCTGGACCTCCCGGACACCACGGACATCATTCAGCGGGTGGAACTGGAACCCGCGGCTCGGCGCGCCTACCGCCAGCTGGTCAAGGACAGCTACGCGGAACTGACCCGGGGCGAAGTCACCGCCACCAACGTGCTGACCCGGCTTCTGCGGCTCTCGCAGCTCACGGGTGGATTTCTCTTCGGTGACGGCAGCGCCCGCCCGGAGCAGGTTTCCTCGGCCAAACTGGACGCGCTCTCGGACATCCTCGACAGCGCGGACACGGACGGGCAGAAGCTGGTGATTATCGCCCGGTTCGTGCCGGAGCTGCGCGCCATCGGGAAGCTGCTCACGAAGCGCGGCATCCGTTACGCGCAAATCTCCGGCGAGGTCAAGGACCGCGACGCCCAGGTGGCAGCGTTCCAAAGAGACCCCGACGTGACCGTGTTCCTCGGCCAGATCGCCACGGCCGGGCTGGGCATCACCCTCACCGCCGCCAGCACCCTGGTGTTTTACTCCCTGGACTACTCCATGAGCAACTACGAACAGACCCGGGCGCGCATCCATCGGGTGGGCCAGCACCGCCCCTGCACCTACATCCACCTCGTCGCGCAAAGTACCGTGGACGAGCGGGTGCTCCGGGCGCTCCGGGATAAGGCCGACCTGGCCCGGGCGCTGGTGGATGACTGCCGCGCCGGGCGCAATCCCTTCGACGCGTGAAAGGAGACAACGATGATGCTGGAACGGGCAACCGCACAGACCATGCTCGCGGGGAAGCGGGAGGATGACCCTATGATCGTGCGACCACAGGGTTCCAAACTGAAAGGAGAAGCCCATGCAAGACAGACTCTTTGAACTGGCCGACACCCTCAAGGCCCTGCGCGAACGCAAGGACGCGCTGGAAGCCGAGCTCAAGCGCGTCAACGCGGACATCGACGACGCCGACTTTCACCTCGCGGACCTCATGGCCGAGACCGAGACCCAGAACTTCACCCGCGCAGGTACCCTGTTCTGCCTGACCACCAAGACCCGGGCGTCCGCCCAGGCGGGGCGCAGGGCGGAACTGTACGCGGCGCTGCGGGACAAGGGCTACGGCGGCCTGGTGTACGAGACCGTCAACGCCAACTCCCTCTCCGCCTTCGTGAAGGAGCAGATGGAGGAACAGGATGCCCTCCCGGACTGGCTGGACGGGCTGGTCCATGTCTTTGAAAAGACCACCGTCAGCGTGCGCAAAGCCCGCTGACAGAAAGGATGAAGAGACCCATGAGCAAAAACGAACTCACCGCGACGAACTTCACCGACCTTCAGAACTTCAACCTGGCGGACGCCCTCACCGAGGAAATGGCGGGCATGGACGTGCGCTTCGACCGCATCAAGATCCCCGTAGGCGGGGGGCTGGTGTTCGAGGTGCCCGGGGACGGGGAACCGGAGATTGTGAAGGAGTTTTCCGGCGTGATCCTCTACCACCACCCGCTGTTCGCCTACTACAGCGGCCAGTACACCGGCGGGCACGACGCGCCGGACTGCGGCAGCTTCGACGGTGTCACCGGCGTGGGAAACCCCGGCGGGGAATGCGCCCGCTGCCCGTTCAACCAGTTCGGCACCGGCGTAAACGGGGGAAAGGCCTGCAAGAACAAGCGCCGGGTGTACCTGCTGCGGGAAGGGGAGCTGATCCCGCTATTGCTCACGCTCCCCACCAGCTCCATGAAGCCCTTCGGGGCCTATGTCAAGCGCCTTTTGTCCCGTGGCCGCAAGACCAGTGCCGTGGTGACGCACTTCTCCATCCAGAAGGCCACCAACGTGGGCGGCATCGCCTACGCCCAGGCGCAGTTTTCCGTGGCGCGCCCGCTCACGTCGGAGGAGCTTCCCTACATCGCCGCCATGGCGGAGCAGGTGAAGGCCTTTGCCGCCCGGGTGGGCTACGAGGAGGAGTTCGCGGCGGAGATCGTCGACCCCGAGACCGGGGAGATCGCCCAGCCGCTCACCTGACGCGACGCGCCGGGGGGCGGAAACCCCGCCCTCCGGCATGGAAAGGAGATCACCATGCCTTACGAATGCACCACCGACCTTGCCCGCGTCGCGGCGTTTCTGCGCGGCGCGCCGGCGGCGGCCTTCGACTTTGAAACCGCGCCGCTGCCCGCCTTCCGCACCGATGCCCGCGCGGCGCTGGACGCGCACCGCGCCCAGATCGTGGGCATCAGCCTGTCCGTTTCGGAGGGCGACGCCCTCTACATCCCGCTTAAGCACCTGCGCGGCGGAAACGCCGACCCGGAGGCCGTGACGGCCTTTTTGCGGGACGCGCTGTGGATGAACCCCGGCGTCCTCAAGATCGCCCACAACCTGGCCTTTGAGAGCATGTTCCTGTACGCGCTCGGAGTTGTCCTCCAGCCGCCCTGCTATGACACCCTCGCCGCCGCGCAGCTGACGCTCAAGAGCGCGTTTGAATTCCGCGTCCTTTCCGACTGCGGCCTCAAAAAGCTGGTGCCGGAGCTGCTGGGGGACGAGCTGCCCACCTTCGGGGAGGTCACCGGCGGGCGCTTCTTTGACGAGCTGGACCCAAGCGACCCGGAAACCGTGCGCTACGCCTGCGCCGACGCGGACTATGCGCTGCGGCTGTACCACCGCTTCAACCGCTGGTTCGACGCGTACCTGCCCACGCACCGGGTCATCGCGGAGCGGGTGGAATCGCCCACGGCGGTCTGCTGCGGGCTCATGAAGTACAACGGCCTCCTGGCCGACCGGGACGCCATGATCCGCAAGCAGGGCGAGGCCGGCGCCCGGCTCATCGACCTGCAAGAAAAGATTCGCGGCATAATCGGCGACGTGTCCATCGGTGCCAACGCCGGCACCCAGGCATTCAAGGACTACCTGTATCGCAGGCTGAATCTGCCGGTACTCAAGACCACGGAGAAAAACGCCGAGGCCGCGGACGATCAGGCGCTGGTGCTGCTCTCCGAGTGGTGCGCCAATCACCGGCCGGAGCTTACGCCGCTGTTTGAGCTGGTGCAGGCGTACCGCCGCTGGGGCAAGCTCAAGGCCACCTATATCGACGGCTATCTGCGCTTCATAAGCCCCGTTACCGGGCGCATCCATCCGGATCTTCTCCCCCTGGCCACTGAGACGGGACGCTTCGCGGCGCGCAATCCAAATCTTCAAAATTGCCCCCGCAAGGCCCACGACCCGGTGGGCGTGCGCGCGTTCCTCGTCGCGCCGGAGGGCTGCGTGCTGCTGTCCTGCGACTTTTCCCAGATCGAGCTGCGGGTGGGCGCGTTCTACTGCCGGGACGAGAAGATGCTGGACACCTACCGCCGGGGCGGCGACATCCACGCCCAGACCACATCGGTGATCTACGGCATCCCCTTTACCCAGGCGGCGGATCACGCCGCGCCGGGGTACAAGGAGCGCCGCACCGTGGCCAAGAACTGCAATTTCGGCGTGTTCTACGGCCTCTTTCCCCGGGGGCTTCAGCGCACACTCAAGTTCAAGGCGGGGCTGGACCGGCCGCTCGATGAATGCGAGGAGATCATCCGAAGCCTCAAGGCGGGCTATCCCGCGCTGGCCAAATGGCAGGAGCGGGAGAAAGACCGCGCCGCGGCGCGCCAGTACACCGAAACCTTCCTCGGCCGGCGGCGGTACCTGCCATTCATCCGCGCCCGGGACTGGGGCAAGAAGTCCTTCGCCGAGCGCTGCGCCCTCAACACCCCGATTCAGGGCACCGCCGCCGACATCCTGAAGCTGGCGCTGGGGCGGATCCTTTTAGGCTTGCCGACACGCCCGTGGCTGAAACCTCTTTTGCAGATTCACGACGAGCTGGTGTTCGAGCTGCCCGCCGCGCGCCTGCCCGAGGCGGTGCGCTTCGTGCGCGGCTGCATGGAAACGCAGCCCTTCCCGGAGTTCGACGTGCCCATCGTCGCCGAGGCGGCCGCCGGGCCGGACTTTGGGAACCTGACCGACTGGACGGAAACGGAGGTGCGCGCCTGATGCCCTACATTGAGCGAAACGCGGAGGGCTATCCGGACCCCACGGCGAGCCTTGCCTTTGTAAACATCGAGCGGGAGGAGCGCGCCCGCAAGTGGGGCTATATGCCGCTTGTCTACATCTGCTCGCCCTACCGGGGGGACGTGGCCCGGAACGCGGAGGCCGCGCGCCGCTACTGCACGTTCGCGCTGACGCAAAAGGCGCTGCCCATCGCGCCGCACCTGCTGTTTCCTCAGTTCCTGCGGGATGACGAGGAGGAGGAGCGGGAGCTGGCGCGCTACATGGGCCTCATTCTGCTCAGGTACTGTCGGGAGCTGTGGTTCTTCGGCGACACCGTAAGCGACGGCATGCGCTTGGAGATCAACCGGGCGCGGCTTCGGAACATGCCGGTGCGCCGCTTCACCGCCGACTGCGAGGAGGTTCCGATATGAGCTTTCCCAAGGAACTGACGGCGCTGCCCCAATGGATCTGCTGGCGGCTGGAGCCGGATCCCAAGGGCGGCAAGCCCCGCAAGGTGCCCTACGATCCCAAGACCGGGCGCAAGGGCTCCTCCACCAACCCGCAGACCTGGGGAACGCTTGCCCAGGCCGAAGCCGCCCGGGCGAAGTACCTGTTCACCGGCGTGGGCTTCGTGTTCACCGGTGAAGCGGGACTCGTGGGCGTGGACATCGACCACTGCCGGGCGCCCGCGACGGGCGAAATGAATGACACCGCCCGGGCCGTTCTGGAGAAGCACCCCACCTATACGGAGATTTCCCCTTCCGGAGAGGGGCTGCACCTGTTCTACCGCGGCGCGATGCCGGGCAAGGGCAACCGCAACAGCCGGACGGAGGTGGAGATGTACGCCGCGGGGCGGTACTTCACCATGACCGGGAACCGGCTGGACGGCACGCCGGACGCCATCGCCGACGGCGCGGAGGCGCTTGCGTGGATTTACGAAACCTATGTCGCCAGGAAGCGCCGGGAGAAGGCGGCGGGAATCCCGCGCCCGCCGGTTCGGCTCACCGACGAGGAGGTGCTGGAGAAGGCCCGCGCTTCGGCAAACGGCGACGCGTTCACCGACCTGTGGGAGGGCCGCTGGCAGGAGAAGTACGGCTCCCAGTCCGAAGCCGACCTGGCGCTGTGCCGCGCGCTGGCCTTCTGGACGGGCAAAGATGTTGCGCAGATGGACCGGCTGTTCCGTCAGTCCGCGCTCCTGCGCGAGAAGTGGGACCGGGTGCACCACGCGGACGGCGCCACCTACGGGCAGGAGACCATTCGCCAGGCCGTGGAACGCACGGAGGAAACCTATTCCCCGGAGGGCGATCCGGCGGTCTTTGCGCAGAAGGGGCGCTACTTTCGCGTCAAGGGCGAGCAGGTCTATCCCATCACCAACTTTGTCGTCCGGCCCATCGAGATGGTGGAATCCGACGAGGAGGCCATGATGACCTGCGACCTTCTGACTGTGCACGGAGAGACCTTTCGGCAGACCTTCATGACCGCGGATTTCGGGAACCTCCAGAAATTCAAGGGCGTGCTCAACAAGCGCACCATCGCGCTCTCCTTCACCGGCTCCGAAGGCGACCTGGAAATGCTCAAGGGGTACCTGGCGGGGCTGGAATGGGTGAAAAAGCGCGGCGTCAAGGCGCTGGGCCTCTACGAGCGGGACGGGCGCTGGGTCTTTGTGGCCGGGGACACGGCCTTCGCGGCGGGCGGCGAAGCGGTGGAGGACATGGTGCAGCTGGAAAAGTACGCTTCCATCCAAACCAAACTGCCCGATGCCGACGCCCTGACGGCGGAAGCCCTTGCGGAGCTCGGCCCGCTGCTATTCACCTACAACGAGCCGGCCAAGACGGTATCCGTGCTGGCCTGGTGCGCCGGCTGCTTCCTGAAGGAGCACCTGCGCAGGGCGGGCGTCAAGTATCCGCACCTGTTCCTCATCGGCGAGGCGGGCAGCGGCAAATCCAACACCCTGGAGCGGGTGATCCTCCCCATCTTCGGGCAGAGCCGGGTGGTCGCCGCGCCGCAGGTGACCGCCTTTACCCTCATGAAGGACGCCGCATCCAGCAACCTCTTTCCCCAGGCGCTGGACGAGTTCAAGCCCTCCAAGATTGACCGGCTCAGGCTCCAGGCGCTGTACAACCATTTCCGCGACAGCTACGACGGGCACGATGGCGTGCGCGGCCGTGCCGATCAGTCCCAGGTGAGCTATGCGCTCCTGGCGCCGCTGGTGGTGGCCGGCGAGGAATCCGCGGACGAGGCGGCCATCCGGGAGCGGTCCATTGAGCTTCTGTTCTCCAAGCGCGACCTCAAGGACACACAGATGCGGGCGTCGTTTCAGCGGCTCACCAGCCTGCAGGACAGGCTGGTGAGCCTTGGACGTGGGCTGCTGGATACGGCGCTGGCGCTGTCCACTGAAACTGTTCGCCAATGGCACAACGAAGCACTGGCGCTTTTCAACCCGGCGCTGCCATCTCGTGTGCTCAATAATCTGGCCTGCTGCATGGTCGGCGTCCGGCTGCTCGAAGCATTCTGCGCACGGTTGGGTCTGGCGTGGGGACATGTGTTTCCCTTCGGCGTAGAGGCCTGCGTCAGGCATATGGAGTACGCCGTCCGGGAGTACCTGCTCGACGGCGGAGACGCCAATAAAAGCATTATCGAGCGGACGCTGGAAGTCATGGACCGCATGACCGTGAGCCAGGAGTATTGTGCCTTCTCCAAGGACAGAAAGGAGGTGGCGTTTCTGTTCTCCCGCTTCTACGACGATTACACAAAGTATCGCCGCGATCATGCCATCTATGGCGAGTGCCTGCCTTACGACCAGTTCATCAAGCAGCTCAAGAAGTCGGATCTGTTCCTGGCCTTCAAGACTTTCCGCATCGGCGGCGGAACACCGAAAGCCTATGTCCTCGACTATGAGCTGATCCAAAAGCGCTGCAATGTATCTGGATTCCTTGGCACTGATGTACCGCCGCTGAGCTGAGAATTGTCACATTATGGCGACGGGAGAACGCAGGTTTGTGGTAGTGTGGTAGAAAAATCACTATTTCTACATCTACGCGGAAAACGAAAATGCATCGCGTGCGCGCGCGCGTGCGCGCGCGTAAAAAAAGATGTAGCTCTATTCAGAGGCTACCACAGCTACCACAATACCACAAAAGGAGGTCCAGCCTGTGCTTGAAAAAGATATCGTAGCCGCAATCCTGCGGCTGCTCAAGAAAACGCCCGGATGCTTCTGCTGGAAGGAGCACGGCGGGATGTACGGCACCGCCGGCATCCCGGACATCATCG
>CAZVIK010000158.1:0-9726 GCA_964627045.1 uncultured Solibacteraceae bacterium | reverse complement strand
AACCTGCCGGTCAACCGGGGCAACTTCACCAGCGTGGTGGCGTTGACGCCGGGCGTGATCGACGGCGGAGCTTCGGCGGGCGGCACGCGCCTGGGCGGGGCCAGCCAGAACAACATCATGATGGACGGCATCTCGGCGATGGATACGGGCAACAACGGCCAGATGCTGGCGATGAACATCGAGTCGATCGGCGAAGTGAAAGTGCTGACGCAGGGCTACCAGGCCGAATACGGCCGGTCCAGCGGATTGCAGATCACGGCCGTGACCAAGGGCGGCACCAACGACTTCCACGGTTCGGTCTACGGCGTGTTCACCGATTCCGACTGGGACAAGAACTCCTGGGTCAACCAGAAGAACGGCGACAAGAAGTCGAAGGCCAGCCAACAGATTTACGGCTACACCGTCGGCGGCCCGGTGGGCAAGCCGGGCGGCAACAACAAGTTGTTTTTCTTCTACGCGCATGAATACCGTCCTCAGACGGTTGCCATCAACTCGGGCAATGCCATCCGATACCGTCTGCCTTCGGCTCTGGAGCGTGCGGGCAACTTCTCGCAATCGCGCGACCAGAACGGCAACCTGCTGGCCTCGATCACGGACCATACCACGGGCTCGCCGTTCCCGGGCCTGACGATCCCCTCCAACCGCCTGTACACGCCGGGCGTGGCGGTGCTGAACCGATACCCGCTGCCGAACGTGGACCAGGCGGTGGGAACCAACTACAACTACGAGGTTGACGCACCTTCCTATGAAAACCTGATTCAACAGCCGGCCGTCCGGCTGGACTACCAGTTCACCGAGAGCCTGCGCGTAACCGGGAAGTACTCCGGACAGCGCGCGCGGCGGTTCACGCGCCCGGGCATGCTCCAAGGTTTCTCGGATGCGATGGCGCCGCGGCCCTACATCACCAACTACGGTGTGACGGTGAACTACGTCTTCAGCCCGACCACGTTCTTGGAAGCCACCTACGGGCGGATCCAGAACGAACTCGCGGGCGGCAACGAAAACGGCCTCCTGCTCAACGAAGAGTCCAACCGGCTGAAGAGTCTGGCGGCCTTCCCGCTCCTATATCCGAAGGCGGGCGTGTTGGACAACCGCTACTACGGATACGAAGTGTTGGAAGCCGAGAAGCCTCCATTCTGGGATGGCACATCGATTAATCTGCCGCCGGTTTGGGGTTGGGGCAGCAAGATCGGCGCGGCTCCGCCGCAACAGCGGTATCCGGGCTGGCTGAACATCAACCGGACGCAGGACTTCGCCAGCAGCTTGACGAAGGTCGCCGGACGGCACACCATCAAGGCCGGCTTCTACCTGAACCATAGCTGGAAGGCCCAAAACACGGGTGCCGGCGGCGGTGACGCGGCCAACTTAAGCTTCCAGGGCTACGTCAACTTTGGCAACGACACCAACAATACGCTGGACACCGGGTTCGGTTACGCCAACGCGGCGCTAGGCGTGTTCACCAACTACACGCAGATGTCCCGCTTCATCGAAGGCAGCATGATCTACAACCAGATCGAGTGGTACGTCCAGGACAACTGGAAGGTGAACAACCGCTTGACGCTGGACTACGGCCTGCGCTTCGTCAACCAGCGGCCACAGTATGACCAGTTTGATCAGATGTCGAACTTCTTCCCGAATGAGTGGTCGGCTGCCAACGCACCGGTGCTCTATAAGGCCGCCTGCGCGAGCGGTGCGACGGCATGCTCGGGCAACGACCGCAACGCGATGGACCCGCGCACTGGCCAGATCCTGGTGGTGGCGGGCGCCAAGAATACCGCAGCGGCCATCGGCACGCCGATTGCCGGAACGGGCAGTGCCCTCAACGGCGTCAAGCGGGCGGGCGAGGGGATCGTCCGGACGAACTACAAGTGGCCGGCCGTGGTGGTTGGTCCGCGATTTGGGTTCTCCTGGGACGTGACCGGCAATTCCGACTGGGTGGTTCGCGGCGGTTTCGGTCTGTTCTTCGATCGGCCGGACGGCAACACGGTGTTTTCGACCCCGAACAATCCGCCGATCGCGACCTCGCAGAACCTGTTTAACGGCGAGTTGGCGACGCTGGGGCAGGGCGGTTTGAGCCTGCAACCGACGCCCACCATGTACACCTTCACCTATGACGCGAAGGTCCCGGCTTCCTGGCAATGGCAAGCTGGCATCCAGAAGTCCCTCCCCTGGTCCATGGTTGGTGACGTGATGTACGTCGGTAACCACGGTTACAACCGGATGGGCGGCTTCCAGGGTACAGGCCGAGTGCTGGTGAACGCTCCGGACATCGGCACGGCTTACCTTGCCTCCAAGCAGGATCCGACGCTCGGGACCAGCACGATTCCGGGCAAGACGGCGTACGCGACCAACCTGCTGCGTCCGTACACGGGCTTCGGGCCGATCGAACAGAATTCGCCTGAGTTCTGGGACACCTACCACTCGATGCAGTTCGCGGTGAACCGGCGCTTCCGTGGCGGGTTCTCTTTCGGCGCCAACTATACTTACGGCATCAGCCTGAAGGGCAACACGGGTCTGAATCGGCGGTTGCAGCACGCCGCTGACGGCTCCTACACGTACCGTTCCGATCAGGCGGCGTACGAGAAGTTGATGGAAAACCTCGATGTGCGCCCGCATGTGGCGAACTTCAACGCCGTGTGGAGCAGCCCGGACATCCAGAGCCTGGGTTCCGTGGCGCGTAACCTCATCCGCGACTGGCAGGTTTCGACCGTGTGGCGGCTGATCTCGGGCGCCGGTTATGACCTGGGCTACACCTACACCAGCGACGGTGCCAACGTGAACATCACCGGTTCGCCGGACTGGGCCGGCCGTATGATCCTGCTCAACGGGCTGGGCAACGGCTGCTCGGACAGCCAGTACGCTCAGTTCAACGCCCTGGCCGCCAAGGGACCGGGCTACGGCAGCGTTTCGATGGAGTCCGGCCGCAATACCCTGCGCGGCTGTACGGACGACCGGATGGACCTGTCCTTCGTGCGCCGTGTTCGCATCCCGAAGATCGGCGAGAGCCGCCGGATCGAGCTTCGCGCGGACATCTTCAACGCATTGAACAGCACTGTGATCACGACGCGCAACTCGACGGCGACGTTCAACAACCCGACGAGCATGACGCTGACCAACAACCAGTACAACGCCGACGGCACGCTGAATTCAGCCCGCCTGACGCCTCGCAACGCAGGCTTCGGCGCGGCGACCGCCGCCCAAGCCATGCGCACCATCCAATTGCAGCTCCGCTTCCAGTTCTGAGCGTGAGCAGCCTGTCTGGCCAAACGGCCTGACAGGGTCGATTCGAAGCCGGTTCTCCTCGTGAGGGGGGAACCGGCCTTTTTTTTCGTCAGTGCAGCGCCAGCTCGCTTTTCCCTGTCCGGCGGCGGCGCCGGTGAGACGCGGCGCTCTGCGGCCCGGCGCCCGCCGTGCGCGCTCGATTCCGTCCGCAGCACCGGCGGTGTGTCGAACAGAGGCAAAGTAAGTCATGCATTAACGTGCGTTCATTGACTAGCGTTAATGTTATCGTCTTCCCGGGCTAAGACCTCACCTCTCCAACCCTCCCCAATCTCAGACCCCGCCTCCCCGCCCTCAATACCGGCCCGCACGTCGCACGGCGATGCCGCCCGCATTGGCTCGATCGAATTCAACAGCGCACAGGTTGAGCACATCTAATTAAAACTAGTAAATACACGGCCATTTTGCTTGATGCGGGGGCCTGGATGGGCTTATACTCTGTTAACAAATGAACCGCCGTTAAGGGGAAGCGGCGGCGAGGTTTGCTCGCTTGGAAAAGTTATCGAAGACCGTTAGCAGGAGCGGACCGAGCGACATCCCTGGGCAGAAGCGCCGGCGGGACCGCATAGTCCTTCAGGGGCCGCGCCGGCGAGCAGTGAACATGCAAAATGCCAAGGAGGCATGATGAGGATGTTTAGAACTTTCGGAATCGCCATGGGCCTGGTGGTGGCCTTGCTGCTGGCGCCGCTCGCGGCAACGGCGCAGATCACGACCGGCAACGTGGCAGGACGAGTCGTAGACTCATCGGGAGCCGTGGTTCCGGGCGCGAGCGTGGTGCTGGTCAGCGAGACCCGAGGCACCAGAAGCGCCACCGTCGTCACCAACGACACGGGCGACTATGTATTCCCGAACGTCACCCCCGACACCTACACCATCGAAGTCACCGCATCGTCGTTCAAGACCCTGCGGCGCACGGGCGTTCAGGTGACGGGCGGCGACCGCGTGGGTGTCCCACCGCTGACCCTCGAAGTCGGCGGAACCGTTGAAACGGTCACCGTGACGGCGGAAGCGGCGCTGGTGCAGACCATGAGCGGTGAGCGTTCCTTTGCGATCACCACTCAGCAGATCGAAAACCTGCCGGTCAACCGGGGCAACTTCACCAGCGTGGTGGCGTTGACGCCGGGCGTGATCGACGGCGGAGCTTCGGCGGGCGGCACGCGCCTGGGCGGGGCCAGCCAGAACAACATCATGATGGACGGCATCTCGGCGATGGATACGGGCAACAACGGCCAGATGCTGGCGATGAACATCGAGTCGATCGGCGAAGTGAAAGTGCTGACGCAGGGCTACCAGGCCGAATACGGCCGGTCCAGCGGATTGCAGATCACGGCCGTGACCAAGGGCGGGACCAACGCGTTCCACGGTTCGGCCTACGGCGTGTTCACCGATTCGGACTGGAACAAGGCGACCTGGGTGCAGCAGAAGAACGGGGACATCAAGCCGAAGACCAGCCAGCAGATTTACGGCTACACCGTCGGCGGTCCGGTGGGCAAGCCGGGCGGGGACAACAAGCTGTTCTTCTTCTACGCTCACGAATACCGCCCGACGACGACGGCCATCAATTCCGGCAACGTGATCCGGTACCGGATGCCGTCGGCCTTGGAGCGCGCGGGCAACTTCTCGGCGAGCCGCGACCAGAACGGCAACCTGCTGGGCACGATCACCGACCACACGACGGGCGCGCCCTTCCCGGGCGTGACCATTCCGGCCAACCGGCTGTACGCCCCCGGCGTGGCGGTGCTGAACCGCTACCCGCTGCCGACCATGGACCAGGCGGTGGGAACGAACTACAACTATCAGCAGAACCCGCCTTCCTACGACCGTCTGACGCAGCAGCCCGCGGTCCGGCTGGACTACCAGCTCTCCTCGGCCCTCCGCGTGACCGGCAAGTACTCCGGGCAGCGGCAGACCAAGATGGTGATCCCGGGCCTCATCTCGCCCTTCCAGGATGCTTATGTTCCGCATCCCTACATCACCAACTATGGGGTGACGGTCAACTACGTCTTCAGCCCGACGACGTTCTTTGAAGCGACCTACGGGCAGATCCAGAACCAGTTGGCGGGCGGCAACGAGAATGGCATCTTGACCGACGCCGAGTCCAACCGCTTGAAGAGCCTGGCGGCCTTCCCGATGCTGTATCCGAACGCGGGCGTGATGGACGAGCGCTACTACGGCTACAAGATCCTGACCGAAGAGAAGCCGCCGTTCTTCGACGGCAAGCAGATGACCCTTCCGCCGGTCTTCGGCTGGGGCAGCAAGATCGGTGCGGCGCCGGGCCAGCAGCGTTATCCCGGCTGGCTGAACATCAACCGCACGCGCGACTTCTCGGCCAGCTTGACGAAGGTCATGTCACGGCATACGATCAAGGCCGGCTTCTACCTGAACCACAGCTACAAGGCGCAGAACACGGGCGCGGGCGGCGGTGACGCGGCCAACCTGAGCTTCCAGGGCTACGTGAACTTCGCCAACGACACCAACAACACGCTGGATACGGGCTTCGGCTACGCCAACGCGGCGCTGGGCGTGTTCACCAACTACACGCAGATGTCGCGGTTCATCGAAGGCAGCATGATCTACAACCAGATCGAGTGGTACGTCCAGGACAACTGGAAGGTGAGTAACCGCTTGACCTTGGACTACGGGATGCGCTTCGTCAACCAGCAACCGCAGCACGACCAGTTCAATCAGATGTCGAACTTCTTCCCGAATGAGTGGTCTGCCGCCAGCGCGCCGGTGCTCTACGTTTCCGGTTGCGCCAGCGGTGCGACGACCTGCTCGGGCAACGACCGCAACGCGAAGGACCCGCGCACCGGGCAGATCCTGGTGGTGGCGGGTGCGAAGAACACGGCGACGGCCATCGGCACGCCGATTCCGAACTCGGGCAACGCCCTGAACGGGATCAAGCAGGCCGGCAACGGGATCGTGAAGACGAACTACAAGTGGCCGAAGCTGGTTCTTGGGCCGCGTGTTGGATTCGCCTACGACGTCTCGGGGAACTCCGACCTCGTGCTCCGCGGCGGCATCGGGTTGTTCTACGACCGTCCCGACGGCAACACGGTGTTCTCGACCCCGAACAACCCGCCGATCGCGACCTCGCAGAACCTGTTCAATGGCGAGTTGGCGACGCTGGGGCAGGGCGGCTTGAGCCTGCAACCGACCCCGACCATGTACACGTTCCAGTACGACGCGAAGATTCCGGCGTCCTGGCAGTGGCAGGTCGGCTTCCAGAAGGCTCTGCCGTGGTCGATGGTGGGCGACGTGATGTACGTCGGCAACCGCGGCTACAACCGCATGGGCGCTTTCCAGGGCGGCGGACGCCAACTGCTCAACGCGCCGGACATCGGTACGGCGTATCTGGCATCCAAGCAGGATCCGACGCTTGGCACCAGCACCATCACCGGTAAGACGGCGTATGTCAACAACCTGCTTCGTCCGTACCCGGGCCTCGGCCCGGTCGAAGAGAACGCCACGCGGTTCTGGGACCGGTATCACTCGATGCAGTTCAACATCAACCGGCGGTTCCGCAACGGGTTCTCTTTCGGCGCCAACTACACCTGGGGCTGGACCCTCAAAGGCAACACCGGCCTGAACGAACGCTACACGCACGCGGCGGATGGAAAGATCTCGCTGCGCTCCGACCAGGCGGCCTACGAGAAGTTGATGGAAGACCTGGACATGCGGCCGCACGTCATCAAGATGAACGCCGTGTGGAACAGCCCGGACGTCCAGAGCATGGGCTCGGTGGCTCGTCAGTTGATCAAAGACTGGCAGGTTTCCGCGGTTTGGACGGGAACCTCGGGCGCTGCCTATGACCTGGGTTACTCCTACCAGGCGGACGGCACCAACGTCAACATCACCGGTTCGCCGGACTGGGCCGGCCGGATGATCCTGCTCAACGGGCTGGGCGACGGCTGTTCGGATAGCCAGTACGCTCAGTTCAACGCCCTGGCCGCGAAGGGCCCGGGCTACAACAGCGTCAGCATGGAATCCGGCCGCAATACGATGCGCGGCTGCTTCATCAAGACGCTGGACATGTCGTTTGTGCGCCGCATCCGCATCCCGGGAATCGGGGAAGACAAGCGGATCGAACTCCGAGCGGACGTATTCAACGCGCTCGACACGGTCAATTGGACCGGGCGTCAGTCGACGGCGACGTTTAACAACCCGACGAGCATGACGCTGGTCAACAACCAATACAACGCGGATGGCACGCTGAACTCTGCCCGTTTGAAGCCGAACAACGCCGGTTTCGGCGCGGCCAACGCGGCCAACGCGATGCGCAACGTCCAATTGCAGCTCCGCTTCCAGTTCTAGGAGCGAGTTGCCTGTCAGGCCCACGGGCTTGACAGGGTGAGACTAAGGCCGGTCCCCCCTTCGAGGGGAGCCGGCCTTTTTTTGTGTGCACGCCCCCAGGCATTCGGCGCTCCTCGGCAATCCCGATGCCCAGAACCTTAGCGTCTCTCCGATGCCGGGTAACGTCGGCTGCGACTTCGGCGGCCGAGCCACTCTCGGGCACGCTCCACACCTCCCCGCCGGAACCCCACCCCGGCCGCTTCGGCGTTGCCGCACGTCTCGATAATGCTTTGCAAAAAGGCCACTTGCTGGTGGATGGCAGGGTGGCGGCGTCTTCAAACACGCGTCGGGCCGCGCGGTGTCAGCCGCACTCCGTCGACGTGAGCCGCGGTCAACGGCTCACGGCGGGATCGCCCTGACCGGGAGTCGGCGCACGCTGCGGCGGACAGATTCGTGGCACGCCCAGGGAATGCAAAGTGTAGGCCTGTTCATTAAAACTGGTTAATGTACGCCGCTTTTTGCTTGAAGCCCAGTTCCCCCAGTCTTATACTTCATTAATACATGAAGTGCAGTTAAGGGGATGGGGGTTAGACTTGCTCGCTCGGCCGAAACAGTCGTGGCCGCCGTGGAGGCGGACCGAGTGACATCCCTGGGTAGGAGCGCCGGCAGCGGCCGCGCCAGTGGGAGGTGTGGGCGCCGCCGGGAAATTTGCAGGTCACTGATTAAGGAGGAAGGATGATGTCTAGAACTTGCGGAATTGCCGTGGGCCTGGTGGTGGCCCTGTTGCTGCTGCCGCTCGCGGCAACGGCGCAGATCACGACCGGCAACGTGGCAGGACGAATCGTAGACTCTTCGGGAGCCGTGGTCCCGGGAGCCAGCGTGGTCCTGGTCAGCGAATCGCGAGGAACGCGGAGCGCGGCGGTCGTCACCAACGACACCGGCGACTACGTATTCCCGAACGTCACCGCCGACACCTACACCATCGAAGTCACGGCGTCGTCGTTCAAGACCCTGCGGCGCACGGGGGTGTCGGTCTCCGGCGGCGACCGCGTGGGTGTTCCGCCGCTGACCCTCGAAGTCGGCGGGACCATTGAGACCGTCACCGTGACGGCGGAAGCGGCGCTGGTGCAGACCATGAGCGGTGAGCGCTCCTTTGCGATCACCACTCAGCAGATCGAGAACCTGCCGGTCAACCGGGGCAACTTCACCAGCGTGGTGGCGTTGACGCCGGGCGTGATCGACGGCGGAGCTTCGGCGGGCGGCACGCGCCTGGGCGGGGCCAGCCAGAACAACATCATGATGGACGGCATCTCGGCGATGGATACGGGCAACAACGGCCAGATGCTGGCGATGAACATCGAGTCGATCGGCGAAGTGAAAGTGCTGACGCAGGGCTACCAGGCCGAATACGGCCGGTCCAGCGGATTGCAGATCACGGCCGTGACCAAGGGCGGGACCAACGCCTTCCACGGTTCGGCCTACGGTGTGTTCACCGATTCGGACTGGAACAAGGCAACCTGGGTCCAGCAGAAGAACGGCGACGTCAAGCCGAAGACCGACCAGCAGATCTGGGGCTACACGGTTGGCGGGCCCATCGGGAAGCCGGGCGGGGACAACAAGCTGTTCTTCTTCTACGCTCACGAATACCGGCCGCAGTCGATCGCCACCAACCGCGGCAGCGTCATCCGCCAGCGCATGCCTTCGGCGCTGGAGCGCGCGGGTGACTTTTCGCTTACCCGCGACAACAACGGCAACCTGCTGAGTTCCTTGATGGACCACACGACGGGCCAGGCCTTTCCGGGGAAGGTGATTCCATCCAACCGTCTTTACGCCCCCGGCGTGGCGGTGCTGAGCCGCTATCCGCTGCCGAATCTGGACCAGGCGGTGGGCACCAACTACAACTACCAGGTGAATCCGGAAACCTACAATCAACTTACTCAACAACCCGCCGTCCGGCTGGACTACCAGATCTCGTCGAGTCTGCGGCTGACGGGCAAGTACTCCGGCCAGCGCCAGCGGAACCTGGTGGTACCGGGCATCTTGAAGGGGTTTTCGGACGCCTACGTGCCGTATCCTTACATCACTAACTACGGCATCACCGTGAACTACGTGTTCAACCCGACGACCTTCCTGGAAGCTACCTACGGCCAGATT
>CAZVIK010000157.1:4689-9752 GCA_964627045.1 uncultured Solibacteraceae bacterium | reverse complement strand
CAGAGCCTCTGATCGCGCGTCGTGGCGTATCGCTTGAACACGAACTTGCCGAGCCCCCAATTCCCGTCCGCAGGCTTGGACTCGAATCCGGACAAGCGTTTCTCAATATGGCTCTGGCGACCTCGGCGGCTCGCCACAGGGAGCTTCACGGCTTCACCTACGGGGACGCTCGTAACGTCCTGAAGGCTGACGTCGGCCGCGGCGTTGAGGTCTTCGTCTGCGGCGTCCCCCCGGAATGGCGACTGCCGCTGCGTGCTTACCACGCCGCCATGATCTGGAAGAACGGCGTCCCAGCCGGCTACTTCGAGACGCTTTCGCTGTTCGATCGCATGGAAGTGGGATTCAACCTGTACTACACGTTCCGCGACGGTGAATCCGCCTGGATCTTTGCCCGCGTCCTGCGCCTGTTCCACCAACTGCTGGGGACTACATCCATCTTCATCGACCCCTACCAGATCGGGTCGGGCAATGAAGAGGCCATCGCAAGCGGGGCGTTCTGGTTCTACGCGAAACTGGGCTTTCGTCCCGCGCTACCCCAGGTGGTGCGGCTGCTCAGCCGCGAGGAATGCCGTCTGCTGAAGCAACCCGGATATCGCAGCGACCCAGCCACCTTGCGGCGGCTCGCTGCCGGTCCGCTGATCTACGAGATCTCCGGTGCGCCGCAGGGAGAGTGGGACCGGTTCCATGTCCGCCACCTCGCATTGGCCGCGCAGCGCAGCGACCGGAACGAGGCCCGCGCGGCAATCGCCGAAACCCTCGGAATCAAGGTCGGGCCGCACCCCGAGTTCGTGAATTTCGCTTTGGTGCTCGACCAAATCCCCGATCTCGCCGATTGGCCCAAAGCGGATAAGCGCGCCATTCTGGACATCGTGCGTGCCAAGATGAGCCCCGACGAGATCGTTTACTTGCGGCAGTTACAACAGCACACCCGGCTGCGGAACGCCTTTCTCAAGCTAGGGAGCCGCCCGTCGGCTTGAGCAGAATGCACCCTCAGGTGTTACGCGCTTTCGGTCCGAAGTATGGCGTCGACCAGCCCCTCCACCGTGTAAGGGCTCGCCTCAATCGCCACGGTGAGTCCGTGCCGGAGCAGCGTCGCCGAGGTCACTGGACCGATCGATGCGATCCGCACTCCTTCTAGCGCGTGAGCGCCAGCGGCCTGGACGAGATTTGACACCGTCGAACTGCTGGTGAACGTGACCCAGTCCGGCCTGTCCTGTCCGGAGAAGACCTGCCGGGCGCGATCCGCCAAATCCGGCGGCGCCACCGTCCGATAGGCCTCAACGACATCGACACGCGCGCCTCTTGCGTCGAGCGCCGCAGGCACCAGGTCCCGCGCCACGGCGGCCCTGGGCAAGAGGATGCACTTGCCCCGAATGTCGTGCGGACTGAACGCTTCCACCAGACTCTCGGCTACGTACTCTTCTGGCACCATGTCGACGGGGAGCCCGAGTTGCTCGGCCGCTATTCGCGTCGCCGGCCCTATAGCGCATACGTTGCCGCGAAATGCGGCCAGGTTGAGGCCGAGGGCGCACAGCCTCTCCCGAAAGAACCTCACCCCGTTGGCACTGGTGAAGATCAGCCAGTCGTAGGCCGCCAGATTGGCCAGTGCCGCGTCCAGCGGCCGCCCGTCCCGGGCGGGCCGGACTTCGATCGCCGGCAACTCGATGACAGCCGCGCCAAGAGACTCCAGTCGCGACACAAGGTCAACCGCTTGGTCGCGGGCGCGTGTCACGACGACGGAGACGTCTTCCAGCGGCCGTTCATCCACCGCCATAGACGGCCTCCAGAATGTCGTCCGCGCCGGCATCTAAAAGCGCCTGGCCCAATTCACGTCCCAGATCTTCTGCCTCTCCCGCCGCGCCTTCCGCGTTCCTCCGGAGAAGCCTGTCCCCATCCGGAGTGCACACCACAGCGGCGATTGACAGCCTGTCACCAACCACCTCGGCGTGCGCGCCGATGGGCACCTGGCATCCACCGCCAAGCGCCGCGAGCACCGCGCGTTCCGCCGTCACCGCGCTGCGCGTTGCCGCATGTTCCAACTCCCGGCATGCGCTTTCTGCCGCGCCCCCGTCCGCACGGGTTTCGATTGCCAGCGCACCCTGCCCCACGGCCGGGCACATGTAGTTGATGGGAAGGATTTCGGCGATGCGATCGTCCCAACCCACCCGCTTCAGGCCTGCCGCAGCCAGGACGATGGCGGAGTATCTCCCCTCGCCGAGTTTCCGCAACCGCGTGTCGAGGTTGCCGCGCAGCGGCTCGACCTCCAAGTCCGGACGCAGCGCGCGCAACTGCGCCGCTCGACGGAGCGAACTGGTTCCAACCTTGGCTTCCCGCGGCAACCCGGCCAATGTACAGCCCAGCATCGCGTCGCGCGGGTCCTCGCGCTCGGGGATCGCGGCGATCTTCAGCCCGGAGGGCAATTCCGTAGGCAGATCCTTCATGCTGTGAACGGCCAAGTCGATCGCGCCCGCCAGCAGCGCCTCCTCGATCTCCTTGGTGAACAATCCCTTGGTCCCGACCTTAGCCAGCGGCACATCGGCGATCTTGTCGCCCGTCGTGCGAATAGTCTCGACCCGGCAAGCCTCGCCCAACTCCTCCAGACGGGCCTTGACCCAACGCGCTTGCCACAGCGCCAGTTGGGACCCGCGCGTGCCGATGGTCAGCATCAATCCTCCAACCGAAAAACGCGACGAATGACCTCCACCGACGCGCCCGCGTCCGGCGTGCCCGCGTTCCGCCTCAGTTCGGCTATGGGCCCGTGCGCGATCTTGGCGATGATCCCGCGCGTCAACGCCTCCAACGCCTCTTCCTGCTGGCCGGTGAGCGTGCCAAACCGTGCGCGCAACCTACCGACCTCTGCCTGGCGCAATTCCTCGAGCTGTTGTTGCAGCAGTACGATGGTTGGTGTGGCCTGACGCGCCTGGAGCCGCGCCATGGTCCGCTCCACTTCCTCCGTCACAATCCGCTCGGCGTGTTCCACATGTTGCTGCCGGCCCTCGCGATTGAGCTCGACGACACGTTGCAGATCGTCGATATCGTACAGAAACACGTTTTCCAGATTGTTGATCGCAGGTTCGATATTGCGCGGCACCGCAATGTCGATCAGGAACATGGGCCGGTTGCGCCGCACCTCGATTACGTGCCGCATCTCCTCCTTCAACAGGATGTAGTGGGGCGCGCCACTGGAGGTGATTACGATGTCAATCTCGGGCAGTTTGGCGACGAAGCGGTTGTAGTCCACGACTTCGCCGCGGAACAACTCGGCCATCTCGACGGCGCGATCGTGCGTACGGTTGGTGACGAAGATTTGGTCCGCCCCCGCCCGATGGAGGTGGCGCGCCGCCAGTTCCGACATCTTCCCCGCCCCCACCACCAGGACCTTCCGGTCCTTGAGGGAGCCGAAGATCTCGGCGGCGAGTTTCACCGCAACGTAGCTAACCGACACCGCATTTCCGCCGATCTCCGTTTCCGTACGCACGCGCTTGGCCACGTTGAAGGCGCGAGTGAGGAGTGTCTCCAGCAACCCGCCGATCGCTCCGTGCGCTTTGGCCAGGCCGTAGGCGGACTTGAGTTGCCCAAGAACCTGAGGCTCACCCACCACCATCGAATCCAAGCTGGCGGCCACGCGGAAGAGGTGCCGCACAGCGTCGCGGCCGGAGTGGCAGTAAAGGTGTCCGGCAAGCGATTCCCGGTCGACTTTCCGCGACTGCGCCAGAAATTCTCTCGCGACGTCGCGCGGGTCGGCAGAGTCCTCCGAAGCGAGCAGGACTTCCACGCGGTTGCAGGTCGAGAGGATCAGCGCCTCCGCCACGGCGTCCTGCGCCCTCAACTCCCTCAGCGCGTCGGCGATGGCGCCCGGGTCGAAGGCCAGCCTCTCGCGCACCTCCACCGGTGCGGTCGTGTGGTTCAGCCCTGTGATCGAGAATCTCATCGCACGAACAGGCTGCGAAGCCCGGAGTGCGCAGCCCAGGTCAGCCCCGAGCAGCCGACCACGACGAGCGCCATGTAGGCGGCCCTCTTTCCCCTCCAGCCCAGCGTAACGCGAAGGTAGGCCATACCCAGATACAGTCCCCAAGTCAACAAGGAGACTACGATCTTCGGCTCGCGTATCCAATTCACGCCGGACTCCACCGATGCCCAAATGCTGGCGACGACGACGGCGAGCGTGATCAACGCAAAAGCGACGCCGGTGGATCTTGTTATCAAGTCGTCCAGTGTCGCGAGCGGCGGCATCCGGTCTGTGAGCACTCCAGGGTCCTTGGACTTGAGCTGTCGCTCCTGAATCAGGTAGATCACAGACGATGCCGCCATCACCAGCAGCGCCGCGTAACCGATCAGGACCATCCCGACATGGACCATCAACAGCACGTCGCGCACCCCGGCACTCGTCCACGGACCCATCGGAGCGCCCAGCGCACCGACCAGCGTGAGCACGAACACCAAGGGGAATAGAAACACCCCGAGCGTTTCGATCCGGTAGCGCGCGTACATCGCCAGGAACACCAAGGCGATCAGAAATGCGCACGACGACGCTGTCTCATAGGAGTTGCTGAGCGGGAAATGGCGCATCCAAACGGTCTGCTCCACCAGCGAAACCATGTGCAGCACGACGCCAACTGCGAAAAATGCCAGCGCCGGCCGGAACAACAGCGGCCGCCGCCGCAACACCGTCAGAATCGCGTGCAACAGGCCGAGCGAGTACATTACCACCGCGGTGCGGAGCCAGACCGCGCTCATTTCCTGAATCGCAGGGATATTGTCGCCCAAGACGAGTAGCCCCTCCCAGTATAAAGCCAGGCAAGTGCAGAAAACGGGGCGCCCGTCGACCCAGAACGCAGTGGCCCGCGAACGAAAACCGTCGCGAGACACCCCGACGCCGGAAACCCATGCAGCGATTGCCCGGGCGAGCGCGTGAGCCAGCCACGCGCCAATTGCGCTGGACGGGCGTCACACGCTCGCGGGTTCGCTGCTCGGGGCTACAGGCCGCGGAGACCGTTCTACGGAAGACGCTTCTTAAGGGAAACTCCGAGGCCGATGCTCTGCTGGCCCAGGAAGATTGTGTC
>CAZVIK010000157.1:3402-4679 GCA_964627045.1 uncultured Solibacteraceae bacterium | reverse complement strand
CTGGCAGTGTTGGTGGTGTTATGGGCCAGGATGAGCCCTCCCGGGCGGACCAGCGGCAACAACTTCTTCAAGTAGTCGGCGTAGCCGGGCTTATCGGCGTCGATAAAAAGGATGTCGATCGGGTCCTTGAGCTTCAAGACCGTCTGATGAGCGTCCCCTTCGACGATGGTGACCAGGTGCTCCACTCCCGCCTTCTTGAAATTGTCACGCGCCATCGCAATGTTGTTGGCGCTGAGTTCGTGGGTTGTGATCTTGCCACCGGTGTTGCGAACAGCCAGGCAAAACCATAACGTCGAATAGCCGTTGTAGGTGCCGATCTCGACGATGTTCTTGGCGCCAGTCGATTCCGCGAACATCCGCAACAAGCGGCCATCTTCCAGCGGGACCATCAAGTTCGAATTGTCGGTCGCAGCCAGATCCTCGATCAACTTAAGGATTCTCTCCTCGACCGGATCGCCCGCGAGCGGCCTCTTGTCCGGATTGGTGTCGCTGAAGATCCAACGGCTCTGGACCTGCCAGCCTTCAGGACGCCCCCGCCCCGGCCCGCCGCGGCCCGGCCCGCCTCGACCTGGTGCACCTTGGCCTGGACCGGCCTGGGCCGCCGGTGCCTGCCCCGGGCCGCCGACTTGAGCTTCCTGCGCGCGGAGCGTGCCAATCGCTGACATCGCTGTAAGTACCGCAAGAATCGAAAATGCAGATGTCTTAAACACCCTTAATCTCCTGTGTGGAAAACCGTTATCATCTTAACCCACATCGATGCAACCTGCCCGCGCATGCAAAAATATCCCCGCCCACGCCAGGTCCTTCGACATCGCGGACACCTGCTGGGCCGTCATACGCTGAGTCGGCGGCCCGCATCAGACGATACCGCGTGCTCCAACGGGCGCCGATGCTCATTCGCCGCTGCTGCTACCAACTCAACCCGTACCCGTACTTGAATAGCGGGTCGTAGGACGCCGCCGGGAGGTTCTTGTTCATCGGCAACTGCGCGTCGGTCCGGGGCCAGGAGTATGATAGCTTTCCCGTCGGCTTGTAGTCGCCGAACAGAATGTCGGTGACTCCTTGACCTTCCGTCCCCGGCAGCCATGCCGCTACGAGGGCGTCGGATTGCTGCAACACGTCGCCAAGCACCATGGGACGCCCGGAGATCAGCACCACCGCCACCGGAACGCCCGCCTTTTTTAGGTTGGATTTGCCATGAAAAAGTATTTTTCCTTCCCCACGCAAGTCCGGTCCCCCAAAAAACACACATTGGGAGTAACCCCAAAAAACGCAAA
>CAZVIK010000157.1:3048-3392 GCA_964627045.1 uncultured Solibacteraceae bacterium | reverse complement strand
GGCTCTTCCGGTCGCCCATCATCTCGGCGTAGGGCGTCTCGCCGATCACGGCAACGGCGATCGTCGCTCCCTCGGCTCCCGTACCATCCTTCGAGTAGGTGACCTTGGTGTTTCCGGATACCGCGCCCTTAATTGCCGCCAGCACGGTGGTTCCACCGGTAGTGACCGGGCCGCTCTTGCCCTGCCAGTCGATGGTCCAGCCGCCGCACTGGTTTCCGATGTCATCGGCGTTCTTGCCGGCCACGTGAATGCGCGCGGCCCTTTTGGGGATCGGGAGGGTCTTGCGCTCGTTCTTCAGCAACACCAGCGACTCGCGTACCGCCTGCCGCGCCACCCGGCGGCGC
>CAZVIK010000157.1:0-3038 GCA_964627045.1 uncultured Solibacteraceae bacterium | reverse complement strand
ATGCTCCGCAGTTTTTTGCCCACGGTCTCGATGGGGTGTTCCGCCTTCGCCCGGGAATGGATCCTGGAGAACCAGGCGGGCCGGCCGCGCTACTCCGCGGTCCGGCGGCGCGCGGCGGAACCGAAGTCCTTTTGCAGTCTCCGATCGGTCAACTGCGACCGGTTCTCGTCCATCAAACCCATGGCGAACTTGACGCGCAGGATGCGGGTAACGGCGTCATCAATCCGGGACATGGGTACGCGGTTCTCGCCTACCAGCGCCTTTAAGTGCGCGATAAAAGTGCGGTAGTTGGTGGGGACCATGACCATGTCCATCCCCGCATTGATGGAGATCTCGATGGAAGTCTTAAAATCGCCAGGCTTAATTTGATCCAAGGCGTTGTAGTCGGAAATCAAAAAACCCTGGAAACCAACTTCGTTCTTTAGGATGTCAGTCATCAACTGCTTGCTGGCCGATACCTTGACCCCGTTCCAACTGGAGTAGCTGGGCATGATGGTACCCGCTCCGGCTCGGATGGACGGCAAGTAACTGGCAAGGTGAATCCTGCGCAGCGTTGCTTCATCCACTCGCGTGTCGCCCTGATCGAGGACGCCCTTGCCGCTCATGCCGCTGCCGAAGGAGGTCCCGCCGTCGCCGGCGTAGTGCTTGACGCAGGCAAGCGCCGACAGCGGGTTCGCCAGGTCGGCGGTCTGCAAGCCGCGCGTGGCGGCCTCCCCGAGTTCGCCGGCCAGGGCTGGGTCCTCGGCGAAGCCTTCATACGTCCGGCCCCAGCGGATGTCCTGCGGCACGGCCACGCACGGCGCGAAGGTCCATTGCACGCCGGTGGCGCGCATCTCCTCCGCCGTAATGCGGCTGATCCTCTCCACCAGCGCCGGGTTGCGCGTCGCGCCAAGTCCGATGTTGTGCGGGAAGATCACGGCTCCGAGCACGTTGTTGTGCCCGTGAACGGCGTCGACGCCGTAGAGGATAGGGATACCCAGGCGCGTCTTAAGCGCGCGCGCCTGGATGTCGTCGTACATTTGGGTCCAGGCTTCCAGACTGTTGCCTTCCTTGGGATCGCCGTTTCCGCCACTCAGAATGGACCCGAGGAACAGGTTTTCGACATCGGCCGGGTCCTTGAGGGCATTGCACTCGGCCTGGGTCATCTGGCCGATCTTTTCGTCCAGGGTCATCTGCGCAAGCAGCGTCTTGACCTGGGGATCAAAAGACGCCAACGGCTTCGCCCCCCCGGCGCTGTGGGCGACGTAGCCGAGCGTGGTCAACGCTGCAATGCCGGCAAAGACCGTGATGGCGGCGGTGCGGGTTCGCATGAACAACCTCCCAAATATCATTCAAGTGTACATCGGCTCCTATAATGGTAGCGATGGCAACGAATGGAGCGGTTGCGGTGTCCGCGGCCACGCTGGCCAACTACGAGGCGGTGATCGGCCTGGAGGTCCACGTCCAATTGGCGACGCGCACCAAGATCTTTTGCGGATGCCCCACCGGCTTCGGCGCCCCGCCCAATACCAATGTGTGCCCCGTCTGCCTCGGCATGCCCGGGGCGTTGCCCGTGCTGAACCGCCAGGCCGTGGAACTGGCCGTCCGTGCGGGCTTGGCGCTGAACTGCTCGATCCGCCCCGTGAGCCGTCTGGCCCGGAAAAACTACTTCTATCCGGACCTCCCCAAGGGCTACCAGATCTCGCAGTACGACGAACCGGTGGCCGAGCATGGCTGGGTTGAAGTCCCGGCCGGCCCAGGCGCGAAGCGCATCGGCATAACCCGTGTGCACCTGGAAGACGACGCCGGCAAGAGCCTGCACGAGGGCTTCCGCGATTCGGATCGCTTCACTTATGTCGACTTGAACCGCTGCGGGACGCCACTGGCCGAGATCGTCAGTGAACCCGATATGCGCTCAAGCGAGGACGCCTACGCCTATCTGACCGAACTCAAGCTGATGCTGCAATATGCCGGGGTCTCCACCTGCGATATGGAGAAGGGCCACCTGCGCTGCGACGCCAATGTCTCGGTCCGGCTCAAGGGCGCGGCGGGACTCGGGACTAAGGCCGAAGTCAAGAACCTGAACTCGTTCCGCTTTCTTAAGCAGGCTCTGGACTACGAGATCGCACGCCAGGTGGCGGTGCTGGAGAGCGGCGGCAAGGTCGTACAGGAAACACGGCTCTACGATCCGGATTCGGGTGAGACCGCCAGCATGCGTTCCAAGGAACAGGCGCACGACTACCGGTACTTTCCCGAACCGGACCTGGTGCCGCTGGCAATCAGCGACGAGTGGCGCGAACATGTGCGTGCCTCAACGCCCGAGATGCCGTCCGTAAAGCGCGCCCGATTCATCGGAGAGTTCGGCCTGCGAGAGTACGATGCCGGGGTGCTGACGCAAACCAGGGACTTGGCCGAGTACTTCGAGGCTGTGGCCCGGGCTTGTGGCGACGCGCGAAACGCGGCGAATTGGGTCATGGGCGACTTGGCCGCCGCCCTGAAGGCGGACGGTAAGGAGATCGGCGAGTCGCCGGTATCAGCGGCGCGCCTGGGCGAGTTGCTTATGTTGGTCGCCAACGGCGCGATCTCCGGCAAACAGGCGAAAGAGGTCTTCGCCAAGATGTTCGTCTCCGGCGAGTCGGCCGGTGCGATTGTCGAGCGGGAGGGGATCCGGCAGATCAGCGACTCTTCGGCGATAGAAAGGACGGTCGAAGAGGTGCTGGCAGCAAACCCGAAGCAGGTCGAGCAATACAGGGCGGGAAAGACTGCCGTGCTGGGGTTCCTTGTCGGCCAGATCATGAAGGCCACCCGCGGCCAGGCAAACCCGGCTGCGGTCAACGAAATCCTCCGCCGAAAGCTAGGTTGAGCCGCCCGGCTGTTTTTCCCTGGATTGGGCCAGGCAAAGGCTGGACTCGGCTTCGTCGGCGGTGACGGGCATGGAGTACAGGTACCCTTGCCCGAAGCGGCACCCAAGTTCCTCCAGTTGGCGCGCTTGTTCTTCGGTTTCGACTCCCTCGGCGACGATCTCCATCCCGAGGCTGTTGCCGAGGGATAGAATTGTC
>CAZVIK010000156.1:0-9786 GCA_964627045.1 uncultured Solibacteraceae bacterium | reverse complement strand
CTTCCTCCATGCGGGCGGAGACCACGATCTCCCCGCCTTCCGGCATCGCTTGGATCGCGTTGATGGTCAGGTTCAGCAGGACTTGCCGGAGTTGTTCGGGATCGCACTCGATCGGGGGCAGTCCCGGGGCCGTCTCCTTCCGCAACACGATTCGGCCCGCACCGGCGGCGTGCGTGCTCAGCGTCATCACCGCATCGACGACGCTGTTCAGGTCGGTGTTCTGGAACTGCGGAGTCCGCGGGCGGGCGAAATCCAAAAAGCCCGTCAGCAGGCGGCTGAGGCGCTCGCATTCCCGGGTGATGATGTCGATACACTCACTTTTCTGCTGGCTGGAGACGCGATCCCGGCGAAGCAGCCCGGCGGCGCCCGCGATGCTGGCCAGTGGGTTGCGGATCTCGTGGGCCAGTCCGGCCGACAACTGCCCGACGGCGTAGAGCCGCTCGGCGCGTTTCATCCGCTCGAAGTTATCCTGCAACTCGCGGTATACGGCGCTCAATTCCTCGCTCCGGCGCCGCAACATCTCGCGCTGCCTCCGGTCGCGGTCCGCCAGTACTCCGGTAAGGATGCCCGCCAGGCAGAAGACGATCACCTCCAGGTACTGGCTCAGAAGGTAATGAGGCAGTTCCCTCCAGGTCAACCGGAACGGCGGGAAGTAGAAGACCCAGGCGAAGATGGCCGTGGCCAGTCCCCCGCGCCACCCAAAATGCAGCGCTGCGTAAATGACGGGGAGATAGAACAGCCGCTGGTAAATGTAGTGCCACTCGGCCAGATGCTGGGGCGTGAGATAGTGCAGGAGGCTGATCGCCACCAGCACCAGCAGGATGGCCCCGGTGCGAATCCGCTCACCAGGGCTGTTCCAGAAGCTGGCCATGGAAACCGACGACGATTATCCCACGTTCTTCGGAACCGGCGGACCTGTCCCAATCGGGACAGTCTGCACGTTTTAGTCCGCCACCGGTCCGCCGCCGCACCCCTAACGCGTTGATTTCAGGCCTTGTCCAGGTTGGCATCCGATGTGCATTTACCAATGCGCCGGCTCAACGCCGCGGAGGCGAAAATGAACACCACACAACTCAGGGCAACCACATCAGTCCACCGGACGCCATACGGAGCGGCACGGGAGATGCTCCTGGCCCAAAAGAACGAACTGTGGCGTCAGCTTCAGGCCAGTTCGGGGACCCTGGCGGAACTCGAAAAGTGCGCGGAAGACGATCAGGCCCGTCTTCTGCACGACCAGTTCGTCTCGTTGCGGGTTGGTCACCTGACCTCCCGCCGGCTCAGGCAAATCGATGCGGCGCTGGCGCGCCTTGCCGACGGCTCTTACGGCATCTGCTGCGACTGCGGAGGGTCGATCTCGCCGAAGCGCCTGGCCGCCATTCCTTCGGCCGAACGCTGCATCGCCTGCCAGGAGCAGGCGGCCGGCGACCATGGGCCGGCCCCGGCGATGCGCAAAGCTGCCTAAAGGAGGCACGCGAAAATGCGCCCACACGAACCGGTCATGGACCGCTGGCCCGCTCCGGAGCAAATCACACAAACGTATGTGATCCCGGAGACGTTTGAGCGCGCGATCAAACAGCTTCGGGACAGCCTGGCCAGAGAAGACCTCAGCGTGCCGGCGGAACTGGATCTGTCCGCCAGGCTTCGTACGCAATTGGGGTTGTCCATTCCCCCGTGCAGGGTCCTGTGCGTGGACAGCCCGTCGGCGGTCGCCGAGACGCTGGCGATCGACAGCGCCGGAGCCGTCTTTCTTCCGCTCCACCTGGTGGTCGCCGGCCGGGGCCCCCGGACGCTTGTACACTTGGCCGGCGCCGCGGGGCCGGGATCCGGGGGCCTGCCGGCGGCGGCGAAAGGTCCAGTCCGCAAACTCCTGGCACGCCTGACCTCGGCGCTACAGCGAATCGGCAACCGCCAAAGCGCCGGCGCCCTGGCCATCTGCGGATGACGTTCTCCCCCACACGGAATGCACCGGCATCCGGCCGCAGGTCCGCGTGAAACGCCCTCGCTAGACGCCGCGGCGATTGCCGTAAAGTTCGACGTGCAGGCGCGGGCTGAAGCGGTAGCCTTCCTGTTTGCAGGCCTCGACGATCCAGACGGCGCGGTCGCGCAGGACCTCGGCGTCCACTCCCTCGGGCATCAGGACGACCCGCTGCGGGTTGGCGTGCAACTGCGCGGCAAGGTCGCGGATCTCGGCGATGTCTTCTTCCCGTTCCACGACGAACTTCAGCTGATACTCGTAGGCCGCCATCAACCGGCGCAAAATCGCGGGTTGGATCCGAAGCCGCTCATGCTGCGCGGCCCAGCGGCCGTCTTCCCGGAGAAACGGAGTGGAGTTGGCGAGCTTCGGGCTGATACTCATCAGGTGGCAATCGACGGGGGCGAACACCGTGCCCGCGGTTTCCACCGTGACGTGCTGTCCCATCTGCCGCAGGGCCTCGGTCAACTGGACGATCTCCGGGGCGATCAACGGCTCGCCGCCCGTCACCACCGTGTAGTGCGAACGAAACCGGGTGACGCGCGCGAGAATCTCCTCGATGGCGACCTCCACGCCTTCCGGTTCCCAGGAGGTGTAGGGCGTGTCGCACCACTCGCAGCGGAGGTTGCACCCGCTGGTGCGAATGAAGGCGCTGGGCGTTCCCACCAGCCCGCCCTCTCCCTGCACCGAATAGAAGATCTCAGCGATCTTCAATCCCCGCCTCCCGAAACCCCTTCCGGCGCAACAGGCAGGAATCGCAGTCGCCGCAGGGCGTCCCGTCCGGCAGCGGGTCGTAACAACTGTGGGTAAGACGGAAGTCCACCCCGAGCGAGGCGGCCAGGTTCACGATCTCCGCTTTGCCCAGGCGCACCAGCGGCGTGTGTATCAGCAGCCGGCGGCGGCCTTCTACGGCCTGCCGCGTGGCCAGATTGGCCATGTGTTCGAATGCCGTGATGAACTCCGGCCGGCAGTCCGGGTACCCGGAGTAGTCCACCGCGTTGACGCCGATGAAGATGTCGCTCGCACCGAGCACTTCCGCCCAGGCCAGGGCCAGGGCAAGAAAGATGGTGTTGCGCGCCGGCACATAAGTGACCGGTATCTCCGTGGCCATCGATTCGATGCTTCGGCCTTTGGGCACTTCAATCTCGGAGGTGAGGGCGGACCCTCCGATCGCGGCCAGATCGACGCGCATCACCCGGTGGCTGGCCGCGCCGAGCGCCGCCGCCACCTTCCGCGCCGCCTCCAGTTCCACGCGGTGCCGCTGTCCGTAATCGAAGGACAGGGCGTGGGCTTCGTAGCCTTCTTTGACGGCGTACGCAAGGCAGGTGGCGGAATCCAGTCCGCCGCTCAGCAGGCAGACGGCTCTCGGGAGGGTCTTCATTTCGGCAGCCTCAAGGCAAGCGCGAAGCCGATCATCGGAAACACCACCAAGCTCGCCAGCACGCGATGCAGCGAGAGCGCATCGGACGCGTACCCAACCAGAGGAATAAATACCATTCCGGCCATGCCCCAGGCAAATCCCATCATCAAGGCCGAGACCGTGCCCGCCTGCGAGGGCACCAGTTCCTGCGCCATTACCACGTTGACGGGAATGGTGAACAAGAGGATGAACCCGCCCACCAGCAGCCCGGCGATCGACCATACGCCTTCGCCAAAGAAGAACAGGGCAAGGAACGGAGTCGAGGCCACCATCGAAAACACGATCACCGTCCGGCCGCCCCACCGGTCGGCGGCGTGCCCGCCAAGGAAACCGCCCAACGCCCCCGACACCAGGTAGGCCGACATCAGGAAGTTCGCTTCGCGGACCGGGTAGCCGCGCTCCAGGTGAAGGTAGAGCGGCAGAAATTGCCCGAACACGATCTGGAGAATAGAGCGAAGGAAGACAATCGCGTACAGCAACGCCAACGGTCGCCAGACCGCGCGCAGCGGTTCCCAGTGGAATCCCTTCCGTTTGTGGGATTCGAGGGCCGGCGCCGCCGGGAGCGCCACATAGAGAAACACGCTCAGCAGCACCCCGGGAATCGCCGCCAGCCAGCTCCCCGACAGGCCCCAGCGACCGGTCACCATCGTGAAAAACGCCGGCCCAAGCGCGTAACCAAGCGTCCCGGAACTCACGAAGAACGCCATCGCCCCAGCGCGCCCTTCGGCGACACCAAGCGCGGCGCGCGACGAAGCCTGAGGGTGGAACGCCGCCACGCCTGCTCCACCCACGAACACCAGCAATAGAAGCCCGCCAAACGACGGAGCCAGACCCAATGCCGAGATGAACACGCCCGCCACCGCCGGAGCCAGCACGGTGAACAGGCGGGTATGGAAGCGATCCGATAGGTAGCCGTAGGCCGGCTGCATCACCGACGAAGAGAAGACCATCAGACCGCCCAGGATGCCGACCTGCGTCAGCGTGATCCCAAAACGCACCACCAGAAGGGGTTGCAGCGCGCCGAGCGCCCCGGAGTACACGTCCACCGCGAAGTGGCCGAGGCACAGCAAGATCAGAGGCAGCAGCGCCCGGCGGGCGGCGGCGCGCGGCGGCTCGGCTAGGGCCGAGGTAGACTGGCTTGCGGTCGGCACGTTTGGGGAATCTTCAATTATAACCGTGCCTGAGGTGCGGGCCTCGGCGTGGGCCTCGCCTAAATCGGACGGTAAGTGAAGACCATATAGAGGACGACCACCACAATCCCGAGGATGGCGCCGGCGGCCACAAACTCCAGCACGATGGCCCGCCGGTCTCCCGGGCCGGGGTCACGCCGCTTGCCGTCACTTTGCACCGCGCCGCCCTCCCGCCGGTCCCAATCTAGCTCCGGGGCTCGAAAGTGTCAAGGATCTCCAGCGGCCCCCAACCGGTAGTGGGAAAAGCCGGCGGCACCCAATGTCTGGTACTCCGCTAGGACATTGATGGCAAGACACTTGTCGGAAAAAAGGTCTTGCAAAGCCGGAAAATGTGTTCCATAATCGGCTGTGGTCCAAAGTGGTCGAAAGTGGAGCTAAGTGGGCGATTCTACCTACATGATCGCGCCGCCTGACCCTCCCCGGGGCTTCTTCCAGGCCCGCGTCGACGAGAAGGGGCGCCTCAAGCTGCCGGCCGACCTGCGGGCGTACATCCTCGGATTCGGGAAACGCAAGGTCTTTGTGACCAGCCTGGATCGTTCCACAGTCCGAATCTACCCCGATCTGGTCTGGAAAGACAACCAGAAAGTTTTCGAGGAATTCGCCGGTGACCCGCAGGTCGCCGAAGATGTCGCCTTCACGGCTGACGATCTGGGCGGCGATTGCGACATGGACGACCAGGGCCGCGTGCTGGTCCCGCAGGAACTTCGCCAACTGCTGAAGATGGAAGGCCAGCCGGTCTGGCTGAAGTGTTTCAAGGGCGTGATCCACGTTTACACCGAGCAGGTGTACCTGGAGCGCAAACAAAGGGCGACCGAAAACCTCGCCCAGAAACTGAAGCAGATGCCCACGCTGAAATGACGATCCATGCACTTCCCGGTGATGCGAGAGACCGTGCTGGATTACCTGGCGCCGCGGCCGGAGGGCGTCTATCTGGACGCGACCGCCGGGATGCTGGGGCACACGCGGGCCATCGCCGAGCGGCTCACGACGGGCCGGGTGATCGCCTGCGACCGGGATGCGGACTCGCTGGAGATCGCGCGGGGCAACGCCGGGGAGCTGGCGGACCGGATTCGCCTGGAGCATTCGGAGTTCTCGCGGTTGTCCCGCGTGCTGGAGCGCGAGGGGCTCGCAAAAGTGGACGGCCTGCTGGCGGACCTGGGCGCGAGCCTCTACCAGTTGACCGGCGCGGAACGAGGGTTTTCCTTTCTCTCCGACGGAGCCCTGGACATGCGGATGGACCGCAGCCAGGAGCGGACCGCGGACGAGATCGTCAATACGGCAGCCGAAAAGGCGCTGGCCGACTTGATCTACGAGTTCGGCCAAGAAAGGAGGGCGCGGAAGATCGCCAGAGCTATCGTTCGGGCGCGGCCGATACAAAGCACACTGCACTTGGCCAGAGTGGTGGAGCGGGCCGCGCCCCGAACGGGTCGCCTTCATCCCGCGACGCAGACCTTCATGGCGTTGCGCATTGCGGTCAATCGCGAGATGCAGGAACTGGACGCCTTGTTGAGGCTGGCGCCGGAGGTGGTTCGCTCCGGAGGCCGCATCGTCATCATATCTTTCATGTCTCTTGAGGACACCAGGGTGAAGCGGGCGTTCCAAAGCCTGGCTCGGGAGGGCCGGGCGGTGGTTCTGACCAAGCACGTCGTAAGGCCGTCGGACGAGGAAGTACAGGCCAACCGGGCGAGCCGCAGCGCCAAGCTGCGGGCGGTCGAGTTGGTGTGAACGGGAGCAGACAATGGCGACGCAACCAAATGCGTTTGCAGGATATCAGGCCGGCAACGGGTGGGGAGACCCGGAGCCGCGCCGCCGGGCGAAGGAGACCAGGGGCCCCATCGGGCTGCCTCCGCTGCCCAATGAAGGGATCTACGTTTTCAGGAAGCCGATCGATAACTCGGCCGTAGCCCGGCAGTCCGACCCCAAAGAGGGACGCCGCTGCTGGCGCTGGGTCGTCACGGCCACCGCGTGCACGTTCCTGCTGGTGGGCATGCTCTGGCCCAGCGTTTACGGCATGCTGGCGGGCTACCAGATCGAGGCGCTAAAAGCCCAGCAGGACCGGCTGACGACACAGCAGGCGTCGCTGGATCTCCTGGAAGCGCAGTTGCTGAGCCCGGAGAAACTCGAAGAACTGGCTCGCACGCAGGAATTCATCGATCCGGCCCCTAGCCAGGTCGTCTTCCTGCCCCCGCGGCCCGACGGCGCCTTGGCGATGAACGCCAAGACGCGTTAACCGGCCGGTCCGTCGAGGAGGCGCGAGATGCTGCTACAGGGGCAGCCCCAGTCCGTCCGCCGCGCGACCTGGCTCGCCGTGGCGCTGGCCGTGTGGGCGGCGGCGATCGCCGGGCGGCTGGTCTACTTGCAGGTCTTCCAGCACGCGCGTTACCGGAAACTCTCCGAATCGCAGATCAGCCGCGTCGAGGAGATCCGTGCGCCGCGCGGCGCCATTCGGGACCGCCAGGGGCGGAACCTCGCCTTGAGCGTCCCCTGCGACTCCATCGTCGTGAATCCGATGCACGCTCCGGAGCCTTCGATCACCGCGGGCATCCTCGCCCCCATTCTTGGGCTCGACCGGCAGGAACTGGAGGCCCGGCTGGCGGCGGCCGTCCGCCAACGCCGCGGGTTTTTCTGGGTGAAGCGGAAAGCCAGCTTCGACGAATCCGAACGGCTGCGCGGCCTGCGCCTGGATTGGATCGAATTCCGCCGAGAGAGCCTACGTGCCTATCCCAAGGCCGCGCTGGCAGCCCACGTTCTGGGCGGCGTCGATCATCAGGAGCGCGGCAACGGAGGCATCGAGCAGGCCCTCGACGCCGAACTCACCGGCAGGCCCGGCGTGGCGCGGGTCGTGCGCGACGTGGTCCGCCGCGGCGTGGATTCGCAAACCGACCAGGAAGCTGAGCCGGGCAAGACCATCATCCTGACGATTGACGAGCGGTTGCAGCACGTCGCCGAACGGGAACTGGCGAAAGCCGTGGAGTCCAGCCGCAGCGCGACCGGCAGCGTCGTGGTGATGGACCCGAAAACCGGCGACATCCTCGCCATGGCCAGCTATCCCGCCTACGATCCGAACCTCCCGGTGAACTCCGCCGGAGAGTTGGAAAAGCGGGCCAACCACGCCTTCCAGGTGCCTTTCGAGCCGGGAAGCGTCTTCAAGGTGATCACGGTGGCGGCGGCGTTGGAGACGACGCAGTTGACGCCGGAAACCATGATCAATTGCGGCAACGGCCGGTTGAACATGTTCGGCCGCGTCATCCGCGACCATCACTCTTATAGCGCGCTCTCGATGGCCGACGTGCTTGCCAAGAGCAGCAATATCGGCGTGATTCAGGTCGGTCTGTCGGTCGGCGAGAAGAACTTGCTGGCCTACGTCAAGCGCTTCGGTTTCGGGGCCGGCACGGGACTCCCGCTGCCCGGGGAATCAGCCGGAAAGGTGAGAGAGCTTAAGGACTGGGGCCGCACCTCGATCGGCAGCGTCGCCATGGGCCATGAGATCAGCGCGACCACGGTGCAGTTGGCGCGAGCCATCGCTGTGGTCGCCAATGGAGGCCTGCTGGTGAAGCCCCGGCTAATCCTGGCCACCGAGCGGCCCGGCGGAAAACGCGAGACGCTCCGGCCGGAGCCTCCCCAGCCGGTGATCCGTCCCGAGACGGCGATCACCTTGCGGCGGCTCATGGAGGGCGTGGTGCTGCGCGGGACGGGGACCCTCGCCCGGTTGCCCGGGTATACGGCCGGTGGCAAGACCGGATCGGCGCAGATCTACGATCCCGCGTGCCGCTGCTACCGGCACATTTACAACGCTTCGTTCGCAGGTTTCGCGCCCGTGACGACGCCTTCGGTGGTGGTGGCGGTCACCATCAACGGCGCGTCGGTGTTCGGGGGCGCCATCGCGGCACCGGTCTTCCGGGAAGTGGCGACGGCGGCCCTCCGGCTGCGAGACGTGCCACAAGATCTTCCCGAATTTCCTCCCCCTCGGGAAGATTCGCCAGCCGATGTTACCGATCTGGCGATTGCTGACCTGGGATCCCCGGCGCCACTGCTCCCGGCGCCGGGGGCCCCGGCACACACAAGCTCCACCGAGTTGTGGGGGCCCAAGGTTCCGGATTTCTACGGAAAGACGATGCGGGCGGCGCTGGAAACCTCCGCGCAGATGGGCGTGCCGGTCGACGTCTCCGGCAGCGGACTGGTGCGCGCCCAAGCCCCGGCGCCGGGAAGCGTCCTCCCCAACGGCGAACGGGTGCGGCTGAGGCTCGCACGGTAAGTTAGATGACGCTCAACGAGGTCTTATCCGGTGTTAAGCGGCGCGGCGGACTCCCGGCGGGGGCCGGTGGCCTGGCCGTTACATCGCTTGAGTACGACTCGCGCCGGGTGACGCCGGGGACGCTGTTCTTCGCGTTCCTGGGCAAGCGCAGCGACGGCCGCCAATTCGCGCTCGATGCTGTGGGGCGCGGCGCGGTGGCCGTGGTGAGTGAGGCTCCGGGCCCGCCGGACTTCCCCGCCCCGTGGATCGAAGTCGAGCACGGCCGGCATGCGCTGGCCGCAGCGGCGCGGCATCTGTTCGGCCCCCTCGCCGAATTGCTCTCGCTGGCCGGCGTCACGGGAACCAATGGAAAGACCACGGTCTCCTACCTAGTCGATTCGATGCTGCGGGCGGCGGGAATGACCACCGCGCTGGTGGGCACGATTCAATACCAGGTCGCGGGTGAGGTTCTGCCGGCGCCCAACACCACGCCCGAGTCGCTGGATCTCTACCGGCTGTTCCAGACGCTCCGCCAGCGCGGCGGCACGCATGTGACAATGGAAGTCTCCTCTCACGCGCTGGCGCTGGGGAGGGTGTACGGCCTCCGGTTCCACTCCGCCCTGTTCACGAACCTGACCCGGGACCACCTGGATTTCCACGGCACGATGGAAGAGTATTTCGCGGCCAAAAAACTCCTGTTCGCCGGATGCGGTGCGCCCCCGCCGCGCTATGCCGGCATCAACTTGGACGATCCGTGCGGGCGCGAGATCGAAACGGCGCCCGAAACGGTTCGCTACGGCTACGGAACTGGCAAGGACGCCGTGGTGCGGGCGCGCGGCATCGATCTCAGCGCGGCCGGCCTGCGTTTCAAGATGGATCTGGCCGGGCGAACGGTCGAGGTTCGCTCGGCCATGATCGGCATGATCAGCGTAAACAACAACATGGCCGCGAGTTGCGCAGCCATGCATTG
>CAZVIK010000155.1:8158-9899 GCA_964627045.1 uncultured Solibacteraceae bacterium | reverse complement strand
GGCCAGAGCACCATCGACGGCATCCTGCGGGCGACCAACGTGCTGCTGGCGGGGATGAACTTCGTGGTGGCGGGTTACGGCTGGTGCGGGCGCGGGCTGGCGATGCGCGCGCGGGGGGCCGGGGCCAACGTGATCGTCACCGAGATCGATCCGATCAAGGCCATCGAGGCGCTGATGGACGGCTTCCGGGTGATGACCATGGCCGAGGCGGCCCCCATCGCCGACGTGGTGGTGACGGTGACCGGCAACAAATCGGTCGTGGACCGGGACCACTTCGAGCGGTTCAAGGACGGCGCGATCCTGTCGAATTCGGGGCACTTCAACGTGGAGATCAACCTGGAGGCTCTGGAGCGGATGGCCGCCAGCCACCGCCCGGTGCGGGAGTTCGTCGAGGAGTACGTCATGAAGGACGGCCGGCGGCTGTACGTGCTGGCCGACGGGCGGCTGATCAACCTGGCGGCGGCCGAGGGGCACCCGGCTTCGGTGATGGACATGAGCTTCGCCAACCAGGCGCTCTCGGTGGAGTACATGGTGAAGAACCACGCCAGCCTGGAAAAGAAGGTGTACTCGGTGCCCGAGGCGATCGATAAAGAGGTGGCCCGGTTGAAGCTGGACGCCATGGGCACCAAGATCGACAAGCTCACCGTGGAACAGGAGAAGTACCTCGCCAGTTGGAGCGAAGGAACCTAAAGCGACCGTGCCAGAGACCTGCAGACGAACCATCGAGATCACCGTTCCGGCCGAAGAGGTGGAGCGGGAAACCGAGCGGGTGGTGAATTCGCTCCAAATGAAGGCCCGGATTCCGGGGTTCCGGCCGGGCAAAGCGCCGGCCGCGATGATCCGCAGCCGCTTCGCCGAAGAGGTGCGCGAGGAGGTGCTGCGCGGCCTGCTGCCGAAGCACTTCCACAAGGCGGCCGAGGAGCAGAACCTGAACGTGGTGGGAACCCCCGATGTGACCGACGTGCACCTGCACGCCGGCGAGCCGCTCACCTTCAAGGCCGAGTTCGAGGTGGTCCCGGAGTTCGAACTGAAAGAGTACCGGGGCGTGGAAGTGGCCTACCGCGAGCCGCAGGTCACCGAGGAGCAGGTGGAAGGGCGGCTCGCGGCGATCCGGGAGCAGAAGGCCGAGTACGTCAACGAAGCTCCCCGCCCGGCGGCCGACGGCGATTTCGCCGTGACCAACCTGGAGGCGCTCGGCGACGTGGAAGAGGCGCTGCGCCAACAGGACGAGGTGGTGGTCGAGATCGGGGGCGAAGGGACGCTGGGGGCCTTCAGCGAGAACCTGCGCGGGATGAGTCCGGGAGACGAGAAGGAGTTCGACGTCGCCTACCCGGAGGACTTCGGCGACGCCAAGCTGGCGGGCAAGACCGTGCGGTTCCGGGCGCGGATGACCGGCATCCGGCGCAAGGAGCTTCCCGAGCTGAACGACGCCTTCGCGGCCGACCTGGGCGATTTCAAGAACGTCGACGAGCTGAAGGACGAGATCCGCAAGGGGCTGCTGCGGGAGGCCGAGTACCTGGCCCAGCAGACGGCCAAGAACAAACTGACCGAGACGTTGGTGGAGCAACACGACTTCCCGGTGCCCGAGGCGCTGCTGGACCGCCAGATCCAGAACCAGGTGGAGCAGTACCTGCGGTCGCTGGCCAGCCAGGGCGTCGATATCAGCCAGGTGAAGCTGGACTGGAACAAGGTGCGGGAGGCGCAAAAGGAGCGGGCGGCCAAAGAGGTGAAGGCGTCGCTG
>CAZVIK010000155.1:6736-8148 GCA_964627045.1 uncultured Solibacteraceae bacterium | reverse complement strand
CGTCGCTGCTGTTGAGCCGGATCGCGGAGCGCGAGTCGATCGAGGTCACCAACCAAGAGGTGGACCAGGAAGTGCAGCGCGTGGCGCGGATTCAGAGAGAAGCCGTGGCCGCGGTGCGCAAGCGCCTGGAAGAGGATGGCGGGCTCAGGCGGCTGGCCGGACGCATCCGCACCGAAAAGACGCTCGACTTCCTGTTCGAACATGCGCGCAAACTGGACGCGGACTAAGGGCGGCGGCGCGGGATAGCCCTACGGGACCATTGATTAGCCGCGAGGCTGTGGGTCATAATATGGGGGGAAATCGGCCGATGCTCGAGAGCAGACGTAACGGCTCGGGGGACGAATGGTAAGGCGAGGCGGTTCGGACGATTCGCTGCGTTGTTCCTTCTGCCATAAAAGCCAGGACCTGGTCGGGAAGCTCATTTCCTCGCCGAGCGAGTACCCGCGCGCCTATATTTGCGACGAGTGCATCGCGGTCAGCAATTCGATCCTGGACGCCGACCGCAACGAGAAGCCGCAGACGGGCGTGCCGCGCCTGCCCAAGCCCCTGGAGCTGAAGGAATACCTGGACCAGTACGTGGTGGGGCAGGACGCGGTCAAAAAGAAGCTGGCCGTGGCGGTCTACAACCACTACAAGCGGGTCCAGATGAACCGGAACCGCGGTGGGGATGTGGAGCTGTCCAAGTCGAACATCCTGCTGATCGGGCCGACCGGGACGGGCAAGACGCTGCTGGCGCAGACGCTGGCGCGGATTCTGGAAGTGCCCTTCGCGATCGTGGACGCGACCACGTTGACCGAGGCGGGCTACGTGGGCGAGGACGTCGAGAACATCGTGCTGCGGCTGTTGCAGAACGCCGATTGGGACGTGCAGCGCTGCCAGCAGGGGATTATTTACATCGACGAAATCGACAAGATTGCGCGCAAGGACGAGAACCCGTCGATCACGCGGGACGTCTCCGGAGAGGGAGTGCAGCAGGCGTTGCTGAAGATCCTGGAGGGGACCGTGGCCAACGTGCCCCCACAGGGCGGGCGCAAGCATCCCCACCAGGAGTTCACGGCGGTGGATACGGCGAACATCCTATTTGTGTGCGGCGGCGCCTTCGTGGGGCTGGAAAAAGTGATCAGCCGGCGCGTGGGGCGCAAGGCCATGGGGTTTTTGCACGCCGAGGACCAGAAGGCCGACGGCATGCGGCGCGTGCCCGGGCGCCGGGACACCGACCTGTTGGGCGAGATCCAGCCGGTCGATCTGATCAAGTTCGGCTTCATCCCGGAGTTCGTGGGCCGGCTGCCGGTGGTCAGCGTTCTGGGGGACCTGGACCGCGAGGCGCTGATGCAGATCTTGACCCGGCCGAAGAACGCTATCATCAAGCAGTATCAGCGTTTGTTTGAGTTCGAAAATGTTAAACTGAAGTT
>CAZVIK010000155.1:893-6726 GCA_964627045.1 uncultured Solibacteraceae bacterium | reverse complement strand
AAGTTTAGCGACGACGCGCTCGAGGCGGTATCCTCGCTGGCCCTGGAGCGCAAGGTGGGGGCTCGCGGCCTCCGCATGATCCTGGAGGACCTGATGCTCGACCTGATGTACTACCTGCCCAGCAACCGGAAGGTGCGCGAGTTTCTGGTGACCAAAGAAATGGTCATGACCCAGAAGATCAACCTGGCCCTTCTCGAGAAGGCGGGCTAGACCGCAGGGGTGGCAGGGGCGAGCCGTCAGACCCGGACAGACCGGGATTCCATTCAGGCTTCAAGCGGGAATGCCGCGAGGGCGCCGCATGGGGGGTAGGCCGCCGGACAGGGAGCCGGGAAACAACATGGCGACAGCAAAGGAACGCTCGGAGACCAGGCGGCTGCCGATGATGCCGGTGCGGGACGTGGTGATCTTCCCGCATATGATGACGCCGTTCGTGGTGGGGCGCGAATCGAGCGTGCGGGCGCTCGAAGAGGCGCTGGCCGGCGACAAGCGGATCTTCCTGGCCACCCAGCATGACGCCTCGGTGGACGAGCCGCGGCCCGACGAGATCTACAGCGTGGGGACGGTGGTCAGCATCGTCCAGAGCCTGAAGCTGCCCGACGGGAACATCAAGGTCCTGGTCGAGGGGGTGGAGCGGGCCAAGACCGTGTCGCTCACCGCCGACGAGGGTTACTTTCAGGCGACCGTACGGAGCTTCGGCTACCGGGTGGAGGCGGGGCCGCACCTGGAGGCGCTGACCGGGCGGGTGACGTCGCTGTTCGAGCAGTACGTCAAGCTGAGCCAGAACCTGAACTACGAATCGATGATCGCCGCCGTGCGGGTGGACGATCCGGGACGGCTGGCCGATACGGTGGGGGCAAACCTGCAACTCACCATCGAAGAGAAGCAGGAGTTGCTGGAGATCTTCGACCCGGCCGAGCGGCTGACGCGGGTGGCCGATATCCTGGACATCGAGATCGAAAAGCTGAACGTGGACCGGACCATCCAGGGGCGCGTGAAGCGCCAGATGGAAAAGGCGCAGAAAGAGTACTACCTCAACGAGAAGATCAAGGCGATCCAGAAGGAACTCGGACGCGGGGAGAAGAGCGAGTTCGACGAGCTGCGCAAGAAGATCGAAGCCGCGGGCATGACCAAGGACGCCGCCGACAAGGCGATCGCCGAGTTGCGCAAGCTGGAAGGCATGCCGCCGATGTCGGCCGAATCGACCGTGTCGCGCAACTACCTGGACTGGCTGCTGGCGGTGCCGTGGAAGAAGCGCAGCAAGGAGATCCGGGACCTGAAGCACGCCGAACAGGTGCTCGAAGCCGACCACTACGGCCTAGAGAAGATCAAAGAACGCATCCTGGAATTCCTGGCCGTGCGGCGGCTGGTGAAACACCCCAAGGGATCGATTCTGTGCTTCGTGGGGCCCCCCGGGGTGGGCAAGACCTCGCTGGGGATGTCCATCGCGAGGGCCACGGGACGGAAGTTCGTGCGGCTGTCGCTTGGCGGCGTGCGCGACGAGGCCGAGGTGCGGGGCCACCGGCGGACCTACATCGGGGCGCTGCCCGGGCAAATCATCCAGATGATGAAAAAGGCCGGCACGCGCAACCCGGTCTTCATGCTGGACGAGGTCGACAAGATGTCGATGGATTTCCGGGGCGACCCGTCGGCGGCGCTGCTGGAGGTGTTGGACCCCGAGCAGAACTACATGTTCGTGGACCACTACCTGGACGTGGAATACGACCTGAGCCAGGTGTTTTTCATCTGCACGGCCAACGTGCTGCACACGATTCCGCCGGCTTTGCAGGACCGGATGGAGGTGATCCGGCTCTCGGGCTATACGGAACTGGAGAAGCGCGAGATCGCCAAACGCTTCCTGATCCGCAAGCAAATGGAGCAGACCGGGCTGACCGAAAAGGAGATCGCCTTCACCGACGAGGGGGTCTCGACGCTGATCCAACACTACACGCGGGAAGCGGGCGTGCGGAACCTGGAACGCGAAGTGGGCAACGTGTGCCGCAAGGTGGCCCGCGCGGTGGTGAGCCGGAGCGCCAAGGAAAAGTCTAAGAATCAAAAGGTTACGGTGACGGCCGAGGCCGTGCCCGAGCTCCTGGGACCATTGAAGTTCCGCGAGACGCTGGCCGAAAAGAAGAATCAGGTGGGCGCGGCGACGGGGTTGGCCTGGACCGAGGTAGGCGGGCAGATCCTGACGACCGAGGCCACCATCATGGAAGGCAAGGGGAAGCTGACGACGACCGGCAAGTTGGGCGACGTGATGCAGGAATCGGCGCAGGCGGCGATGAGCTACATCCGCAGCCGGGCGCAATCGCTCGGGCTGCCGCGGGATTTCTACCGGCACCTGGACATCCACGTGCACGTGCCCGAGGGGGCGATCCCGAAAGACGGCCCTTCGGCGGGCATCACGATCGCCACGACGCTGTGCAGCGCGCTGGCGAAGATCCCGGTGCGCGCCAATGTGGCGATGACCGGGGAGATCACACTGCGGGGCCGCGTGCTGGCCATCGGCGGGCTGAAGGAGAAGTTGCTGGCGGCCCACCGGCACGGGATCAGCGAGGCGATCGTTCCGAAAGACAACGAAAAGGACCTGCCGGATATCCCCGAGGCGGTCCGCAAGGATATGAAGCTGCACTTCGTCGAATCGATGGACGAGGTGCTGCGGATTGCGCTGGAGCGGGAGATCGAGGCCTTGCCGCTGAGTCCGGCGGCGGCGCCCGTGGCCCTGGCGGCCCAGCATGGCGAAGAGCAGCTCCATTAAACACCGACGCGAGTTGAGTCCGGCCGCCACGGCCGGCGAGTGAGGCCACTTTGGCAAACGAACAGGAAAGACCCGATACGCAAGCCGCTCCGGCGGCTGCGCCCCCCGTAGAAGAATCAAAGCCGCCGCAACCGGAGTCCGCTCCGGCGCCCGCGCGCGGCTCGCGAAAGCGCCAGGGCTTTGGCGGACCGAACCAGGCTCCGCCGAGCGCGGCCAACCCGACGCTCGACCTGGTGGCGCTCAAAGAGATGAGCATTGTGCAGTTGAACCAGATCGCCAAGGACTTCGGAGTCCAGGGCGCGGCGGGACTGCGCAAACAGGAGTTGATCTTCAAGATCCTCCAGGCTCAGGCCGAGAAAAGCGGCCTGATCTTCTCCGAGGGCGTGCTGGAATGCCTGCCGGACGGCTTCGGGTTCCTGCGGGCGCCGGAGTACAACTACCTGCCGGGTCCCGACGACGTGTACGTCTCCCCGAGCCAGATCCGCCGGTTCGACCTGCGTACGGGCGACACGATATCGGGGCAGATCCGGCCGCCCAAGGAAGGCGAGCGGTACTTCGCGCTGATCAAGGTGGATGCGATCAACTTCGAGCCGCCCGAAGAGGCCCGCAACAAGATCTTCTTTGACAACCTGACGCCGCTGTACCCGAACGAGCGGCTGCGGATGGAGACGGCGCGGGACAGCTATTCGGGGCGGGTGATGGACCTGCTGACGCCGGTCGGCAAGGGGCAGCGCGGTTTGATCGTGTCTCCGCCGCGCACCGGCAAGACGATGCTGTTGCAGAGCATCGCCAACTCGATCACGACCAACCACCCGGACGTGACCCTCATCGTGCTGCTGATCGACGAGCGGCCCGAAGAGGTTACCGACATGCAGCGGTCGGTGAAGGGCGAAGTCATCAGTTCGACCTTCGACGAACCGGCCAGCCGGCACGTGCAGGTGGCCGAGATGGTCATCGAAAAGGCGAAGCGGCTGGTGGAGCACAAGCGCGATGTGGTGATCCTGCTGGATTCGATCACGCGGCTGGCGCGGGCCTACAACACGGTGGTGCCGCCCTCGGGCAAGGTCCTGTCGGGAGGCGTGGATTCCAACGCGTTGCAGCGGCCGAAGCGGTTCTTCGGGGCGGCCAGGAACATCGAAGAAGGAGGGTCGCTCACCATTGTGGCTACCTCGCTGATCGACACCGGCAGCCGCATGGATGACGTTATTTTTGAAGAGTTTAAGGGCACGGGCAACATGGAGATCCACCTGGACCGCAAGCTGGTGGATAAGCGTATCTTCCCGGCCATCGACATCAACAAAAGCGGCACGCGAAAAGAGGAATTGCTGCAACCGCGGGAAGAGCTGAACCGGGTCTGGATTCTCCGTAAGGTGTTGAGTCCATTGTCTCAAGTGGAGTGCATGCAGCTATTGCTGGACAAGTTGAGCAAAACCCGCAGCAATGCCGAGTTCCTGGCTGCGATGAACGGCTAGCGCTGTCCGAGGCCAGCCGTTGACGCCGGAAAACCTGACGTGAGGGCATAACCTTCGCGGGCGGGGTGGCGTCATTGCTTGTGAAGCAGCCAAGTTCGCGGAGCCCCCGAGGACCAAAACGCCCCGAAAGGGCGGACGGATTAAGCATATGACAAGCGGAATGCCTGCCCCGATGCCTCGTCCGGAGCCGACGCCGATCCAGCCGCAGCGGCTCCCGGTCGTGCCGGCCCCGAAGAAACCCCGCTGGCGCTGGGCGGTGGCCCTCCTGGTTCTGATTGCCGCGGGTGCGGCGGCGCTGTACCTGCGACAGGCGCTCACCTCGACGGCGGGGGGAGGCCCCCCGGTGGCGACGGTGCCGACGGCGCCGGCCGCGGCGGGGCCATTCGAGCGAACCCTGCGGCTGACCGGGACCACGGCGGCGAAAAACTACGCGATGCTGAAAGCCCCACAGATGCGCGGAGGGGGCGGCGGTGCGATGTCGGAGGTCACCACGGTCAGTTCGGGAGCGAGAGGTTCCCGCGGCGGCGGCGGTAGCAGCGGCGGAGGCGGCCAGACGAGCATGATGTTCGCCGGAGGCGGGCGCGGCGGCGCCTTCGGGAACATGACCATCGTGTCGCTGATTACCCCGGGCGTCATGGTCAAGAAGGGCGAACTGGTGGCCGAGTTTGACCGCGAGCAGATGTTGACACGCATCGAGGAGTTCCGCTCCCGGGTGGAGCAGAACGAGGCCAACATGGCGAGCGTCAAGGCGCAGCTCGAGGTGCTGGAAAAGGACCACGAGCAGAGCCTGCGGGAAGCCAAGGCCGATGTGGACAGGGCGCAGTTGGATCTGAAAACGGTGCCGGTCCGCTCGGCGATCGCCGCCGAAACCTACCGCCTGACGGTGGAGGAGAACGAAGCGATCCACGCGCAGACACTGAAGGAAGTCCCCCTGATGAAGACTTCGCTCCAGGCGCAATGGCGGATGGCGGAACTGGCCCGGGACGAAGGGCGCGCGGAGCTGAAGCGGAACGAAGCCAACGCCGAGCGTATGGTTCTGCGGGCGCCCATGGACGGGCTGGTGGTGATGATGACGACCCAGCGGCGGGGCGCCTCCGAGGCGGCACAGATCAAGAATGGAGATCAGGTAGGTCCGGGGTCGCCGATCATGCAGATCGTCGATCTGAGTTCGATGGTGATCAACGCGTCGGTGAACCAAGTGGACGGCGAAGCGCTACGGGTGGGCGCCCGGGCGCAAGTCCGCTTCGACGCGTATCCCGACCTGAGCCTTCCGGCGGTGGTGACGGGCATCGCGGCGTTGCCCAAGGCGGCGCGGCTCCAGAGCGACTACTTGAAGGAGGTCCCGGTGACCTTGCGGCTCTTGAGGACGGATCCGCGGGTGATTCCGGACCTTTCGGTGAGCGCGGACGTGGTTCTGGATTCCGAGGCCGACGCCATTACAGTCCCGCGCGAGGCGATTTTCTCCGATGGGCCGGAGGCCAAGCCGTACGTGTTCGTGCAGCAGCCCACCGGTTGGGCGCGGCGCGAAGTCGAGATTGGGAAATCCAACTACGTGGCGGCGACGATCCGTTCCGGCGTGAAAGCCGGCGAGGTGCTGGCCACGGCG
>CAZVIK010000155.1:0-883 GCA_964627045.1 uncultured Solibacteraceae bacterium | reverse complement strand
CCGCAAGGGGAGGGCTATGTTATGACCGAGAAGGGCCGCGCCGCCATACAAGCGTACTACACCCAATAAAACACAAACTGGGGGGGGACTTTCCGTTCCGGGTTTAAAGCGGGGTTGTGGTTGGCCAGGGGGGGCCGCCAAAAAAGGTATCGGCGAAGAAGCAACCCTAGCAAGGCAGGTACGACATGTCGAAGGACATCAAACCCAAAGTCAGAATCGGCCGGCACGGCCTGTCCAACAAGCAGAAGGCCATCCTTTGGATTCTCGGCCTAACGATGTTCGGCGGCGCGGGTTATGCGGCGTACTACTATGGCGCGCGCACTGTCGTGGAGGTTCCCACGCAGCGGGTACGGCGGGGGGACTTCACGATCGCCGTCAAGACGCGAGGCGAGATCCGCGCCACCAATTCGGTCGTCATCAAGGCGCCGCAGGTGCCGGGGCTTCAGATCGTCAAGCTGGTCACTTCGGGCAAGGCCGTAGAGAAGGGCGAAGTCATCGTCGAGTTCGACTCCTCCAGCCAGGAGCAGACGCTGCTGACGCGCCAGAACCAGGTGCAGACCGTCGAGAGCAACGAAGTGCAGACGCGGGCCTCGCACAAGATGACCGATGAAAGCGACTCGCTGCGGCTGATGACCTCGGAGTTCACTTTGGAAAAGGCCAAGCTGGAGGCCAGCAAGGCGGAGATCCTTTCGGCGATTGAAGGCGAAAAGAACCGGATCACGGTGGGCGTGAACGAAGGCAGCCTGGGCGTGGTCAAGGCGCAGGTGAACACACACAAGGTTTCGCAGCAGGCGGACCTGAACCGGTTGAAGACGCAGAAGGAAAAGGCGCGAAAAGACCTAGCGCAGACCCAGGGCTACCTGAGCCAGATGACGCTGCGCGC
>CAZVIK010000154.1:0-9899 GCA_964627045.1 uncultured Solibacteraceae bacterium | reverse complement strand
TATTTTTTTGGGGAGGTTTCGTTCCGGGAGGGGGCGCGGTTTTCTTCGCGCGGCTGCAATACGCGAACCTGCAAGGGCTACCGTTGGCCACGGCGCTCAAGAACGAGTTCAACGTGACCAGCGCGGCCGGAGTGCAGTCGCGGTTGCAGGCCGCCTGGAACGTGATCAAGTCGAGTTGCGGCGATTCCGCGCCGCTGGAAAACGCCTGCCAGCAGGCGCGGCGGTACTGGCACCCGTCGAACCCGGTGACGGTCCCGTAGGCGGCTACGGGAGTATGAGGCCGCCGGCCGGCGGGGCGGTGGCGGGCGGCGGCGCGGCCGGGAACTCGCGGCGCAGGAAGGAAAGGAACGCCCGTCCGCGCGGCCGGCCGTTGTCGTGGCCGTAAGCGACTCGCTGGAACATGACCAGGACGCCGAAGATGTCCGAGTCGCGCAGGGTTTCCATTCCGGCTCGCTCGCGAAGGCGCGCTCGCAGGGCGTCCAATTCCTCGGCGAGCCGCTGCTGGATTCCGGCGGCCAACGGATTCGAAGGACGGGTCTCGTAGACCAGGCCGCTTTCCAGCGTGCGATAGGTGCGCGACATGGCCTCCAGGGCCTCGCGGACATCGCTGTCGCGAAGGCCCGGCGAGGCGGCGGCGATACCGGACAGCGCGTGCCCGAAAAAGGTGAACAGCGGTGCGGTGTCTTCGGCGAAGCGCTCGGTGATCTCGACGTCCTTGTGAGGGTAGGCCTCCGGATCGGGATCGGGCAGCCGCTCGTGGAGGTGGGCGTCGGCCAGGTGGCGGCAATCGAGCGGGCAATCGACGGTATTCTCGCGGGACGAGGCGCAGCACACCGGACAAATCTCTCCGCGCACGGCGGGACAGGAACGGCGGGGACGCCGCGTGGCACAGATGGCGCAGTTCATTTCTCGGTCAACCTTCCTTTCCGGCGGTGCGGGCATAGACGCGGCGGAAGTAGCCGTCGGTCATTCCGGCGATGTAGTCGCAGACGCGGCGGTGCAGCGGCACGGCGTCTTCCCAAGGGGGCTGCGGTTCGGGGAGTTCCTCCGGGGCGCGCAGGAAGTACTGGAACAACTCGCCGAGCATGGCTGAGACGCGCTCGCGCTCTTTGAGCAACGCTGCGGAGAAATAGACCCGCTGGCGAAGGAACCGCTTCAGGGCATGGCTGGCGGCGGCCGCTTCCGGCGACATGCACGCGACGCGGGCGGGTGAGCGGCGGAGATCGTCCACGCTCCGGACGCCGGATTCGGCGGCGGCGGCGCGGGTTCCCTCAATGAGGCCGGAAACCAGCAGGTCGATCAGCGGACGGAGCGACTCCTGAAACAGGACCCGCTCGGGAGACGTGGGAAACTGCGCGGCGGCCGTTTCGAGGATGCTGCGGTAGACGGGGACGGCCTGGGCGATGTCGTCGAGCGAGAACATGCCGGCGGCGAAGGCATCGTCCAGGTCGGCGGTGTTGTAGGCGATCTCGTCGGCCAGGTCGATCAACTGGGCCTCCAGCGGAGGGCGCAAGCCGGGCAGGTACTCGTCCAGTTCGGCGAATTCGCCGGGGGCGAAGTCGCGCGAATGCTTGGCGATGCCCTCGCGGACCTCGAAGGTGAGGTTCAGGCCGGGGAAGGCGGCATAACGGCGCTCAAAGAACTCGACGATGCGAAGGGCGTGGAGGTTGTGATCGAAGCGCTCGCCGAACTGGAGCATCTGGCGGTTGAGTTCCTCTTCGCCGGCGTGTGCGAAGGGGGGATGGCCGATGTCGTGCACCAGCGCCAGGGCTTCGGTGAGCGGTTCGTTCAATTGGAGCGCGGCGGCGGCGGTGCGGGCGATCTGCACGACTTCAATGGTATGCGTGAGGCGGTTGCGAAAATGGTCCGAGAGGTCCGGGGTAAAGACCTGCGTCTTGTCCTCCAGGCGGCGGAAGGCGCGGGAGTGCACGATGCGATCGCGGTCGCGCTGGAATTCGCCGCGGTAGGGATGGACCGGCTCGGGGTAGCGGCGGCCGAGGCTCGCGCCGTCGGGGCATCGCAGCGCCGCCAGGCCGGATCTCATACGGCCTGGGGCTACTGCCGGGCGAAGAGTTCGCCGTAGGTGGACATGGCGGCGCGCCCGGTGGCGCCGGGAGCGGACCGCAAGGGTTCGAGCAGCTTCTTGGCCTCGTCCGGCTTCGAGTGGGCGATGAGGCGCGCCAAGGCGATGGTGGCCTCTTCCTTAGGAACCATGATCGTGGGCGAGGCGACCAGCGCGCGAAGCAGCTTCTCGGCCTCGGCGGTCTTTTCCTGCGAAACGTAGACCTGCGCCAGCGCGAGACCGGCGATGGAAGCGGGTTCCTTCCGGCCCGAAGCGGACACCTTGGAAAGACGCGTGACGGCCTCCTCCAATCGCCCCTGGCCGACGGCGATGGTTCCCAGATAGTACTCGGCGATGGCGCCCTCATCCGAGCCGGCGTACTTCGACGCGAGGTCCGACCACGCCTTGTTGATGGCCTGGTCCTTATCGGCCTGGGTGGCGAACGCCCGGATGCCGGGAGCCGGCGCGGGGCCGGTCGGGGCTTCCATGGTGTCGAGCGCCGCGCGCAGAGCCGACTGGCGGGCGGCATGCTGTGAGCGGTTGTAGTAGAAAACCGCCGCGACGACCAGAATCAGAGCCAGCGCCGCGGCGCCGTAAATGGTGATCTTCTTGCGGTGCTGCTCGAAGAATTCGACGGTATGGCCGACCTCCTGAGCAAACCTGTCCTGCTTGAGTTCTTTACGAGTGAGCCTGTCCACAACGACCTCAGGGAGAAACTTGATCCTAACACATCCCGAGCCGGGCCCGCCCCCTGCGCGGCGGGCTAGCGAAGAGGCAATACCCGCTTGCGCACGGCATAACGGACGAGCGCCGGGGTATCGGCAACGCCGAGCTTTTCCATCAGAAGCTTGCGGTAGGTGCTGACCGTCTTTTCGCTGAGTTCCAGACGCTCGGCGATCTCTTTGCCTCGCAGGCCGTGCACTACCATCATGAAAACTTGGTACTCGCGGGGGCTCAGGACCTGGTGGGCCGCGTCAGGTTCGGTAGCCTTTCCGCGGAAGACGCTGGCCAGCTTGAGCTGCGGCGAGATGAAGATGCTGCCCGCATGGATGTCGCGGAGCCCCCGGAGCAGGCACTGGCTGCCGTCGGTGCGGAGCACGAACCCGCTGGCACCCGCCCGCAGCACGCCCAACACACCCCGGCTTTCGGCTCGCGAAGCGACGACCATGTACTTGCTCCGCGCACCCTTGTCCACGCAACGCCGGATGACGGCGAGCGCGTGCAGGCGCGGCAGAGCCAGATCGAGGAGGGCAAGATCGGGGCTCAGCGCCTCGACGAGGCGGGCGGCGGTGCGCCCGTCGCCGCATTGACCCACGACGCGAAACCGGCCGGCGCCCTCGCAGAGGGAGGCGAGCCCTTCTCGAAAAAGGGCTTCCTCCTGTGCCAAGACGAGCGTTATCTTCCTGGACACCCTTCCGCTCTCCCGGGGCCGGCCGGCGCAGACCCAGGAATCAGGAGAAGCTGGCGACGGCCGAGGCTTCCCGGTCAAACACCTCGAACACGGTGTAGAGCTTGGTGATCTGGAGCAGGTCCTGAACGCGCTTGGTCAGGCCGAGCAGTTTGAGCGTACCGCCGCTGTTGGTGACCGTGGTGAAACCGGAAACCAGCTCGCCGATGCCGGAACTGTCGATGTAGGAAACCTCGCTGAGGTTCAGGAGAACCTTTTTCTGCCCCTTGGCAACCAAGCCACGGATTGTCTCACGAAGCGCGCTGGCGCCCTCGCCCAGGGTAATGCGCCCCACAACGTCAACCACGCTGACTTCCTCGACCTGGCGGGTTGTCACTTGAATACTCACTGGATGTACCTCCTCTAAACCGTTTGACTTGCGCTAAGAATCGCGTTTCAGATACTTGACCATTTTCACGGCGGTCCCGGCCGGGCTGCCCCGGCCGGCGGAAAACTCGTCGACGAAAGCGCGGATCAACAGGATTCCGCGTCCGGACTGGTGGAGCAGGTTTTCCTCGGCCAGCGGATCAGGGATGGCGGACAAGTCGAAGCCCGCCCCCTCGTCGGTGACGACCACCGTCATACGGTCCGGCTCGCCGGCCACTTCCAGGTGGACCCGCTTGTTGGCGCTGTAGCGGTTGCCGTGAACGACGGCGTTCACGACGGCTTCCCGGACCGCCATGCTGATCTTGTGCAACTCGTCCTCGGGGAAGCCGATCTCCCGGGCGACGTCCAGAGCCATCTGTTCGGCGCCATCGACGCTCTGGAGCGACGACTCCAGGAAGGTGTCCACACCCGTCACGATCCGATCCTGCCCCCTTGCGGCCAGCGCCCGAACAAGTTCCGGCGACGCAGTCAAGTCGAATCGTTACAATAGAATAGTCGCAGTCAAAAAGTCAAGGCGGGCATGGGATCAACGGGCCGGATCTACCCGCGGCGGCCGGTGGTGGGGGTCGGCGCGATCATTCTACGGCGGGGCAGAGTGTTGCTGGTGCGGCGAGGGCGGCCGCCCGGCCAGGGGCTCTGGTCGCTGCCGGGCGGGGTGCTGGAAACCGGAGAGAGGCTGGAGGACGGCGTCCGGCGGGAAGTACGGGAGGAGACCGGGCTTGAGGTGCGCTCGGCGGAGTTCCGCGAGGTCTTCGAGCGCATCATCCGGGACCGGGACGGGCGGGTGCGGTATCACTACGTGCTGATCGATTTTCTGTGCCGGGTGGAGGGCGGAAGGCCGAGACCCGCCGACGACGCCGATGCGGCCGAGTGGGTACGAGAGGAAGACCTGGAGCAGCGAGGGCTCACCGAAGGGACGCTTGAAGTGATCCGGCGGGCCATCCGACGGGCGAACGACTGACATGACAAACGCGGACGTGCTGGATTTTGAGGAACTGAAGCGCCTGGTGTCCCGCTACGTGGAAAGCCCGTTGGGGCGGGCGGCGATGGAAACGCTCCGTTCCGGAGGCGAGCGGGAGGCTCTGGAAGAGTCGCTGGCCGAGACCGGCGAGGCGATGGAGTACCTGCGCGCGGCCTCGCATCCGCAGCCGGCGGCGCGCGGGGCGGCGGTGCGGCTGCGGTTCGACGCATTGGCGGACCCATCCGAAGCGCTGGCCAAACTGCGCATCGAGGGAGCGACGCTGGAGGCCGTTGAGATCCGGCTGCTGGCCGGTTTGATGGACGCCGCCAGCGACATACGGCGCGTTCTCGGGAGCGTGGGGGGGCGGTTTCCGCGGCTGGCGGCGCGCGCGCGGCAACTCGGCGATTTCCGGAGCGTGGTGAGCGAACTGGCCGGGAAGATTCTTCCCGACGGCACCCTGGCCGATCACGCCAGCCCGGAACTGGCGCGGCTGCGGCGCGAGGCCGAAAAGCAGAAGCGGATCATCCAGGACTCCCTGGAGCGGTTTCTGCGGAAGCACCGCGAGGAAGACCTGTTGCAGGAGGAGTTCGTCACCATCCGCAACGAACGGTTCGTGGTGCCGGTGATCGCGGGGAAGCAGAAACGGCTGGACGGCGTCGTACACGGGTCCAGCGGCAGCGGGCACACGCTGTTCGTCGAGCCCCTGGAGACGATCGAGCTGAACAACGACCTGGTGCGGATGACCGAAGAGGAACTGCGAGAGGTCCACCGCATCCTGCGCGAAATGACCGCACGATTGCGCGAGTACCAGGCCGAGATCCAGGCGGCGGCAGGAGCGTTGGCCCAGATCGAGGCGCTGTTCGCCAAGGCCCGCTTCGCGGCGGACTTCGACTGCGCGATTCCGCGGTTCAGCCCGGAAGGAACGCGGCGCTTCGTGCTGAAGAACGCGCGGCACCCGCTGTTGCAGGACATCCTCCGGAAGCAGAAGAAACGGGTGATTCCGGTGTCGCTGGCCCTGGACGGCGAGAGGCGCACGCTGCTGATCAGCGGTCCGAACACGGGCGGCAAGACGGTAGCGTTGAAGACGGCGGGCCTGCTGGCCATGATGGCGCAGGCGGGGCTCCCGGTGCCCTGCGAAGAGGCCGAAATACCGCTGTTCAGCAAGATTCTGGCGGACATCGGCGACAACCAGTCGATTCAGGAGAGCCTCAGCACGTTTTCGGCGCACATCGCGCGGATCAAAGAGATGCTGGAGGAGGCCGACGGCGAATCGCTGGTGCTGCTGGACGAGTTGGGGCGGGCGACCGATCCGGAGGAAGGCGGGGCGCTGGGGATCGCGGTCCTGGAACGATTCCGGGCGAGCGGAGCGTTCACATTGGCATCGACGCACCTGCTGGCGCTCAAGATCTACGGCGCCGGGACGGCGGGCGTGATCAACGGGAGCATGGGATTTGACGAACAGACGCTGGAGCCGACCTACGTGCTGCAACTCGGCGCGCCGGGCAAGTCGGCGGGGCTGGAGATTGCGCGGCACCTGGGGATGCCCGGGGATCTGATCGGCGTGGCACGGGAGCGGCTGGGTACGCGGGAACGCGACATCTCGACGTTCCTTTCCGAACTGCACCGGCGGCTGGAGGAGGTACAGGCGCTGGAGCGGGAGCTTCGCGAACAGAAGGAAGAAGCCGCGGCGAGCGAGAAGACGATGGCTCAGAAATGGGCCGAACGCGAGTCCGCCAAGCTGAAGGAGTTGGACCGCCGCTGCGACCTGGTGCTGGAAAAGTTCGAAGCAGAGGCGCGCGAGACCATCGAGAAGCTGGCCGCGGAGATGCAGAACCGCAAAGGGAGCGCGGCGGCGATGAGGCAAGTGTCGAAGCTGAAGCGCGAATTGCGCGAGGAAATCGACACCACGGTGCTGGCGGCGCGGGACGAATCGCGGCAGGGGGAGTTGACGCGGCCCAAGATCTCCGAAGGGGCGCGGGTGCGGCTGAAGGGTGTGCGGGAGCCGGCGCGGGTGCGGCGGATGCTGGGCGGAGACCTGATCGAGGTAGAGGCCGGATTTCTGAAGCTGCAAGTGCCGGCCGGAGACGTGCTGGAAGTGCTCCCGGTGACGCCCGAATCGGCGAAGCCCCGGCGGATGTCCTACGATCCGGCGCCGCTGGCCGGGGCGGCCGTGCGCGAATTGAACGTCATCGGACTGCGCGCCGAGGAGGCCTGCGAACAGGTGGAGAAGTTCCTGGATACGGCCATGCTGGCCGACTTGCAGCAGGTGCGCATCGTGCATGGGCACGGCATGGGGGTGCTGAAGCGGGCGGTGGCGGAGTTGCTGGCCAAGCACGCCAACGTCGAGAAGTTCCACGCGGCCGAACGGAGCGAGGGCGGCGCCGGAGCGACGATCGTCGAGCTAAAGGGCTGAGAGGGCCTGGAGCACTTCGGCGGCGTGGCCGCCGGCCTTGACCTTGCGGAAGACGCGAAGGATGCGGCCGTCCTTTCCGATGATGAAGGTGGTGCGCTCGATGCCCATGACCTTTTTTCCGTACATCGTCTTTTCTTTCCAAACGCCGCAGGCCTGGGCCGCGGCCTTATCCACATCGGCGAGCAGGGTGAACGGCAGATCGTACTTGGTCTTGAACTTGGCCTGGCGGGCGGGGGTGTCCGGCGAGACGCCGATGATCACGGCGTCGCCGAACGACGCGAGCGAGTCGCGGAACTGGCAGGCTTCGGTGGTGCAGCCCGGAGTATCGGCGCGCGGGTAGAAGTAAAGAACCACGGTGCGTCCCTGGAGATCGGAGAGGCGCAGGGCGCCGCCGGCGTCGGTTTGAAGTGAGATATCCGGCGCGGGGTCGCCTGCGGCGGGTGTGGCGAGGATCTGGGTCATGCCTGTTTGGATTAGCGGACAGTGCGGATGGTTCCGGGAAACTCGCCGCAGGGTTGTGCGCGGCAGACGGCGGCGGGCGGGGCAGATCGCAGCGTGAACGGCACCGCGGCGGCGCGATGTAGACTGAAAGCATGCGCTTCAAGATAGCTGTTTGTACGGCGGCAGGGGTCCTGGTTTTGGCCGCGCAGGCGCCAAAGCCGGCACCGGGCGGCGATGCCGCCGCCAAGGGCAAGGCGGTGTACGCCGATCAGTGCGCGGTGTGCCACACGCTGGACAGCAGCAAGAAACTGGGACCGGGAATGAAAGGGCTGTTCAAGAAGGCGAAACTGCAGAACGGGAAGCCTCTGACAGAGGCGTCGGTGCGGGCACTGATCGACGCGGGCGGCAACGGGATGCCGCCCTACAAGGACCTGCTGACGGCGGCACAGAAAAATGACCTGATCGCGTACTTGAAGACGCTTTAGGGCGACTGGCGCGGCGGCAGTTGACGCTGCGCGCCGGGCCCGGTAAAGTAGAAAGAGCAGCTTGTCCGAGCGGCAAAGCCGCGTCCCCATCGTCTAGCCCGGCCTAGGACATCGCCCTTTCACGGCGGTAACGGGGGTTCGAATCCCCCTGGGGACGCCAATCGCATCCGGACGGTTGCACTCGGTGTTTTTGCCAGGGAAGCAGCGCGCCGGCGCCAGCCTTCCAGTGCGCGAAAACGACGGACACTCGGCGATCATTCTTGGCGCGAGTGCGCCCGGGCGACGTAGTCGCGCCATCGCTGGAGTTCGGCGGGCGAAGCGGCTTCCAGGCGGAGCTCGATTCCGACGATGCCGAGCAGCCGGGCATGCCGGACAATCCCCCGTTCCGCAGTGATCCAATTCTCAAGGCGCACCTGAACCTGAGCGCCCTGGGAGGGCGTCTCGGTGGTGGCGCGGAGGCGGAGGCCGCTCTCGGAGATGTCCAGGCAGACGGCGCGGACGTAACGCGGCATGCCGTCGGCACCGGTCCACTGGAGGTCGGCGTAGAGCTTGACCTGCGCTCTGGCGTGGCGGCGCTGGTCTGGGCGAGAGAGGTTTTTTTTCGGTTCCATGGATGCTGTCCCGCCAGCTTGCCCGGCGAGGAGATAACTCACGGACAGGGCCGAGCGCAAACATGGCGGCTCCGCCAGTCCTTGGCTTCCCAGTATCGCAACGACAGCCCCGACTCTTGCTCGTAGTATACACCGGCCGGCTCGGCCCCACGCGCGGCGCGGCCAGGAGTGCCACGGACAAACCCGGGAAGGGGCCCAAGGGGCTTCAATGCGTCATCGCGTAGATCACGGTATTGACGGCGATGCGGATGCCCAATGCCGAATAGCGCTCCGGGTATTGCGGGACGTCGGCCCACTCCCAGGAGTCGCCCGTATCCACGTTGACCCAGAGGGCCACCATGAGCCGGCCGTTGTCGTCGTAGATGCCGCGCCAGTAAGGCACGTAACCGTCCGACATATACGGGATGCCGGAGCGCAGCGACCAGGCCCCAGGGATGGGACCGCGCTTTTCGAGATCGAAGACGGTGTGGAAGACTGAATCGGCGTCGGCGATATCGACAATCGGGCGGCCCGGAAGGATGCGGTCGAAGGTTTGCCCGACGAGCCGCCAGTCCATAGACCCCCAGATGTCGTCGCAGATCAGGAGCCCTCCGCGCTTCAGGTACTCGCCGAGCTTGGCGGATTGCGCGCCGGTCAGGTTCATGGTTCCCGCCATGCCGGCGTAGAGCATGGGCCAATGGAACACGTCGTCGCCGTCGTCCAGGTCGACGGGTTGCTCCACGCTACGGTTGTGGACGCGGGTGAGCCGGCGGAGAGCCACCATGAGATGGCGGTCGGCGCGCGGGTAGTCGTTGGTCCAACTGGTGTGCCCGGTCTTCCAGTTCCAGCGCCGCCCGCTACGGCCGAACTGGGAGTAGGGATTCGGCGGGTACATCAAGCGCGCGAATACGAACTCTGTCTTTTCGTCGTAGTCCTGAGGGAGAGGGAAGTCGTTGTACTCGTCGCCGGGGTACTCGCGGAAGGGCATCTGTAAGGCCCATACAGCCCCCAGCGCGGACAAGAGTAACGCGGCGAGAGACAGGCACCGGCTCGGATTCACTTCAGCCACCGCTCAGCCTCATCATAGCGTGAGACGCCGGGACGTACAATGGG
>CAZVIK010000153.1:6920-9920 GCA_964627045.1 uncultured Solibacteraceae bacterium | reverse complement strand
GCCGTGGCCAACGGTAGCCCTTGCAGGTTCGCGTATTGCAGCCGCGCGAAGAAATCCGCGCCGCCTCCCGGATCGAATCCTCCCCAAATCAAGAGCGCCAGTCCCGCGGTGTCCCCGATCAACTCCGGGTTGTTGGCGAAGATCCCGGTCGTGGGAATCCCGTCGTAGTGCATCACTCCGTGCGCGAGCATGTGCCCCAGAAGGAACGCCAGCGCCGCGTCATTGTTTCCTAGTGCCTCGATGAGGCCGTTGCTGACGTGCACCTTGCCGTCGCCCGCTTGAAACGACGCCGACAAGGTGGCGTCGCTGTCGACCTCCAGCCCCAGCATGGCCATGTGGTCGGCGATGGTCTCCGGCGCCTGAGGAATGTACGTGAATGCGATGCCGTCCCGGATCATCTGCACCGCCGACTGCCGCACCTTCAGCCCGATGTCCCATGGACGGCGGTCGTGCGGCGCCGGATAGTCGGTTTGGCCGGGCGGCAGCGGTGACATTACCGGGTCGCGGTAGTTCAGGGTCAACGCCACAAATCCCCGCGGCGTCGCGTCGGCCGGGCTGATCTGGATCGTGCCCGTGAAGTCATTGAGGTTGGTGGGCGGGTTGTACAGCGTCCACGCCCTGTGACCGCGCGGCGGCAGTTGCACCGTCCATGGGCCGCCCGCCGGCGTCCCATCCTGGTTTCGCGCGGTGACCTTCAAATTGATCGTCGCCGTTGTGCTGGGGTTCGCCACCGCGACGCCCAGGTCCCGTGTTCCAAAGGAACTGTAGAAGAACGTCGATCCTGTCCCGGCCGTCGCCACGTCCCACCAGTTGGTGGTTCCAAGTTGCGCCCGGTAGAGAAGGCTGGCCGTAACATGCCCCGCCGGCGTCGACGGCGGCGTATCGAAGGACTCGACGATCGCCCATCCCTGCAAGGTCGCCGTCGAAGTCCCCTTGCTGGTTCGAACCACCGTCCCGCCCGCCGGCAAGGTCACGGTGAGCGTCGTCGCCGCACCCTGCCCGAAGTCAAGCGCCAGCGGCGCTCCGCCATCGTCGTAGAAAGACACTTGGACCGGCGTGGCATACTCGGTGCCCGCGCCGGAGAGAATCATCGTGGTTGTCCACTTCTGTCCGGCCGGCCCGCCGTCCACCAGGTGCCCCAGGTAGACGCGCGTGGACGCCGATGAGGGATACGAAAACTGGCCCCAGCACGGCAGAGCCAGTAAGAGACTGAGCAAAGAACCCAATACGCGCATGAACCGTCTCCTGTCCGGCCCACGGCGAAGGCAAGTGAGGCGCACGGTCCACCGTGGGCCGGGAATCATTATACGCCCGCCGCTCCCCGGTGGCGTGCTCGCTGCTGCGCGCCGCGCCTTCACACCAAGCGCACCTCCGGCCCCCTCGGCCCCAACCGGAGAGCCCCCCGCTCAGTAGGCGCCTTTTCCGGCGGCGACGACGTACACGGTTCGCGCCAGGATGTGCAGATCCAGCCACGGCGACCAGTTGCGGATGTAGTAGGTGTCCATGGCCTCTTGCACCGCCAGGTCGCCGTTACTGCGCCCCGACACCTGCCACAAACCCGTCAACCCGGGTACCACGCGCCCGCGCAGCGCGCGGAACCCCGCCTCAAACCCGTCCAGGTGATAGTAGGGGAAAGGCCGCGGCCCCACCAGGCTCATCTCGCCCTTCAGCACGCTCCACAATTGCGGCAACTCGTCCAGGCTCGTCTTGCGCAGCCAGCGCCCGATGCCCGGTACAACGCGGGGATCTTCCCTGAGCTTAAAGTGCTCCTGCCACTCGTGCCTCGCCGCCTCGTTCTCGGCGAGGTGCCTGTGCAGCAGACTCTCGGAGTCCAGATGCATGGTACGCAGCTTCGCCACCCGTATGCGACGGCCGTCTTTGCCCTCGCGCTCCTGCCGGTAGAACGCCGGGCCCGGGCTGGCCCGCTTGATCCACACCGCCGCCGCCGCCACCACCGCCAGAGCAGGCGCCCCCAGCGCCACGGCCAGGGCCACGTCCATCGCACGCTTCAGCCACCGGTTGGCGGGCATCAGCAGGTTCTGACGCACCTCCAACCCCAGCACCCCCGACAGGTCTTTCGGCGACACCCACAGCGTCGCGATCCCAAGCATGTCCGGCACTACGATCAGCCTGGAGAACGGCGTGCCCACGCGCTCCAGGACCTCCGACAGTTGCCGCCCGCCGATCTCCGGCATCGCCAGGATCGCCTGCTTGACGCCCAACTTCGCCGCCAGTTCGGGCGCCATCTCCAGCGGCCCCGCCACCGGCACGCCGCAGTGCACGCCGCCCTTTTCGGGATCGTCGTCGAGATAAGCCACCGGCCTCAGCCCGCACTCCGGGTTGGCCTTCAGGTTTCCGGCCAGCATACGCCCGGTCCGCCCGGCTCCCAGCACCAGCACCGGCACGCCCCACCAGGCCTGCCGCGCCAGCGCCTTGCGCAACACCGCCCGGGCGAGCGGCACCAAGCCCGCCGAACATAGCCACGCCGCCACTACCACGCCGCGCGAGTAGCTGGTTCCCTCTTTGGAAAGGAAGATCGCCGCGGTGGATGCCAGCCACACCGTCGTCGTCCCCAGCACCAGCCGCCGCAGTTCCTCCACCGGGCTCAGCCCCGCCCCCGGGTACAGCCCCCAACACGCGTAAACCACCAGCGAGAGCGCCAGCGCGGGCAGCAGTTGCACCGCGAACTCCGGCCCGATCCCCTGATTGACCCGGCTCCACAGGAAGTAACCCACCCAGCCCGCCAGCGCCAGCGCCAGCGCGTCGCCCGCAAACAACACCGCGCCGGTCGCCAGCGGCTGCGCGGTCGAATGCACCGCGCGCGCGGCCTTGGCCCGCTGCGGCCGGATCTTCGTTACGACTAACGGCGATGCCACTTGTCTTTCAGCCCTCTGTGTTTCCGTTCCCTGCCCGGTGTGGTGATTGTCGTGGAGTGGGGAGTCCTGCCAACAGCTTTGTCCCGACTACCCTATGCGCCGCTGAGCTCCGGCGTGAAACACG
>CAZVIK010000153.1:3742-6910 GCA_964627045.1 uncultured Solibacteraceae bacterium | reverse complement strand
TCCTTCCAGCTTCACGATCCAGGCATCATATCCCGCTCCGGCGTGAAACCCGCCACCCCGCTACCTCGGCACCCGCCACCCCAACAACTGCATCGCGAACAGCGCCGCGAACCGCGGATTCTGCTTGAGATACCGCGGCCCCAGCCGGCGCGGCTCGGTCGCGCAGCGGAACAGCCATTCCATCCCGCTCCGCCGCATCCACCGCGGCGCCTGCGGCTTCACTCCGGCGAGAAAATCGAACGCCGCGCCCACGCCCAGCATCACCGCCGGAATGCGCCCCCGGTGCACCGCCATCCAGCGCTCCTGCTTCGGCGTGCTCAGCCCCACGAACACAATCCGTGCGCCCGACTCGCGGATCTCCCGCGTCACCGCCGCATCTTCTTCCACTGTCAACTCCCGGAACGGCGGTGCGTACGCGTAGACGATGCGCAACCCCGGCCATCTCCGCCGCGCGTTCTCTGCAAGCCGCCCGAGCGTCTCTTCGCTCGCCCCATAGAACCCCACCGCCACGCCCTCGCGCGACGCCCGCTCCAGCACCACCGCCGTGAGATCCGGCCCGTAGACCCGCGTCGCGCCCGCCGCCCCGAGCAGCCTCAGCCCCCACACCAGCGGCATCCCGTCGGGCGTCACCAGGTCGCACGCGTTCACGAGTTCGCGAAACCCCGGCGAATCGAACGCTTCCATCACGTTGTTGACCGACGCGCAGCAGACCGCGCGCGATTCGCCCGCCCGCGCCCAGGCCGCGATCCGTTCGGCCGCTTCCGGGTAGCTGGTCCGGTCAACCCGCATGCCCAGCAGCTTGCGCTGCCGCGGCGCGAGGCTCGATTCCGGCCGCACGCCCTTCGATGGCGCGTTCATAGATCTCCATCAGTGCCGCGAAGATCCGCTCGGCCGTGTACTTGGCCAGACACTCCGCCCGGGCTTCGTCTCTCATCCGCCTCACTTCGGCTGGATGCGTCGTCATCCACTCGACCTTGGCCGCCAGGTCTTCGGCGTCCCCGGCGCGGAACAACAGCCCCGTGCGCCCGTTGTCCACGACCTCCGCCATCGCTCCCAGATTCGACGCCACCACCGGCGTCCCCTTGGCAAAGGCCTCCACGAGAACCAAAGGAAACGCTTCGTACCACCACGAGGGCACCACCAGAAACGCGGCGTCTCCCATCAACCGGTACACCTCATCGGCGGCGCGCGGCCCGAGCACGGCCACGTTCGGCAAACGGTGCGCACGCTGGCGCGCCTCGCCTGCCAACGGCCCGTCTCCCACGATTCGCAGGCTCACCCGCGACCCCGCCCGTTGCCACGCATCGAGCAGCGTACCGACTCCCTTTTCGGGCGATAGCCTCCCGACGAACAATGCGTACGCTCCGCTGCCGCTCCCCCGCCCCGGGTCGGGATCGACGAAGTTCGGTTTCACGGCGATCCTCCCGGCCGGAAACCCCGCCTCAACGAACTTGCTTCGGGCAAACTCGGTGAGCGCGACGAACACATCCACCATCCGCGTCCAAGTACCAATCAGGCGGTGGACCGCCAACATCGCCGCGGTGGCCGCGCTGGCTCCCCGGCTGTGGCGGTAGCACGCATGGACCGCGCCGCGCCACGGCACCGGGCTGCCCACGCACTCCTCGCACACGCGCCCGTCCCGGAAAAGGTTCGCGCCGGGACACAGCAGCCTGTAGTTGTGGAGCGACTGCACGACCGCCGCTCCGTTCCTCTTCGCGGCGTAGTAGACCGACGGGGACAGAAGCGGAAACGTATTGTGAACGTGGACCACTTCCGGACGTGTCTCCCGCAACAGGCCCGCCAGCCCCGCGCGCGCGCCCGGATTCCACAACGTCTGTGCCGCCAGCCGCACGCTCCCGGAACCGTGGATGTCCGAGTTGCTTGCCGTGTACTGGCTGACCTGGTGCCCGAACCGGGATAGCAGGGCGCCTTCAGCGGCGAAAACCCGGTCCTCTCCGCCCGCCTGGCGGTAGTGGTTATGAACCAGCAATACCCGGTTCGGATACATTCTCAATCACGCGGACAATCTGTTGCGCTTACCAAACGCGGTCAATGGCCTTATCGCGGCGCTTGTCCCACAACTCCCGCCAGTGTGCACCCGTCAGAGCCCAGCGCCCGCCGTCTGAGCCGCGGTGATCTCCGCGCGACATCCGCGGCCTCGCCCGTCCGTCACGCGCTGGTAGATCTCCATCAGAAGTTGGTAATTCCGCTCGGCCGTGTACCTGGCCAGATACTCCGCCCGCGCTTCCTCGCGCATCCGTTTCACTTCCACCGGATGCGCCGTCATCCACTCGACCTTGGCGGCCAGGTCTTCGGCATCCCCGGCGCGAAACAACCGCCCCGTGCGCCCCTCGTCTATGACCTCCGCCATTGCCCCCAGATTCGATGCCACCACCGGCGTCCCCTTGGCAAACGCTTCCACGGCGACCCTGCCGAAGGTCTCGAAGCACTCCGACGGGAAAACAAGAAACGCTGCTTCTCCCATAAGTTCGTAGACAGCATCAATCGGACGCCGCCCCAGCACCTGCACATTCGGAAGCCCCTGGGCGCGCCTTCGAACCTCACTCGCCAGCGGCCCGTCCCCCACGATTCGCAGGCTCATCTCAGGGCCGACGCGCCGCCACGCGTCCAGCAAGGTCCCCACCCCTTTCTCCGGCGACAGTCTCCCCGCAAACAGCGCGAAGCGCTGGCCGCCTCGGCCGCGACCTGGGTCCCGCACAAGGAAGTTCGGTTTCACGACGAGCTTTTCCTCGGGAAACCCCGCCTCTGCAAACTTCGCCCGTGTGAACTCCGACGGCGTAACATACACCTTCACTCGGTCACGCCACGTTCCGACGAACCGATGGGCGGCACTCATCGCTGCCACGGATGCCGTCGCTGCGCGACTGCCGCGGTAGCACCCACGCAGGATGCCCGGCCATGCCAATGCTTTACCCTTACACCTCTCGCAGACGACTCCGTTGCGGGCGAAGTCCGCTCGCGGACACAGTGGCCGATAGTTGTGAAGCGTTTGGACTACCGGCACGTCTTCGGCATTCGCCGCGTAGTAGATCGATGGCGACAGAAGCGGGAAGAAATTGTGCACCTTGATCAAGTCCGGTCGAAAATCCCGAATCGCCCGGCGGGCGGTCCGGTGCGCGGACGTGCTCCACACTGCCGACAAGCCTG
>CAZVIK010000153.1:0-3732 GCA_964627045.1 uncultured Solibacteraceae bacterium | reverse complement strand
CAAGCCTGCCTTCAGGACGCTCGCGCCACTGAGCGACGCGTTGTCCGCGATGATCGTGTGAACCTCGTGGCCGTTCGCGCGAAGCAACGCGATTTCGCTCTCGGTGGACTCGTCCTCACCGCCGCGATAGCGGTACCGGTTGTGTAGAGTCAGAATCCTCATGCGCCGGCCACCGCCGCTTCCGATCTCCCAGTTTGCGGAGACCGCATCCCTATGCTCAACCGCGACCGGGACTGCCATGCCGTGCCAGATCGCTGCGACGGCCGTTTGGCCAAGAGCGCCAAACCCATTCCGAAAACCGACCAGTACCAAATCCCTCCCTGCGGACCCTCAAGATACACGTCGAACGCGGCATTGACCACGAACGCCACCCAGTAGCAAAAGACCCACCCCGTCAGCGCAGCGCGCTCAGCATCCCGCTCCCGGCGCGCCCGGTAGTACGAACGCAGAAGACCGGCAGCAAGGCTCACCTGCATCAGAAACCAGAGCAGCAGTCCGGGCACACCGGTCCGCGCCAGCACAGTCAGGTGTCCGTTGTGCGGGCTGCGCAGACGATGCTGCGGGTCCACCTGAAACCCGTCGTCGTCGGCGAGGTTTATCCCGAATCCTTTTCCGCGCCAGAAATGGTCACCATGGATCGTGTAGTTGACGATCGACTCCCACCACATCAGCCGCCATCGGCGGGTGCCGTCGTAGGATGGGTCCGCGCCGCCGCCAAGGCTCGCCAGGCTGACCAGGATCTGTTGCGGTGTGGCCTTCCGCTCTCGTCCGACGTCCAGTTGGAGGTCGAGTGCCGCGAACACGGCAAGACCTACAATCGCCACCACCGCAAGCTTTCCCCATCTACCGCTCGGGCGCAGGAAAAGCACTGCGCTCAAGGCGGCCAACATGCTCACCAGCCCGCCGCGAGTCTGCGCCCCGGCCAATAGGAACCCCGCCGACCAGATCGACCATAGCCCCCATTCGGCCAGACCGGAATGCCTGAAGCGCTTCACTCCAACCCGGTGCAGACCGAGAATCATGAAGCTGGCAATGCCCGCAAGGTGAACACCGCCGTCGCCGCCCTTGATCGATAACCAGGGGCTGTCTCCGGAACTCGCATAAGAGGCTCCGAAGACAAACAGCCGGATGACCCAAGTGGACACCGCCCACACCAGGAAGAACGGCAGCAGGCGCCGGTACCCCGCTACAATGCCCGCGAAGGTCCGCGCGCGCAGGATCAACCCCGCCACGACAAGCCCGAAAGCCGCGTAGCCGAACAGCGTAGCGTCACGAAGGGCGTCGAGGCCGTACGTCGGCACGTAACCCACGGTCTGGGCCAAACACCAGATGCCGAACGCCACAACAAGCCACGCCGTGCGCGACCGGAATGGAGCCAAAAGAGTGCCGCCCGCGATGCATCCGATCAGTGCAAGCGCAAGTACGATCTCCCCGACGTAAACCGGCGCAATCCCGAGGTATGCAAACGATTTTCCGCCGAACGCATAACCCGCCAGAAGAATCGCGAGCAGCACCGACAAGGTCTTGGTGAATCCGCGGGCCACGAGCGTCGACACGGCGGCTGACGCGCACAACGCCGCCACAGCAGCCGTAGGTAGCGGGAACCAGGTGACTCCGGCCGCTAATGCCACCGGGACGGCGACAAAGACCACACTGGAGCGCCAGGTCCGGTCGATACCTCCTAACAAATCGGTCGTGGTCATTCTTGGTAACGATCCACTCGGACTACCGCAGTTGCAGTTCGCCCTCACCCTTGAACATCCGGTCTAAGTCCGGCCGGTGCGCGTTCACGAGGCCGCGCCCCCCGCGGCCGCAGCCGCGCGGCGCGCTCCCTCGTCGGGCACTCGCACCACCGGAACTTCAAATCCGGCCAACCGCGCCCGGTTCGCGTGAACAACGGCGGCCACGCTCCGCGCTGCGTTCACCACCACGAGACCCGCGCATGCACCCGCCGTGCCCCCGGCCACAGCCATGGGCAATCCCGCCAGAATGCTCCCCGCGGCCCCCGCCAACTGCACACGGAAACTCGCGCGCGAATCCCCTACGCCCGTCAGGAACAACCCCATCACCTGCGCCAGGTAGGTCAACGCGTAGGCCGCCACCATCAGACGCAACGCTCCGCTCAACGCCGTGTAGGGCGACCCCGCTCCGTAAAGCAGTGCCAACGCCGCTCCCGGCCACACCAGCAGCGCCAACAAGTACGCCGCCAATGCTGCGCCGAACTGTCCCCCGTGCCGCAGCGCCGCGCGCCAGGCTGCCGCCATCCCCTCAGCCGCCTTCACACGCGACACCACCGGCACCAGCAGATTTCCCAGCCCGAACATCAACGGGTGGCACACGCCCAATGCGTTCCACACCGCTTGCAACGACGCCGTCTCCTTCGCGCCGTGCGTCCAGGCCAGCACCCAGTAGAACGCCTGCACCGAGAACACGCTCGCGAACGTTCCGTACAGCAGCCAGGAACCGAACTTCCAGTAGTCCCGGGCCAACGCCCGCACCTCGGCCAAATCCACGCGCCCCAACCCCGCCTGCGCGGCCTGCATCGCCGCCGCCGCGCCCGAGGTCAACGCCATCACGGCGAACGCCCGGCCCAGCGTCATCCAACCCGCCCGCCATCCCAACCAGAACACGGCCGATTGGCCCAGGTAGCTGACGGCATCGCCCCACACCGCGCGCCGGTGACCCAGCCCGCACATCAGGCTGCGCCGCACGGTCTCCTGCAACTGCCACGCCGCCAGCGCCGCCGGCGCCCACAGCCACAACGCCCCGCCGCCCATTCCTCCGAAGACTCCCGCCAGCGCCAGCCCGCCCAGAACGGCCAGCGCGCCCGTGAACAGGAGCGACGCCGTCGCATGCCGCGCCAACCCCGCCGCCCCGGCCGCCGCGCCCCGCACCGACAACGGACTGGTCACCAGCGACCCGTGAACCCCGTTGAAGAACAACAGCGCCGCCACCACCGCAGCGTACACGCCGTAGTCCGAGGGGCTCAGGCGCCGCGCCAGCGCGATGCTTGTCAGAAACGTCCCCAGGCTCACCGCCGCCTGGTCGGCCACGGCCCATACGGCGGACTGCCTGCTGAAGCACGCGGCAACGGCTTCGTGCAGACTGAGACGGGTTGAAGTGCCAACCCACTGTGGATTAGCCTCAACGAATGCCGGCCGCCTGCGGAAAGGCGTCTTCCTGGTCACCTTTGACTCGCAAGGTTGATCGCACGCTCGTGGGAGACGCGCGCCTCGTCGTGTTGCGACGAGCGCAGTGTGGCCTCCCGATAGACCGCGTCGATTTGTGCTCCGACTACCTCCCAATCAGCCGATTGCTGCGCCCGCTCCGCGATTCGCCGGCCCTCGGCTTTTCGCTCCTGCGGAGAAGCCGCCAAAACGCGTAGCGCGGAGGCAATCTCAGCGACAACCTGGCGCGGCGTAGTCACCGGAACCGCTCTTCCACCTGAGTCCGCGACGAGTCTGCCGCAACCGCCTGCTGCCAGGCAGATCACAGGCCGCCCTGCCGCCATCGCCTCCAGCGCGGCGTACCCAAGCTGTTCGTGGAGACTCGGATGGACCACGACATCCACCTGCCCCAATACATCGCGCACCTGGCCACGCTCCAGCCAGCCCAAGAACCGCATCTTCCCGGCGCACCCAAGATCTCGCGCCAGTTTCTGAAGCCAGCCACGCTCAGGCCCGTCCCCAACAATCCAGTACTCACTGTCGGGGACCTCACGCACGAGCTTCG
>CAZVIK010000152.1:0-9964 GCA_964627045.1 uncultured Solibacteraceae bacterium | reverse complement strand
CTGCATACAGTTCTCCTCGCCTTGCATTATCATCACGCCGAAACCAGACCCCGTTTCGGGCTGCCGCTGCCTACACCCCCATGAAATCCGGCCCCGAGCCCTGCCACCCGCCCCCGGGCCTGCAACAGTATAGCACCGCCACCCGCTGCCACTGCATTCAGTGAGGAGCATCGCGGGCGGCGCATAATTGGTAGAATTGCGTTGATTTCCGAAGGGAGGAAACGCGTCGTGCGACTCATTCTGCTGGTGGCGCTGGTCGTGGCGGCCTGTGCCGCCGAGGTGTTTGAGAATCCAGGGAACACGCAGCCGTTGCCCACGCAAAAGTACATCCGTGTGGTGAGCGAGACGGATTCCCCGGTGCAGCAAACCTACATCAAGTCGAAGGACGGAGTGTATGTGGCGGCCGCTATTCGTAAGCCCAAAGGGGATGGTCCGTTTCCGGCCATCATCATCTGGCACGGCGCGCCGGGCGGGCGCGGGATGGAGCAGTTGGTGGGATGGAGCCGGGGCGACACGGGCGGTCCCGTCTGGGAGCGATTCCTGCAAGAGGGATACGTTGTCGCGGTGGCCGATTACCGGGGAGGGAACACGAACCTGATGTCCACTCCCTCGGAATCCGGCCTGGTGACCTCGATCGACGACGGCCTGGCGGTGATCGACTACGTTAAGGCGCTCAAGTATGTGGACGCCAAGCGGGTGAACATCTATGGAGTGAGTCTCGGCGGAAATCTGGTTATGAACCTGATTTCCAGGACTCACGTCAACTCAGCGATTGTCGGGGCTCCCGCGGCGATGTGGTTCCTTGGCATTCAGACGGCGCCGGGCGGGCCGGCGCCATCCGGCGCGGATCGCTTCAAGGGCGCAAAGCCGAACCCCGAGGTGGCGCGAAAGAACATGGAGCCGATCCAGACGCCGGTTCTGATCCTGGTGGGAACGGCCGACAGCCTCGAGCCGGTGGCGCGCATGCTCCACGATGCGCTGGCACAGGCCGGCAAGAGAGTCCGGCTGGAGGTCTACGCCAACGGCTACCACGACTTCTGTCTCGGGCCGCAGGGACAGATACGCAAAGACCTTCCGCAGGGCGAGGCGCTGTACGATTCGGCGCTGGACGCGCTGGAGAAATCGGTGCGCTTCGTGAAGGGCGAACTGAGATAGCGCCTGGTCTCCCGGGACGCGGCGCCGTTGCACGGGGACGGCAGCAACCATCGAAGGGATCTCGTCGGATGTGAGCCCGCTGTGCTATCATGGGCTTCCACGAACGCTTTGGATACCCTCGGTTTAAATAGCCTCATCGAGAAAATCACCGATCAAGTGCTCAGCCAGCGGTCCGGCTCCGGCGGCGCGCCCTATCCCTGCGGATGGGAGTGCAGCGGATGTGGCGAGCGAAACGCGGAGAACTGCTCGGCCGGCGCCGCGGGCGTGGTGGCCGCAGGCGCCGACCGGATTTCCTGCTGCCCCAGCGTGGCTTTGCGCAGCCACGAGGTGGCGGCGCTGATCGACCACACCCTTCTCAAACCCGAGGCCACCCGCGACGACATCCGGGCTCTGTGCCGCGAAGCCAGAGAGCATGGTTTCGCGAGCGTGTGCGTGAACCCGTACTGGGTGCCGCTGGCCGCAGCCGAACTGGCCGGAACGAGCGTCAAGGTTTGCACCGTCGCGGGATTTCCCTTGGGCGCCGCCACCTCCGCGATCAAATGCGCCGAAACAGAAGCCGCACTGCGGGACGGCGCGCGCGAAATCGACATGGTGATCAACGTCGGGGCTCTGCGCTCGGGCGATCTTCACGTCGTCGATCACGAGATCCGGGCGGTGGCGGACGCTTGCCACCGCGCCGGCGCGATCGTCAAGACAATCCTGGAAACCGCGCTCCTCGACGAGCGCCAGAAGATCGTCGCCAGCGCCGTGGCGAAGATGGCCGGAGCGGACTTCGTGAAGACATCGACCGGATTCGCCTCGGGCGGCGCCACGGCCGAAGATGTCGCGCTGATGAGGCAGGTGGTCGGGCCCGGGACCGGCGTCAAGGCGGCCGGGGGGATTCGGACCATCGAGGATCTCCGCCGGATGGTGGCGGCCGGCGCCTCCCGGATTGGCGCCAGCGCCAGCGTGAAGATCATCGCGGCTGCGGCGGCCTGAACGGTACGTCATGCCGAACGAAGCGGGGTCCGAAGGCCGGGTTCTTGATCGCGCGGAACTGCTCGATTTCTTCCTGGAGATCGCCGCGGTCACCAGCGATACACTGGACCTGGACCGGTTGCTGAGCGGTGTGGCGGGGCTCATCACGCGGACCATCCCGTGCGAGTTGCTCGCCATCATGCTCTATAGCGAGCGCCGGCGTGTGCTCCGGATTCAGTATGCCATCGGCCATCGCAAGGAAGTCGTCGAGAAGCTGGAGATTCCGCTGGGCGAGGGAATCACAGGGGCGGCGGCGCAAGCACGGCAGCCGATCCTGGTGGGCGACGTCCGCAGCGAACCCCGGTACCTGAGCGCGCTGGACGCGGTACGTTCTGAGTTGGCCGTGCCGATGCTGGCGCGGGGAGGAAAGCTGGTCGGCGTGATCGACATCGAATCGACGCGCCTTAATGCCTTCGGCGACTACGAACGATCGACGCTGCAACTGGTCGCCTCGCGCGTCGCCGCGGCCATCGACAACGCCCGGCTCTACCGGCGCTTGGACCGGCAGAACCGCACCCTTCGCACCCTGGCCCGCCTTTCGCAGGAGTTTTCCTCCATCCTGGATCTGGACTCGCTGCTGAGCAAGGTGACCGAGGCCCTGCGGTCGCTGATCCACTTCGACTCGGTCAGCATTCTGTTGTTGGACGAGTCCCAGGGGATTCTGCGCCACCGCTTCGGCTCCCGTTTCGACGAGCGGACGACGATCGACAATATCCCCCTGGGAAAGGGAATCACCGGCGCGGCGGCGGAACTGCGGGAGGCCATCAAGGTGGACGACACGCTGGCCGATCCGCGCTATATACCTTTCCATCCGGACATCCGTTCGGAAGTCGCCGTGCCGTTGATCGTGCGGGACCACGTGATCGGCGTCATGGATCTGGAGAGCGAACGCATCGGGTTTTTCACCGACGACCACGTCCGCACGCTGTCGCTGATCGCGCCGCAGATTGCCGTGTCGGTCGAGAATGCACGGCTATACCAGGAACTGGCGGACGCCAAGGGAAGGATGGAGACCGATCTGCGCGCGGCACGCGATCTGCAGGCCGTCCTGCTGCCCGGACAGGCGCCGCCGGTTCCGGGCCTGGAGATTGCCATCGGCCTGAAGCCCGCCCGGGAGATCAGCGGCGACCTTTACGACTTCTTCCGTCAGGCGCGCGAACAAACCGTCATCGCGATGGGCGACGTGAGCGGCAAAGGCGCTGCGGCGGCGCTGTACGCCGCGATGGTTGGAGGGCTGTTGCGCACGATGGCCCCGGCGCGCACCGCCCCGGCGCAATTGATGAAGTCGTTGAACCGCGCCCTGCTCGAGCGGAAAGCCGACGCCCGCTTCGTGACGCTGTTGGTGCTCCAGTGGCAATCGCGCGGGGGGCGCATGCGGATGGCCAATGCGGGATCGATGCCGCCGCTGATCTGCCGGCGCGGGGAGATCCACAAACCGCGAGTCGAAGGCGTGCCGCTGGGGCTGCTTCCCGACAGGGAGTACGACGAGCTTTCCTTCCAGACCGAGCCGGGGGACCTCATCGTCCTTTACTCGGATGGCGTGGAAGACCAGCACAACCCGGCGGCGGAGCACTACGGGCGGGTGCGGTTGGCGCGTCTGATCCAAAGGCATTGGAGCGAATCCCCGCAGGCGCTGGTGGATGCGGTCTTCGCCGACCTGGCCCAGTTTGCCGGGGGAACCCGGACCTACGACGACCAGACTCTGATTGTCATGAAGGTGAAGTGATGGTGAACGGTACAGGCATCTTTTCCTATCGGGATGGGGCGCTGCGCTGCGAAGAGGCGCCGCTGGACGACATCGCACGCGAGGCCGGCACGCCTTGTTACGTCTATTCGACACGCGGCATTCTGGAGCGTTTCCGCGCTTACGACGACGCGCTCGAAGGCCTTCCGCACCGGGTGTGCTTCGCCGTCAAGGCCAACTCGAACCTGGCTGTTCTGGCGATGCTGGCGCGCGCCGGCGCCGGCTTCGACGTGGTCTCCGCCGGGGAACTGCATCGCGTCGTGCAGGCAGGCGGCGACCCGGCCGGCGTGGTGTTTTCCGGCGTGGGAAAGACAGCCGAGGAGATCGAATTCGCGCTCTCGCACGGGATTCACAGCTTCAACTGCGAATCCGGCATGGAGGTCGCCTTGCTGGATGCTCTGGCGGCCCGGCGGGGCGTCAAGGCGAGGATCGCCTTGCGGGTCAACCCGCACGTCGAAGCGGGCGGCCATCGCTACATTTCGACCGGACTGCGGCAACACAAGTTCGGCATCGACGCTTCCGAAGTGGAAGAACTCTACCGGCAAGCCGGCCAGTGCCGCAACCTCGAGCCCGAGGGCGTGAGCTGCCACATCGGCAGCCAGATCCTCGATCCGGAGCGCCTCATGCAGGCGCTGGACCGGCTGCTGGCGCTGATCGAAACGCTGCGGGGCGCCGGCCTGCCCATCCGGCATCTGGATCTGGGCGGCGGGCTTGGGGTGCGATACAAGCCGGAGGACCGCGCGCCGGACATCGGGGACTTCGTGGCGCGCGTGCGCCGGAAGGTGGAAGGAAAGGGCCTGTTTCTGATGTTCGAGCCGGGACGTTCCATCGTGGGCGAAGCCGGCGTGATGCTCACGCGTGTGCTCTACCGGAAGAAGACGCTGTCCCGCGAGTTCGTCGTGGTGGACGCCGCCATGACGGACCTGATCCGCCCGTCGCTCTACCAGTCGCATCACGAGATCGTGGCGGTCCGGCAGGCGGGAGCGGGGACCGTAACGGCCGACGTTGTGGGCCCGGTGTGCGAATCCGGCGACTTCCTGGCTTTGGACCGCGAGATGCCCAATGTGATGCCCGGCGACCTTCTGGCCGTTTGCACAGCCGGCGCCTACGGTTTCGTCATGGCGTCGAACTACAACTCGAGGGTGCGTCCCGCCGAGGTGCTGGTGGACGGCGGCCAATGGCGCACGGTACGCCGCCGCGAGACCTTCGAGGACCTCATTCGCGGCGAAACGCTGTAATCCCGCGCGCCGATTTCGCGCTTGCGGCCCGCCCTCATCGGTCCTACAATCGAACCAGACAGAGGCAGCAGGTTTCGGAGGAGGCGGATGGCAAACCAGGGCAAGCACCCTAGGAGTCCTTTGACCGACTGGCTGGAAGGAGAGGAGACCCCCACCAAGTCGCGAGGCTCGCACGTCGTCGACTCTTACATCAAGAAAGGAAAGGCCACGCTGAAGAAGTTCCGCCGGCGCGCCGCACCCGCGGCAGCCGCCGCTTCGGACCCGGCGCTGGTGCGCGACGCCGCACCGCGGGCGAAGGCGGACGCCGGAACGCCGCCTTCGGGGTCTTGGGATCACCTGCGCCGGATGGAGAGGCTGCCGCAGCTTCGCGCGCCCTATCCTTACAAGGGGCGCTGAGCCGGCCTTCAGGTGATGATCTTCTTCCGCACGGCGTAGAGCACGATTTCCGCCGTGTTGTGAAGTCCGAGCTTCTGCATCAGGTTGGCGCGGTGCGTCTCGACTGTGTACAGGCTGAGGTCGAGCAGCGTGGCCACCTCTTTGTTGGCCTTGCCTTCCGCGAGTAGTTGTAGGACCTCTTTTTCGCGGTCGGTCAGAAGGTCGTAGGAGTCCTGCAAGTTCTGCTGGCGGAGCCGCCGCATGTAGTCTTCGAGCAGCGTCTGCGCGATGGCGGGGCTGAAAAACGGGCGGCCTTTGCTGACCGCATCGACGGCGCGAATCAGGTCGGATTCGGCGGAGTCCTTCAAGAGGTAACCTTTGGCCCCGGCCGAGAGAGCGCGCACCAGGTAGGTCTCGTCGGAGTGCATGCTCAGGATGATGACTCCGGCGCGCGGGCATTTCTTCACGATCTGCGCGGTGGCGTCCAGGCCGTTCAAGTTCGGCATGGCGATGTCCATCACCACGACGTCCGGGTCGAGTTCCTCGGCCAGTTTCACGGCCTCGCGCCCGTCGGCCGCCTCGCCGGCGACGCGGAACGACGAAGACTTCTCCAACAAGTAGCGGAGACCCCGCCGGACGATGCCATGGTCGTCGGCGAGCAATACCCGGACCTCGCTCATGCTTGCACCTCCACAGGACGGGGGATTCGCACCAGTAGCGTGGTGCCCTTGCCGAGCTCGGACCGGACGGTAAGCTCGCCGCCCAGTTCCCGGGCCCTTTCCTCGATCCCAACCAGGCCCATGCCTCGCCCGGGCGAGGCGGCGCGCACGAAGCCAACGCCGTCATCCTGAACGCTCAAGGAAACGGCGTCGGGACTTCCGTGAACCGTCACGCGAACGTTCTTGGCTTGCGCGTGCCTGGCACAGTTGGTCAGGGCCTCCTGGACGATCCGGAAGACGCAGGTGCGGTGGGATTCGGGAAGGCCTTCCAACTCGCCGTCGACACGCACGTCCACGGGAAGGCCGCCGCGCCGCGAAAACTCGCGGCCTTGCCACTCCAGCGCGGGCCCCAGGCCTAGGTCATCGAGGATGGACGGCCGCAGGCCCATGGCCAGATTGCGGACCGAGGCAAGGGTGCGTTCGGCCAGCAGCTTCGCTTCTTGAACGCGCGACGGGAACTCGTCGCCCGGCGAGTGGCGGCTCCGCTCCACGTTGGCGAGTTCCATGCGCAGGGCGGTGAGCATCTGCCCGACCTCATCGTGCAATTCGCGAGACAGCGACCGGCGCTCGGCCTCCTGGGCGTGCACCAGTTCCTGCGACAGCCGCCGCAACTCGCTTTCCGCGCGCTCGGTCATGCGTTGTTGCCGCTCGCTGGCGCGTTCCAGGCGCGAGATGCGGTAGATGGTGGCCGCCGCAACCAGGGTCCCCAGTGAAATGGCGATGCCGAGCATCCAGACCAGGTAGTTGCGGAAATCGGCCTGGCCTTTTTCCAGGCGGCGCCGCTGAAGCTCGAAGTTCGCGTCGGTGATGTCGTGGACATGGCGGGCCAGCCCCAAGGCCGCCTCGCGGCGCGGAAGGACGATGCGTTGCAGGAACAGCGAACTCAGCGCCATTTTCTGCCGCGGTGTCCATGAAAACAGGGGGTCCAGCGAATCCCAATAGGCGTCCACTTCACGCCGCAAGTCCGCCAGGGTCGAAGCCTGCTCCGGCCCGGCGAGCGCCGCCAATTGTTCGAGCTCCTTTGCCATCTCGGCGCGAATCTCCCGTAATCGCTGGCGATGCAGTTCCGCGGTCAGGTCCGAGGGATCCAGAAGGTAGTCCCGGACGTAAATGCCGGAGCGGTTCATTCCGGAGCGGATTTCCTCGTAAACGCGTGTGGTTTCGCGGTGGGTTTGGGCCGTCAGCGACATCTGGGTGAAGATCTGCGAGGCGCGCCGCGCCGCGCCCAAGCCGGCCAGCCCAATCAGGACGACCAAGCTTCCGAAGCCGAAAAAGAGCACCGGCCAACTGCGGGTCCTCACCGAGGGTCCTTTCAACCTCCCATTGTTCCACGGTTCGGACCCGGAGGCCGCACACGCAGCCGTGGGGGAACGCCGTCAGACGCAAGAGCCTGAGTCGAGATCGGTGCCTGATAGGCCCGGGCTGCCGGGACAGGCCCACCGTCCGAGTGCCCGCGGCGAATGACACCGTTCGGCGCGTATCGATCAGCGTCTGACGAGAGCCGTTAGCTTGGGCCGGCAAGTAACGGAAGAACCTCTCCTGCCCGTGCCGCGATGCTCGTGCACCGGCCGCCCAATGGGTATCTGGTCTCGGGGTGGCCGGGGTTGATCCGGACCAAATGAGCCATCCCGTGGCGGGACACGACGGCCTCGCAGGGCCACCGAATCACCGAGGGCGTGTTGAATCCGGCGCCGATTTCGATCACCACCAGCCGCCCGGCCACGGCCTGCTTCAGCCACTCCCGAAATCTCGTCCTTTGCCCCTCATACGGTCTTTCCACGAACCAGTCGCCGCCGCGCCGCAGCACCGGGATTCCGGTATAGACTGAATCCATGCCCAAGATCCTCATCGTCACCGGCGACGCCGGGGAATCCTACGAAGCGCTCTATGCCGTACACCGGTTCCAGGAGGCCGGGTGGGAAACCGCCGTCGCCGCGCCGTCGCGCCGCCGCTTGCACATGGTCATGCACGACTTCGAACCCGGCTGGGATACCTACGTCGAACGACCCGGCTACGGACTGGAATCCGATCTTACGTTCGCCGAGGTGCGCGTCGAAGACTACGCCGCCATCCTGATCCTGGGCGGGCGCGCGCCCGAGTACCTGCGCAACGACGCCGCGCTGCTGGAGATTGCCCGCGCCTTCGACCGCGCCGGCAAGTGGATCTTCGCCATCTGCCACGGCATACAGGTGCTGGCGGCGGCGGGCTTGGCGCGCGGCAAACGCGTCACCTGCTACGAGCATGTGCGCTTTGAGACCGAGCAGGCCGGCGGGACCTACGTCGCCGAGCAGGCCGTGCGCGACGGCCGCATCGTCACCGGGCAGACCTGGCAATCGCACCCGGAGTTTTACCGCGAGATCTTCGCCTGCCTGGCGGGCAAACCCGATGCCGCTTGATCCCGAAGTCGCGGCGTTGCTGGAGCGGCAAAAGGGGCAACCGCCGCGGTCGTCGCTGAGCGTCGCCGCCACGCGCGAAATGATGCGGCGCGCTAACTCGCTTTCCGGCCCGGCGCCGGAGCTGGCCAACGTTGAAAACCTGGTGCTGCCGGGCTCGATTGCCGCGCGCCAATACTGGCCCTCGGCGGACGCGAACCTGCCGCTCCTCGTCTACTTCCACGGCGGGCGTTTCTTCAGCGGCGATCTGGAAAGCCACGATACGCTTTGCCGCCAACTGGCGCTCGCGGGCGGCTGCCGTGTGGTGGCCGTCGACTACCGAATGGGCCCGGAGCACCGATTTCCAGACGCTTACGACGATGCCGTCGCCGCCGTGGCGTGGGCATTGAAGCGGGGCGTTCCCGTGGGCGTAGCTGGCGACAGCGCGGGAGCGAATCTGGCAGCCGGCGCGGCTATCGCGCATCGTAGCTCGGCGTTGCGCTGCCAGATACTGGTCTACCCGATGATTGATGCGACCTGCGGCTTGCCCTCCTACTCGGAGTTCGCGAGCGATTATGGCCCGGGCGCGGTGGATATGCAGCGCGGCTGGCGCGAGTATCTACCGGACGGCTGTGACCCTCGCGATCCTCGCGTATCCCCGCTGTTTGCGGAGGATCTCAGCGGCCTCGCGCCCGCTCTGGTATTGACGGCGGAGTACGACACACTGCGGGATGAAGGCGAAGCGTTCGCCCGCCGCCTTGCCGGCGCCGGCACTCCCGCGACGCTACACCGCTACGACGGGGTGATCCACGGGTTCATCACGATGGCCGGCGTTCTCACCGCCGCCCGCCGCGCACTGGAGGAGTGCGGCGCCTTTTTGCGCGAACACCTGCGCACGGCTCCGTAGGGGCTTGCCGCCGGCGAGCCCAAGTCGGCGGATCGCCACTCCCGGCACTGTGGCGTGCCTACTCCGGCGTGCCGCTATTCGTCAGCGTTGTGCGAACTGAAGAATGCTACCTGCATCACTGGCGATGTTCTGAGGTTCAAGCGACTGCGGTGCTGCCGCTTCGAGCCGCCCATGCAACAAGCCAACAACGGCCAGCGCCGAACTCCAGGAGTTCGAGCCGGAAAGCCCAACATCGCAGAAAGACATTGGCGGCCTCAAATTGGTCCCAGTTAGCTGCGATAGTCTCTCAGTCTCAATCGGACGACCATACGGCCTGACGTCTCTGAGTTCGATGGCGCTCACTTCTGAACAACCGTTGGTATATGCTTCAAATCCTGCATAGTCCGAGCCAATCTCAGCCCCGTACCTTGACCAGATTTCCCCAGGGCTACCGCGGG
>CAZVIK010000151.1:0-9975 GCA_964627045.1 uncultured Solibacteraceae bacterium | reverse complement strand
GGCGACTACAGCGACGTCATTGTCCACACGCCGACCGGTGACATCCCCTGGACAGTGCTGTCAAGAATCACCCAGGATGAGATGAAAACGTTGAATAAGGAAGTCGCGGACAAGTGCCTGGTGTTCCTGAAGCTCCTCCTTGGTGAACCGAAAGTGCTCCTTGACGGTATTAAGTGCATTGACTTTGTTCCCGACTGGGACACCCCCAGGGCAGCAAGAGTGCGACGTCGTAGGCTGGTTTGAGAATCGAGCCTCCAGATCTCAGAACCATCGCGAGGTCCTGTAAACGCCGCAACAGCATTCAACCGTCGGGTAGACGCCGTTGATTCGCAAGTCCAATTAGCCAGTCATGGCTGGAGCCGGACGGTGCGACGATGAGTCGCTGCGCGATCCGGCTCCATCCATCCGTCGGTCCCTCACGACAGCCGTGCCGCCTCCAGGAAGCCCGCGAGCTTGGCGGTCGCCTTGTATTGCGGGATCGGGTCCAGCTCCTTGAAGGCGCTCGTGAAGGCGTTCGACAGGCTCCACACGGTCCGGGGCTGGAAATCCTCGAACTGTGGATGGAAGTAGAGGTCATGGATCCGCCGGGCCAAGTGCTTCGGGACCTCCAGTTCGTCCTCGATGAACGCCTGGTAGATGATCAGCTTCGCCATCGCCGTGGACAATTGCCGCCCCTGCCACTCTTCGATCTGGCGCTTGAGCGGCTCGAAGTTGCGCTGGATTCGGTCCACGCCGATGGCGAACGAATCCTCGATCGAGAAGTTCTTGGAATGCTTTGCGAGGACCGGCGTGAAGTCTCCGTGGAACGCGAGATTCTGGCACACGAATACTCTGACTCCGGCGGTACAACTAAGCCGAAATGACTTGTCGTGAGAATTGCGAACGCCCAGCGCGAAGCGGCAGCCCTCGAAGCCCGTGGTCAGATCCATGACCCCGAACATTCGCATGCCGTCGCTGGATACCGCGTACTCTTCGCGGACTACGCCGATCTGTCGAAAACCCAGCGTTTCGACCAGCTTCACGACGACCTCGATGTGTGGAATGGGTTTGTGTGTCGCGGTGCCGGCCGGGGTCGGAACCTGCGCCAGTTCGTCGCGCGTCAGTTTGCCGCCATAGGAAAGCAGCGTCATGACTGGCGCGTCGCTCCCGACAACCTCGTTCGTGACGGCTGCGGGAACTTGGGTCTCAACTACGCTTGTCTCTTGCATGGTGATTGTCTCCCGAAATGCGAAAAGGGGAGCCGTTGCGTCCTCTCGCCGCCAACTCCCCCGTTCGGTTGAATGCCGCTTCCGGCGGCTCGGCTCCCGACAGCCCGCGTGCGGGCATGACAGGCAATGAACACTCTGTTCTAGCCGCGGATCGCAGCTATTGGCGAGGCGCTTCGGCAGTTTTCGTCCGCCGGAACGCCTCTACGAAGCCCTGCGCTCGGAGGTTCCGGTCCCACAGGCGCGCGAAGCGCTGCTGCTCGCGCAGCAGCCGAGGGCGAACCAGCGCCACGCCGTCCTGATTCAGGCGCGAGTACTGTTCGACACCGACGTAATCGTTGCGGAAGTAGTAGGGCTCCAGGCGGATCTGGCCGGAGATCTCGACCAATTCGAAAAGCACTTCCGGGTCGCGCATGGCGTCGCCGTTCTGCTCGCCGTAGTGGGCCACTGACAGGCTGGGGTGCCCGTCCGGTCCCGGAATCTGGATGTCTTCGATCACCAGCCTCATGTAGGGCTCGTTCACGATCGAGATGCAGAAGCCGGGCGTGAGTTGCCCGGCCAACCGCAAGATTTCAAGGATCGTCTGCATGGTGATGTCCTCCTTGCTCAAGCCGGCAGAACCGATGCGAGGCCGGTGATCCCTTGCTCCCGGAGCGCGACGGCCAGCAGTCCGAGGGCGCGCTTGTGGATCTGGGACACTCGACTCTCGTTGATGCCATAGCGAACGCCGATCTCGCGCATGGTGAGCCCGCGCCAGTGGTACAGCGTGACGATCTCCCGGGTCCGGCGCGGCAGGCGGCTCATGACCGCCTTGAGCGCGCCCTGCAACTCCGTGTGCATCGCGGATGTCTCCTCCGAAGGGTCCTCCCCAGCGACTTCCGGCACCGGACCGGAGCCATCCTCTGCCGTGAGCGAGGCCGGCTTCAGCGCCCGGCTTGTTTCGTTGTGCTGGGTCCATCGCGTGAGGTCAACTGCTGCCCGGGCTGCAACCTCAGATTCGGTTGGCATGCGGCCAAGTTCATCGGCCAGCTCGTGGGCAGCTCGATCGAGCTTCTTTGAGGTCGCGCGAAAAGCGCGAGAGGCTGGATCGAACTGCCGCAGTCCGTCCAAGATGGCCCCTCGGACGCGGTACTTCGCGTACGTGGTGAATGCCACGCCCCGGCGCGGGTCATAACGCCTAGCCGCATCGATCAGCCCGCGCATGCCTTCCTGCACCAAGTCGCACAGCTCGACGTGCACCGGCAGTTTGGAGTGGATGTTGACCGCGATAGCTCGAACCAGCGCGCCGTGGGTGGTTACCAACTTGTCCAGGGCGTTGTTCGATGAGGGTACACACGTATGGCGCATATAGTTACCTCCGAGGGTTTTCGTTGTCAGAAGTGATCGCCGCTACTTGGCCGCAGCGCCGGCCGATGCTGGAGCGTCAACTGGCCGTGGGGTGGCGGCGAGTGAGGTCCAGCGATCCTCGCGGCCGTCGAGGTGCTCCGCGACCCATCGGAGCGTGTAGCTCTTGAGGCCTTTCAGCCAGGTCGCCGGGTCGGGGGAGGAGAGGCACACCGACTCCTCGGCCGTAAAGCAGGCCGTACCCGCCTGACGGTCACGGGATTTCTGCATGTACTCGTGCAACTCGCCGGTCGCACGCGTCATCGGCAGGTACAGCCAGTCCGGCGTCAGCACGAACGCCAGTTTGTCCGCGAAGCAGAGACGCGAAACCGGTCTTCCGCAGCGCTTCGCCCAGTGGCGGGAGTGGCCGGCGCAGAGGTCGCCCCACTCCGGCCCGAACAGACGGGTCATGATGCGCGCGCCGAGTTCGATGTGCCTCTCGCCCTCAGGACCTTCAAGGTTGGGGGAGTTCCAATAGCCGAGGTCGTGGACGGCGAAGGCCACCCAAAGCTTGGGGTCCCAAGGAACACCATAGAGCCTCGCCCAGGCTATCCCGACATAGAAGGGATGGATTACACTGTGCGCCCCGAAGAGCACACTCTTCGTGCCGATTTTCATGCTTGCCCCCTGAATGAAGACCTACTGTGAAACGGGCGCCGCAGCGAGGACCGCTTCGCGGCAGTCGATTGAGGTCGCCCCTTTAACCGCCGCCTTGACCGCCTCCACGAACCGCAACGGAATCTCCTTCCGCTCGCCCGAGCGGTTGAAGAACTCCGGCGTGATCCTGCCCGCGGCCTCCCGGTCCTTGCCCCACAGCTCCAGGGACAGGTAGCCCTGAGTCCCGCGAAAGAGCACTTGTGACGAGAGCTGCGGTCGCCGCCCGTCCTCCCCGCCTCGCGGTTCGTGCCGTGCGATGAGCAGTTCGTACGTCTGCTGAGCGCGAAAAACCTCGACGCTCACGAGCGACGGCGCGATCACGACAGCGTGCGACCCGTTGGCCGTCAGGGACTGTATCGGCTGAAGCCATGCCAGGGGCTCGCCAGCCGGGCCGCAGAACGCGACGTAGTGTCCGATTTCCCGCGTCGCCCCGCCGGACTCGACCCCACGCACGACATACCGCTTGCTCTGCTTCTGGAACTCCACCGAGACGGTCGGCTGGCAGTAGATGCCCGCCCGTTCGCGGTGCCGAAGCACGGCCCGCGGCAGGGCCAGGCGAACCGGTTGCCGGTTCTGCCCGCCGTCGCGCTGTTCGCCTGCGCTCATGCGGACTTTCGCTCCGGCGCCGGCCGCCCGAGGGCCGCGCGGATCATTTCCCTGGTGCAGCCTGCCCAGCACTTGTACTTGAGCGGCTCCGCCACGGATATCGACAGGTTGTCGCCTGCGGTGTCATGGCTGCTCTGCGCGCACGATGGGCATCGGGCGATGAAGTTCCTTCCCACGCGGCGTTTCGGCTCGACGTAATCGAGGATTCGGAACTCAGGCGCGGCGCCTCGAAAGGCCGTGCGGTGAGGCAGTGCCACTGACCGGGCCGAAGCCGAGACGGCGCTCGCCTTTCCGTTGACGAGCCTCTTCAGTTCGTCTTCCGTCACACGGCGGATCGTCCGCAGGTACCGGAACTGGGAATTCAGGTCGTAATCAGCGTGGTAGAACCAGTAGCGCCGTCCGGCGCCGCGGTGGACTCCCAATGGCGCCCGCATCGCGTTGCCGAATTCACCTTGCTTCAGCTCGTCCTGTCGCGGGAACACCTCGATGCCATCGGCCGCCCCGGCTCCCTTGACGGGCAGCTCCAGCCTGGCGGCAAGGTCCAGGATGTAGAGACGCGCTTCCCGAGCGAGCAACGGCTCCCGAAACAGAACCCAGAGGTGCGCTCCGCGCTTGGACTTCTCCAGTGCCGCCTCCACGCCGTCGTGGTTCACTCCGACCTGGAGCTTCAGCAGGTCCTCAAGCGCTGTTCGGTAATCGGCGTCGATGACGACCCACTTCGATCGCTGCGACTTTGGGTTGATCGCGTACAGTCCAATCGTGATCTCCCCCTCCAGGTGCTGCCGGATCACGTCGGCGGTCAGGCCGAGCGGCCTGCCGGCGGTGCGATCAACCGGCCGGAAGTAGTAGTGGCGGCCGGTCTCGGGGTGCGGCCGCATGGATTGGACGGTGTAGGCCCGGCGATTCACGAAGAGGTCGTGGAACTGCCGCACCATTTCGGCGGTTGCCGTCAGCTTCGGTTCCATGCCGTCGCTCCTGAGGGCCTCAGCCCTTGATAAGCCGGATTTGCGGCGATGTCAAAAGCCGGTCACGCCATGGCACGCAGCCGGCGCGGCTTTTCCGCCATCTGTTTCAGCGCGAAGGCCTGAGTCAGCCCGTCGCACTCGTCGAGGCGGTAGCCGCCCCAGCGGCCGTCTTCCGGAATGTCCAGCATGTAGAAGATGCCGCGCGCCCGGTCGAGCACATAGAAGCAGCCCGACTCCGGGTCACCCGGCACCATGAGAAACAACAGCACGCCGCGCGGGAACTGCACCCATTTGGCGATCCTCGCCTCCGCGTAACTGGCGAAGCCGAGGACAATCCGATCGGTCGCGGTGTCGCGACCCATGCCCAGATCCTGCACGCGCAGGACCTCACTTGCCTGTATGTTTTCCTGCATTTGTGGCCTCCTTTCCAGCCGTTCATGACGGGGGGGTACTTTTTCTCGGCGGTTTTGTGCCGGGGCGGTCAGGACTGCACACACTCCGCCGCCGGACGCTGTGCGAGCGCTTCCAGGCGCTCGACCAGTCGCTTCAAGACTTCGCGGGTAGGGATGTCGTCAATCGAGTCGCCGGGCAGGTTCATCTCCGCGCAAAACTGCCTGTACGGCTCCTCGCCGATGGCCTCGATGGCCCGTTTCAGGCGCGCGACGCCACGCGCTAGGTCTTCCATCCGCTCCATCACCATGGTCAGCTTGGCGATATCGCGGATGCGCTCGACTTCCTCGGCGCCACCGTATCGCCGCAAAGCCTCATGGCTCAGACTGACGCCGATCCGCTCACTCAGGCCCCGGATTTCGGCTACGAGTTCGTCTTTGTAGAAGCCGCTCCGGTGATTGCCATTGCCGTTTCCGTTTGTGCCCCCTGCCGGCGTCGTCGGCTTCCCGTTCCGGGGCTTTCCGTGTTCCTGGCCGTTTTTGGATCGCTTCGGCATCGCCCAATCGGGCAGCCGCGGGAGTTCGAGTGGTCGGTTGTGCTCGTCCAGATCGACCCAGGTGCGAGGGAGGTCATAGAAGTAGCGCCCGAGCCCAAAACACGAGCAGGTCCGCTTGAAGGCCTGCGCCTCGGCTCGGGTGAGTGCGTTCTGGTCGGTTGCCCATTCCTCGCCGGTGCCGCAGTGGGTGCCGAGACCGAAGAGCGTCACCCGGCAGGTGACCAGGACCTTGGCGGTGATCGTCGTTTCCTTCCCGCCGTCATCGCCTCTCTGCGGGCGCTCGAAGTTCTGGACGGTCTGGACGGTGTACTCGCGCGTCCAGCCAAGCGGGGTCAAGATGGCGTTGAGCCGGTCGGTGTAAGCGCGCTGGTCGGCGTAGGCGACTACTTGCCCCCGGCTGCCGCGCCGGTCCCGCGTCGTGTTGGTGACACGCCATTCGACCAGTTCCGGCGGGAACGGCTGCGTTAACGCGGCCAGGCGGTCGCGGATTTCCTCGGGAGTGAACGTCTGGGTCACTCCGAGCGATGTGATCGGTATGGGATTGGCCAGCGCCCCGATGGGAGCAGGCGTCCCTCTTGTATTCGTCTGCATGATGTTCACTCTCCTTCGGTTGGACTTGCAGGTCGGCCACCGGCTGCGACTCAACTTAGATCTGGGTCAGGCAGCATGGTGCGCTTCCCAAATGTGGGCACGTCCCCACAACCGAGACGGGAATGGGCTTGGGGCGAGCGCCACAATTGCGCTCGCGCAGCCTGGGTTCTGGAACGGATGTTCTGGACCTACCGCCCGCTCTGTAGGTTCCGGTGCTCGTCGGGCCGCGAGTCGCCGGCTTCAGGTCGGCTCGCCGTTCTGGTACCTCGATTTGCCAACACTTCGCAACTATCCGCGGTGATCGCCGGCCACGCACCGGTCTGAGGTCCGTCTACGAGTCACCGACCATGCGTCCGTTTGGATACAGAAGCCCCGCGCGTTCAGCGACGTTTATCCAGGACGTGCCATGCACTGATCACTTTCTCGGTACGGCATTCGACGCCATGGTTCGCATGACCGTGTTTGAGGTACCGGACAGGGCAACCAGCATCGGGAAAAATATCTTGACAATGTACTGCATTATGCCGTTATAATACAATACGTATTGCCACCGAACTGACGTGCCACGCCGGAAGCCCAAGAGAAAGACCGCAGTGATGAGCTTGAGGGTTTCCCCGGAGGTCAAGGCTGCGGCAGAAGTGGCCGCAGAGCGTGACCATCGAAGCGTGACCAGTCTGGTTGAGGTTCTCATCCTCAATCATTGCAGAACCTTTGACATTCACCCAGAGTCGCTTAATCCTGAGGAGACTTCGAATGAAAACACCCACTCCGCGTCGGACGAACAAGAACGCCGCCGATGATCGAGGGCAGGATGGACCGAAGGAGATCCGGTTCTATCGCGCGAACGATAAACCCTACGGTGCGTTCAGCAACCTTTTTCCGAGCCCGATCGCCTTCGAGGGCCGCGATTTTCCGACCGCCGAGCACGCCTACCAGGCGGGAAAGGCCAGAAACGTAACGGTTCGCGAGTGGATTTTAGGCGCGCCGACACCGAGTCTCGTGGCCATGGCTGCCCACGGGCTCTATACCTGGGATATTGTCCCGAACTGGTCGCAGATTAAGTTTGACCGAATGCGCGCAGTTCTGCGCGCGAAGTTCACGCAGCACGAAGATCTGAGGCAGTTGCTCCTTTCCACAGGGGAGGCCTGCATCGTCGAGGCTGGGCGCGTCGCCAACGGCGTCAACCGGACCTGGGGTAAAGTGAACGGAAATGGCCTGAATATGCTCGGCGTGCTGCTGATGGAGGTGCGAGCTGAACTCAGGGATGGGGTGACCAAGAGTCGCAAGGCGCTCAAGGTGGATCGACGAAACGGCCAGTCGGGGCGCGCGGTTAAGAATTCGGCTGCGATCCGGCGCAGGGGAGTGGGTGCGGCGAGAGCATGACGCTGACGAGATACGAAACGGAGTTGGATCGGCTCGGCGCGACCTATGAACGGGCCCTGCACGCTGACATCCACCGGGTCAAGATGGCAATTGCCGGCGCGAGCGATTTCAGTGTTATCGGCGTCGGCTCCGGCGGTTCGTTCACTGTGGCCTCACTTCTCTGCAACCTGCACGAGACATATACTGGCCGAGTATCGCGGGCGTCGACTCCACTGGAGATCATCTGTAATCCCACCTTGGCATCAGCCAGCCCCGTCTTTCTGATCTCGGCCGAGGGCAAGAACCCTGACATCATCGAGGCCTTGGAGCGCGCACGTATGCACAGCGCCAGGCCCGTACATATCATCACGAACCGTCAACAAAGTCCGCTTGCCGATTGCGTAGCGCGGCTGACCGACATTAGCGCGCATATCTTCGAGATCCCCGACAAAGACGGCTATCTGGCCACGAATAGCCTCCTTTTCGACGCTACTTTGATCGCCCGCGCGTATGGGGAGCTCGACAAGGACGAGACGAATATGCCGGCCTCGATAACCGACCTGCGGCTGGGCGAGCAACCGATTGCTGAGTGGTTGGGTGGGGCTGAACCGTTCGTCGACGAGGCGGTCCATCGGGGCGCGGTGATCGTGACATTCTCCCCGCTCTTGAGGCCCGTGGCGGCCGACCTTGAGTCGAAGCTCGCCGAGAGCGCGCTCTTGCACTGCCAATTGGCGGATTTGCGGTCATTCGCGCATGGACGTCATCTCTGGGTGGCAGAACGTGCCACCGAATGCGCCATCATCGCTTTGATTGAGCCGTCGCTGCAGAGGCTCTGGGAAAGTATGCACGCCCTGCTCCCGCCGGCGATACCAACCGTCATGATGCCGTTCGGCGGCGCCAAGCCGCGGGATTTGCTGGCTGGTCTTGTCGCCCAGATGAAGCTTGTATCGGCGATCGCACGGCGCATGGGGCGAGATCCGGGCCGGCCTGATGTGCCTCAGTTTGGACGCGACCTTCATTACATGAACATCTCTGAGCTGATACCGGCGCCTCCTGAACCGCCGGGTCATGGCGAGCAGTCGAAATATGAAGTGCTCGGAGCGCGATGGCCGTCGATTGAACGCCGCGGCTCGATGCGGCGCTCCCTTGAAGCCTTCCAGTCGACCCTGGAACAGCAGACTTTCCGCGCTATCGTGTTCGATTATGACGGAACGTTATGCAGTTCACAACGAAATGACAGCCCTCCACCGGAAGCGGTTATCACCCACCTCCGGACTCTAGTTGAAGCTGGCGTGCTTGTTGCCATTGCCTCCGGTCGAGGTGGATCGATTCAGGAACAGTTGCAGAAATCACTGCCGGAAAGCTGTTGGCGTAAGATACATGTCGGGCTGTATAACGCGGGCTACATCGCCGATCTCGCCACCCTCCCGGCGGAACAGCGCCCGACCAGCGAGTTTTTGAGCCATGTCACCAGAATTGTTCGGCGTCTCAAGGTGCTCGGCGTCCCGATCGAGAAGATTCGAACCACGCACCCATATCAAGTCAGCGTGCGCTTCCGGGAGGGCGTTCAGACCGAGAGCAATTGGTTCGTCATTGCCGACGCTCTGAGGCAGGCTGGTCTCGATCTGTCCAGTGTTGTGCGGAGCAAGCACTCGGTCGACATCCTCAACGCTGCCGTAGACAAGTCACATCTGGTCGCTCACGTGATTCAGGAATTCAAGGTCAATCCATACGACATTTTGACCATCGGCGACCTGGGAGCCTGGCCTGGAAACGACACATCCCTGCTTGAACATCGCTTTTCGCTCAGTGTTGATATACCCTCCCGTCGGCTCGACCGTGGATGGAAGCTTGCCCCGGCCCACAAACGGGATGTGGACGCGACGCTGTGGTATCTCGACCGTGTCCAACTGCTCGGGGACGGCCGATTTAAACTCCGGTTGTCTCCGCATCAGGAGGTCGAACCCCAGTGAGAGACCAGAATGCCCAGCAGCTGCTTGCGAAGGTCATGGATTGGCAGGACCAGGCGATCGTAAGCCGTTACGTTCCGTCCCTGCAATTGCTTGCCGACTACAAGTACGACCACTATCAGCGCTTTGGCCCCGGCAAGCGGTTCGTGGAAAGCCTGGCGTTGTGGTTGAACCAGTTCGACAAGGCTGATCGCCCGGTCGCGCTCGACCGGGTTTCTGAGCGGTTGATCTATTTCTCCGAGGGCGAGCTGTCCCTCTTGGTCGAGACGGCGTATCCCGATCTCATCGTA
>CAZVIK010000150.1:7329-9988 GCA_964627045.1 uncultured Solibacteraceae bacterium | reverse complement strand
AACCCGATCCTGCAAACCCTGGTAGGTCCGGCCGAGGAGCACACCAATCTGGTGGGCATACCCACCGAAGCCAGCATCCTCAAGATGGTGGAGCGCAGCATGCCCGGCCGCCTGGTGAACGTCTATTGCCACCCCGCGGGCGGCGGCAAGTACCTCGCCATTCTCCAATTCGCCAAGCGCGCCGCCACCGATGAGGGCCGCCAGCGCCAGGCCGCGCTCACCGCCTTCGCAGCCTTCCCGGAACTCAAGCACGTCATCCTGGTCGACGACGACGTGGACATCTTTGACTCCAACGAGGTGCTCTGGGCCATGACCACACGCTTCCAGGGCGACCGGGACTTCGTCGCCGTCCCCGGCGTGCGCTGCCACCCGCTGGACCCGACGCAATCCCCCGACTACAGCCCATCGATTCCCGAAGTGGGCTGCTCGGCGAAAGCCATCTTCGATTGCACCGTCCCCTTCCGGCTGAAGGACCGCTTCCGCCGCGCCGAATTTGTGCCGGTCGACCTTTCACGGTTCCTCGCGGACCGCTGAAGACGCCGGCGTTTTTGGCGCGGCCGCGTTCCGGCCGCCTGGGACGGGCCATATCGGTGTGAGTTACACTTAGGTTGCCGCGGCGTCGCGGAGAGATGAGGGACAACACCATGTGCGAAGCGATCCACAAAACACCCATGATTGGCGAACCGGCTCCCCGGTTTGAAGCGGAAACCACGCAGGGCAAGATCTGTTTCCCGGACGACTACAAGGGCAAGTGGGCCATCCTGTTCAGCCATCCGGCCGATTTTACGCCGGTCTGCACCACCGAGTTCATGACGTTCGCGTCCATGCAGGCGGAGTTTCGGGCGCTGAATTGCGAACTGGTCGGACTGTCGATCGACAGCACTTACAGCCACATCGCCTGGCTGCGGACGATCAAAGAGAAGATCGAGTTCCGCCACATGAAGGACGTCGAGGTTACCTTCCCGGTGATCTCCGACTTGACCATGGACGTCTCGCGAATGTACGGGATGCTCCAGCCCGCCGTCAGCACGACGCAGGCCGTCCGCGGCGTCTTTTACATCGATCCGGAAGGCAAGGTCCGCGCCATCTTGTATTACCCCATGAGCAATGGCCGCAACTTCCAGGAAATCAAGCGGTTGCTGGTGGCGATGCAGACTTCTGACAAGCACAAGATCGCGACTCCCGCCGACTGGCAACCCGGCGAGGAAGTCATCGTGCCGCCGCCGGGGTCTTGCGGCGCCGCCAAGGACCGTATGCAGGCAAAGGACCCGTCGGTGCGCTGTGTCGACTGGTTCCTGTGCTTCAAGAAGCTCGGCTAAGCCCCCGGCGCCCGCGCCCCGGAGAAGCGGCCAAGGCCAGCCGTGGCGCGAGCACGCCTCCGAGCGGCGCTCCGCTGAAGGCCGGCGGGCGGCAGGAGATGATCCGCTCCCGCTGCTCCGCGCGCGGCCCGGTGTCTTTGAGGATGGTTGCGAAGGCATGGCCGGCGCATTGCTGCCGATGCGGCCGTCGAGCGGAACCCCACGTAGCCGGCCACTTCACGCAGCGTCCGGCGGGGCTTCCGGTCGCAGGATTTCGCTGACGGTTTCGAAGCGATAGCCTCGGCGTTCGAGTTCGGGTAGCAACCGGGCCACCGCCTGGAGGGTGGCTCCTACGTCCGGCCCCGGCCGCGTCGTCCTCCCGTCGTGCAGGCAGAAGATGGCGCCGTTGGAGGCCGCGGCAACCAGCCGCGCGACGACCTGCTCGGCGGGCGACGCCCAATCGCGTCCGATGGCGGTCCACATCACCCCAGTGAGGCCCAGATCCCGCTGCACCCTGTCCAACCCGAACCAGCGCACCCCGTAGGGGGCGCGAAAGACCACGGGCCTCACGCCGGTGACATCGGCGATGGTGTTCTGCGCCGCCGTCACCTGCTCCCGGATGAAAGCGGGCGAACGCAGGTGAAACGAAAGGTGCTCATCGGCATGATTGCCGATCTGGTGTCCGCGCCGCGCGATCTCGCGGGCTACCTCGGGCAGCCGCCGCACGTTCGCACCGGTTAGGAAAAACGTCGCCTTGGCGCGGTGCCGGTCCAGCAGGTCGAGCAGTTCCGGCGTGGACTCGCTGGGGCCGTCGTCAAAGGTTAGCGCGATGGAGCGCCGCCGCCGGTCGCCACGCCATACGGACTTGCCGAAGACCGGCGAGGAACGTCCGCGCACGGCCCACGCCCCCGCGCCAAACCCCGCGCCGAGCGCTGCGGCCGCCTCCAGCAACATGCCGCGAATTGTAGCACGCGCGGCGGAGTATTTCTCGGCGCGGCCATGCAGGACCGCGCATCCCGCCAAGCCACCATGCAATCCGGCGGCTCAGAAGCCGAACGCGATCCCCACCAGGGCGGTGCGGCCGTAACGCTCCGCTCGGCGGTTCACCGTGCCGTTGACGAACATCTCGTCTTCGGTGCGGCCGCGGTTCGTCAAGTTGTTCAACTCGGCGAACAGCCGCCAGTTGCCGCGCAGCCGCTGGTGGACTGCCATATCGAAATTCGTCGCGCTGCCCTTGCCGGTCACGTCCCCCGATGTCTTGTAATCGAACCGGCGCGCCGTGAAGTTGGAGATGATGGACACGGAAGTGCCCGTTCTCTCATCGTTGTTGAAGTCCAGCCCGACGTTGGCGATCCAGCCGG
>CAZVIK010000150.1:0-7319 GCA_964627045.1 uncultured Solibacteraceae bacterium | reverse complement strand
TTGAAGGGGCGGTAGAAGCCGTTACTGGCAAGCAAGCGGCTGCGCAGAATGGTCTGGTTCGACCACACCGAAAGCGCCCGCAGCCAGCGCGGGGAAGAGGACGGCGCTCGCAGCCGCTGTTCCAGTTCGATGCCGCGCAGCCAGCCGTTGCCAACGTTCTGCACCTGGTAGATGTCGAGCGTGCCTCGGTCGACCAGCGTGTCCACCTCCTCGATGACGCCCCGGATCGTCTTGCGGAACGCGTTCACCGAGAACGACAGCCCGCTGGTGGCGTAGTCCACGCCGAGATCGTAGCTCCAGGCCCGCGTCGGGTTCAGATCCGGATTGCCGATCGTGATCTTGGTCGAGGTCACGTTCTCATAGGGCGACAACTCGTCGAACTTCGGCCGGGCCAGTCCGCGGGATACGGCCGCATGGGCGGTCACGTCGCGCCGCACACGGTAGAGCAGGTGCGCCGAGGGGTTCACATCGAGAAACACGCGGGGCGCGGCCTGCGAGAGCGGGTTCCACGCGGTCAGCGCCACGCGCTCGACGCGCACGCCCGGCAGGATCGAGAGGCCGTCGGTGAACCGGAACCGGTTCTGCACGAAGTAGGCCTGGTAGTCTTCGGCCAGGGTGTAGCGGTCTTTCGGCGTGCTGGTGTCTTTCTTGTTCCCCGCCGGATCGATTTCGAACTTGCTCTTGTCGCGGAAGCGGTCGCGAAGCCGGAAGGCGGCGCCGAATTTGAGTTCGTTCCACACGCCGGAGTGAAACGGCAACGCGGCCGAAGTCGCGAAGTTCCATGTCCGGTCGGCCTTGGCCTCGATCTCGGGCGTCTGTCTTTCCGGCGTGTAGGCGCCTTGCGCCACCTTGAAGCCCTGTGTGATCTTGTTTTTGTCTTCGGTGCTGCGGTAGAACCCGGCCTGCGTGTCCCACACCAGGCCCCACGCCCGTGCGAACTGATGGCCCACGCTGATCCCGCGCGTCTGCTGCGATTTGGCCTCCGTTTCCGCACTGCGGCTTAAAAGTGCGCCGGCGGCGTTCAGGCCGCTCTTGAGCTTGCCGGTGCCGGTGCCGAAGCCCATGGCGACCGGTTTCACGTGGAAGTCGCCGGATCGCACGGTGTAGATGCCAAGGTTGCCGAAGAAGTTGCTGGAACGCTGGTGCTGCTGTTCGTCTTCCCTTTCGGCGTTGCGGTTGGCCAGCAGCTTCTCCCGCTCGATCGGAAGGTTGTCGTTCAGGAAATTGAAGCCTGCCATGAAGCCCCAGCGCCGGTTGACCCTGGCGCCCGCGCTGAACTGGCCTTGCGCGAGGTCGTTGGCGGCCGCCTGCCTCGCACCGGCGCCCAGGCGTCCATCCAGGTGAAGGCCTTCGGGAACCGGTCTGGTCCGCACGTCCACCCGGCCCGCCAGACCGTCGCTTTCGAACTCGGCGGTGGGGTTGCGAATCACACGCACCGTTTCGACCACGGAGGATGGAATGCGATTCAGTTGCAATTCGCGCTTCTCGCCGCCGTCGGGAATGACCACGCCGTCCACCTGGGTCCGTGAATACTCCTTGTCGAGGCCGCGGATGCGGGCATCCTTCTCGCCTCCCGGCGGTCCCGTCAGGAAGATCCCCGGCATTCGCGCCACGACGTCGCTCAGACGCCGGTTGTTCCGGCTGGCGATATCCTCCCGGCCGATGCCGGCGGCGACCACCGGATCCTCCAGCCGCTCCTGCTCAATTGTGCCGGCATTCACCGTAATAGACGCCACCGCCGCCGCCATATCCAGCCGGATTTCCTGCGGAGCGCCCGGACGAAGCACGCCGTTCCAGATGGCGAAACCATCGGCTTCGACGCTGGCCGGGTATCCTCCAGGGGCGACGTTTGAAAATGAGAACTGGCCGTCGGCTTGAGAGCGCGTCACGCGCTCCGGCGAGGTTCGCAGCGTCACTTTCGCGGCTTTGATCGCGGCGCCGCTGGGGTCTACCACTCGCCCGGCCAGGATTCCGTCCTGCGCCCCCGCGCCGGAAGCAGCCAGCAGCGCGAGCGCCGCGATGCCCGCCGCGCGAGTACCAGGCTGGGCCTGCGCGCTTCCCGGTTGCCGCTTCAGTGCCCGCCACTTCTTCGAAACCACCCGGTTCCACCACATCATGAAACCGGTCACGAAGAGCAGCCCAGGCCCCAGGCCGATCACAACCCACGGCAGGCGCACTAGTAGGCTCGAGCGATTCAGGGTCATGAACCGGGCGTTGTGCAGCGGCCCCAGCAATTCGATGGCGCGGGTCGCCAAAGGCAGGCTGTCGAACCGGTCCACCAGCACGGCTTCCCCGGTCGCCCGGTCCAGGAAAACCTTGTTGTTGCCCTCGTGGTGCCCGTCGAACGTCGTTTTGATGCGAACCTCGAATGGCTCGTCCGGCTTCTTCGGCAACTTGATCTGGGCTACCTTTCCATCCGGGACCGCGGCTTGCGCCTTGGCCAGGATGGTTGCCAGGTCCGCGCGTTTCTCGCTCCTCGCGGCCGAGTGGGGCTTCTTCGGCCTTTCCGGACTGCCCGTGATCCACCGCAGGGCTCCCTTGGTGACTTCTGGGAAGGCGTGCTGGAACCCGGTGAAGGCGAAGAACGCCAGGCCCGCCGCCAGCCAGAACCCGCCCGCACCGTGCAGATCCCAGTTGAGGCGCTTCCAGCCGGCGCCTTTGGTAACTGTGGTGCGCTTTTTCCACAGCGTCACGCCCGGCCACCAGATCACCAGGCCGGTGAGGCACATCGCGAACAGCGCCAACGCGCCGGCGCCGCCCACCAACCGCCCCGTCCTGCCCGCAAGGAGGTTGTGATGCAGGTTTCGCAGAAAGTTCCAGACACCCGCATGCCGGTCGGCGGTCTTCCGTATTTCGCCGGTCTCTGGGTCGACGACGATATGCAAATCATTTGCGATACGGGGAAACGTCTCGCCAGGGTCTGCTCCCGAGCCGCCGCCGTGGCCTGGCTTCTTCAGGTGGATGAGCGTGGCATCCCCCGCCGTGTTGAACCGGATGTCCTCCAAATGGAAGCCGGGGAACCGCCTCAGAACGGTCTCCGACAGTTCGTCCAGGGGCATCGGATGCGCGGCCTGCGCCGAAGCCCAACGCGGGGCCAGTTCGAGCTCCGGTGAATACACCAGTGCCGCGCCAGACAGTCCCAGCACAAGAACCGGCAAGCCCGCCGCTAGGCCCGCATAAAGGTGAAGCCGGAAAACCCACTTCCTCGGCTTCCAGGCTCGGGGGTGGGTGACAAAGGAATCCATGATACTGTTCTCCGAAGGCCCAGTATACGGATATTGCAACTAAGCTGCAACTAGGAAATGCACATGAGTTGCGTCTATGGAACGCTCGCGAGCCGTTGGCCGGCCGGTCTCCCCTCGGCCCGCCCTGCATTGTTCGCGTGGGCCGCTCAGCTCGGCTCGAAAGGTGTGGCCCGATCCGGGGAGCGGCGGCCCCCGTTAGCGAGCCAGGCCGCCGGGAGGCTGGTGTATGGTGCGGCTTCCGCTGGGGGGACCAGGTGAGTGGCCGCCCTCTTACTCCCTGGTAGGGTGGAGAGAAAGGAGGGTTCCGGCTTGGCCCACGGCGGGCTTGAGGCAAATCCCGCGCTTCTGGAGCGCTTGGATCGAGTGAAGCCGCGGGCCGTTGCGGGAGAACCGTCCCGCGGCGGCCTGTGACGCCGGGTGCGCCTCCCTACCCGAGCAACCCGCCGTGGCCCAGGCAGGCCACTTCCCAGCCGGAGATACGGTAGCGCGCCAGCAGCGGCGGCAACAGCAGGTCCACCACATTGGGCTTCACGGAACGGTAGCAGCCCGGAGCGCAGAGCACCGGAATGTCGTCCTTGTAGGAGAGCAGCAACAGGTTGCCCGGCTCCACCGGAGCCATGAAGCGCTCCAGTTGGTGCCCGGTCTTGGCGAGGGCGCGGCCCACAGTGTCCTCGGGGCAGGCCGGAGCCGTGGTGGAGGCGACGATGATGACCGCCGGTTTCATGCGCGCCAACTGTCCCAGCGCGCGCGCGACAGCGGCCTCCTCTTCGACGACCGCCAGGGAATAATTGATCGCCGCTCCCAGCCGCTCCAGGCGCTGCCGCATGATGTTGTCGAACAGCACGCGCGCCCGTTCACCGGACGCCGGGTCGGTGTAGAGCACGGCCACCGTAGGTTGCCGCACCGGCCGCGCCTGCAACAGCGGGCCACGGTCCTTGAGGATGGCCGTCACTTGGTCCAGTTGGGTCCGGGCGACGGCGAACGGCGCGCTTTTCACCGTGGCGACGCGCTGCTCGGCCGCGGCGAAGCTGAAGTTGGCCAGCGTCGCGACCACCGTGCTCCCGCTACAGTTGATCTGCCGGAGCAACTCCTCGTCCAGAAGCACGCAGCAGTTCTCGGTGGCGATCAGGTTGGCGCGCCCCCCGGCGGCCGGCCGGATGACCAGCGAGCCGCAGCCCAACTCGGCCGCCACCAGCATGACCGCTTCGTCCTCGCCGGCCTCGCCGTCCTCCAGTTCGGTCACCCAGACGCGGTCCATCCCCTCGGTGGCCAGCAGTTGCACGTCCTCGTCGCTGATCACATGCCCCTTGGCCAGCAGCTTCTTCCCGCAGGGGCGAAACACGGTGCAGCAGAGAATCCTGCCCGTGGACTCTTTCACGTCGACTGGTAGCGCTCGCATGGGTACTAAGAGTAGTGGCCCACGGCGGACCGGCTCTCAGTGAATTCTCGGGGAAGTGCGTGCGCACCGCTGTGGCGGCCTCCGTTGCGGGCGGCGCGGGCCGCTTACAGCGGAGCGTTCAGCCGGCCGTGGGTTTTCCCACGACGGGAAGGATCAGCGGCCCGTTGGTGGCGTCCGGGGCGGCGTCTTCTACGGCCCCGGAATCGTCCACGGCCAGAACTTTGCGCACCGCGATCTCGTCGCAGCACTGGAGCTTGGGGCAACGCAGGCAATCCTTCCAGACCTTGGCGGGCAACAGGCGGCGGTCCACCTCCTCGTAGCCCAGCTTGGCGAAGAAGTTCGGGATGTAGGTGAAGGCGAAGACCGACAACAGGCCGTTGGCCAGGGCTTCTTCCTCCAGCGCGTCGATGATGCGTTTACCAATTCCGAGGTGCTGATGGGTGGGCAGCACGGCGAGCGAACGAATCTCGGCTGTGCGCAGGCCGTAGAAATGCAATGCGCCGCAGCCGGCCACCTCGCCGTTGTGCAGGACCACGGTGAAGTCGCGGACGCCTTCGGCCAGTTCGAACTCGGTGCGCGGCAGCATGATCCCCTGGGAGGCGAAGGCGTTGATCATCGCCACCAGCGGCTTGACGTCCTGCAACAGCGCCTTGCGGACGGTAATCGTCCCGGCGGGCTGTTGGACGGCAGCGGCCTCAGGCATCGGCGGCCTCCTTCACCATGCGCGTTCCAAGATCCTCTCCGGCCAGGAGCCGTGCGACCGCTTGGGGCGCCGCGCCCGGCGCGATGACCACCTGGCGGACGCCGCCGAGCAACGCGTCGGCCGCGGAGTTGAGCTTCGCCTGCATGCCCCCGGTGGCGATCCCAGCGCGGATGAGTTCCTCGCTCTCGGCCAGCGTCAGCACGCCCAGCCGGCGCTTGGAGGCGTCCAGTACGCCGTCCACGTCGGTCAGAAAGATAAGTCGTTCCGCTGCAAAGCCTTTGGCGCAGGCCACGGCCATCTGGTCGCCGTTGACGTTATAGACGCGCCCCTGGCGATCACCCGCCACACAGGCGACCACAGGCAGGAACCCGCCCTGGATCAGGCACTCCAGCAGTCTCGCGTTGGCGCGGACGGGTTTGCCCACCTGCCCGAGTTCGGGACGAAGCTGTTCGGCTTCCACCAGGCAGGCGTCGATTCCGGAAATGCCGACGGCCGCCGCGCCCGCTTCAATCAGCGAACACACCAGTTGTTTGTTCACGCTGCCGGTGAAGACCTTCAGCACGGCGTCGATGGTCTCCGGAGTGGTGACGCGCAAGCCGTCCACGAAGCGGCTTTCCACGCCGCGCTCGGCGAGAAACCGGGTCATCTGCTTTCCGCCGCCGTGGACCACCACGAGTTGGTGCGCCTTGGCGAGCGACGCCAGTTCGCCTGCCAGCCGCGCGCGGGATTCGGCGGCGTCCAGCAGCGTACCGCCCAGCTTGACGAGCAGCCTCACAGCAAGCCCTCGGTTTCCGGGCGTCCCAGCATGAGGTTCATGTTCTGGACGGCCTGTCCGGCGGCGCCCTTCACCAGGTTGTCGATGGCGGCCACCACCACGGCGCGCCCGGTGGCGGCGTCCACCTTCACGCCGATGTCGCAGTAGTTGGTGCGAACTACCGCCCGCAGGTCGGGCACCTGGCCGGGGTCGTAAAGCCGGACGAAAGGCTCGCCTTTATAGCGTTGCTCGTAGATGTTAACCAGGGAAGCGGCGTCCTGGCCGGGCTTCACACGGAAGTAGATGGTCTCCAGGATTCCGCGCTCCACCGGTAACAGGTGCGCGGTGAAGCTGAATTCGGCCTCCTCCAGCCCGCTGGTCAGAAGCACCTCCGGAACGTGGCGGTGGCCCAGGATGGAATAGGCCGAAAAGTTCGCCGTCACCTCGCAGAAACTGGTGATGAGGCTGGGCTTACGGCCCGCGCCGCTGACGCCGCTCTTGGCGTCGCACACGATTCCGGCCGCGCGGTCGATGACGCCGGCGTCCACCAGCGGGCGCAGCGCCAGGTTCACGGCCGTCGGGTAGCAGCCGGGATTCGCCAGCAGCGTGGCCGAAGGAATCGGGTCGCGGTTCAGTTCGGGCAGGCCATAGACGGCGCTGGCGAGCAAGTCGGGCCGGGTGTGCGTCGAGCCGTACCAGCGGGCGTAGCGTTCGGGGGTGCGCAGGCGAAAGGCCGCACTGAGATCGACGACCTTGGCCCCGGCTTCGAGCAGCGGCGGTACCAGTTGGATGGAAACGTCGTTGTGGGTGGCCAGGAAGACGAGCGACAGGCCCTCGCGCCGCACGGCCTCGGCCATTCCCGTGATCCGTTCGTGCGCCTTGAACCCGCGTGGGCGCGGCGGGTCGGCCACCTCCGCCCGGTCTTCGAGGAGCATCCGTTCGATGGCGGGGTGCCTCCCGAGGATCGACACCAGCTCCGCACCACCATATCCGAGGTACCCAATGACGCCAACGCTAGTCTTCATATGATTAATTATTCACCGCCGTGAATAATTATAACATAGCGCGGGCGGTTTCCAGTGCCGCCCTTCGGCGCCGGGCTTGGGCTAAAATCGACTGCTGGCATGGACCCGCACCGGCGATACGAACGGCGGATGACGGTTTGGCTGGGGATCACCTATGTTGTCATCGGGCTGATTTCGGCCGGGTTGGTGATCT
>CAZVIK010000149.1:0-9998 GCA_964627045.1 uncultured Solibacteraceae bacterium | reverse complement strand
TGATACACGCAGGGGCGCGCGCGGCCGGAAGGCGCAATCGCCGCGGAGGCATGCAATCCGCCGCTGGCCTACAATGTTCTTCTGTCACCGGGCTGCTGCGGCGGATGGGCGGCGCGGCCGGTGCAGGAAAGGGACTCTGCCGAATGAGCCGGTATCTTGCGATCGACCTGGGCGCCGAGAGCGGGCGCGCCATTCTCGGAACGCTCGACAACGGGAAGCTCGTCCTGGAGGAACTGCACCGCTTCCCCAACACGCCGGTGCGCACACCGGCGGGACTCTACTGGGACGTGTTCCGGCTGTTCCACGAAGTGGTGCAGGGGCTGGCCGCGGCCGGACGTGAACGCAAGCTGCAACTGGACGGCGTCGGGGTGGATACCTGGGGCGTGGACTTCGGACTGTTGGGGCGCGACGGGTCGCTGGTGGCCAGCCCGATGCACTACCGCGACAGCCGCAACGACGGCATCCTGGAGAAAGCCTTCGCCGTGGTTCCGAAGGAAGAGATCTTCGCCGAGACCGGCGCCCAGTTCATGCAGTTCAACTCGGTGTTTCAGCTCTACGCCATGAAGCTGGCGGGGTCGCCGGGACTGGAGGCCGCCGACCGGCTGCTCATGATGCCGGACCTGTTGAGCTACTGGCTGACCGGCGTGAAGGCAAACGAGTTGACCGACGCCAGCACCACGCAGTTCTACAACCCCGTCCGCAAGGGCTGGGCGCTGGGGCTGATGAACCGGCTCGGGCTCCCGGCGGGGATTTTGGGCGACATCGTATATCCGGGAACGCGGCTGGGGCCTCTGCTGCCGCACGTGGCCGAAGAGACCGGAGCGGGCCCGGCGCCGGTGTTCGCCACCGCCAGCCACGACACGGCCGCCGCGGTGGCCGCGGTACCGGCCGAAGGCGAAGACTGGTGCTACATCAGCAGCGGCACCTGGAGCTTGATGGGGCTGGAACTGAACGCCCCGGTGGTGAACCGCGAGGCGCTGGCGCTGAACGTCACCAACGAAATCGGCTTCGGCGGCAGCGTGCGGTTCCTGAAGAACATCGCGGGACTGTGGCTGCTCCAGGAGTGCCGGCGGGATTGGGCGCTGGCGGGCCGCGAGTACAGCTACGACGAACTGGCGCGAATGGCGGCCGCGGCCGCGCCGTTCCAGACGGTGATCCATCCCGACGCGTTTCTGCATCCGGGCCAGATGCCCGGCCAGATTGCGGCGTATTGCCGCGCGCACGGCGAGAAGGTCCCCGGCGGGCCCGGCGAGTTCGCGCGCGCGATCCTGGAGAGCCTGGCGCTGCGCTACCGGCAGGTGCTGGAAGGCCAAGAGGCGGTATCGGGCCGCGCGGTGAAGGTGATTCACATTGTGGGCGGCGGGTCGCGCAACGCGGTGCTGAACCAGTTTGTGGCCGATGCCACCGGGCGCGTGGTGGTGGCGGGGCCGGCGGAGGCCACAGCAGCGGGCAACGTGCTGGTGCAGGCCATTGGCGCGGGGGAGTTGGCGACGCTGGCCGAGGCGCGCACGGTGGTGCGGAATTCGTCGGATTTGAAGCGGATCGAACCGAAGCCGGGCCCGGGTTGGGACGAAGCCTACGCGCGGTTCCAGGCGCTGACGGTGTAGAAGGGGTGGGCGGCGGTCAATCGCCGGAGACGCGGCGGCGGAAGCCGGCGAACCAGCCGCTGAGGCGCGACCACACCGAACCCGCTGCCGGCGGTGTCGCGGCGGCCGGGGCGGCGGACACGCCCGGCGGGTCCGGCACAGGTTCCGCCGGGGCTTTCGCGACCAAACGGACGTGGAATCCCTGGAACGTGTAGGTCTTCCGCAGGCGCGTACCGTCTTTGTCTTCCACCACCAGCGAGAACCGCGGCACGGCGCCCGGTTCCACCGTGCCGGGGAAGTACCCTTTCAGATTGCGTTCGATGTAGGCGGTCTCGTAGCGGTGCCGGCGAAGGCTCCAGACGAAGACGCGGAAGCTGTCGAACTGGTAGGGCTGGCGGCCGTCCTTGATGGTGGTCCAGAGCCAGTTGTGCCTGACGCGTCCGTCGTCATTGACTTCGCCGAGCGAAAAGTACGAGGTGATGCGGTGGCCCTCGGCGTATTGGGCCACCTCGTCGGGAATCGAAAGGTAGAGCATGCGGGCCAGGACCCACCCGGCCTCCTTGGTGGGGCGGCGGACCAGGTTCCAGTCGTCGGGCGGAAGATCGGTTCCGGAGCGTGGGACGAGTTTATGGGCGACGACCTCGACGCGCTCGCCGGGGAGGACCTGGTAGAAACTGGGCGACTGGCGCTCGGCATGGGTGTGGACGTTCAGGGGCTCAAGGACCGTAGCAGCGCCCTGGGAAGGAAGCGCGGCGGCGAACTCGCCCAGGGCCCGCAGTTCGGCCATCTGTTCCGGGGTGAACAGAAGCGCGCCGTCGATCCAGCCGACCGCGCCCTCCTGAGTACGAACCTTAGCGAAGCGGCGGCGGCGCGCCAGGATCTCGACGCGGTCGCCATGCTTGGCCGAGCCGACCGTGGGCTGGCGCGGGCCCAGGTCCTCGCGAAGATTGAGTGTGGCCGGAACGACGAAGCCTTCGCCGATGGCCGGTTCCCGCTGCTGGCGGGAGCAGCCCGCACACAGCAAGAGCAGCAATACGGCGGCGGCGCGGGCGGCGGACATCGTCGGCGATGAGTTCCTATGTGCAGTCTATCAATAGACGCAGGCGGAGGTAGAGCGGAACGCGGCCGCGCCCGGGGCGGCGGCTACTTGGCGCGCGAAGGCAGCTTGAGGATATCGCCGGCCACCATGAAGGAACCGCGCCCCATGTGGTGGAGTGTGCGGGGGCGCTTTTTGGACCGGTCGATCCAGGCTTTCACCACCTCCAGGACAAAGAAGCAGTAGCGCGAGACGTTGCGGGTGTCCACGACGCGGCACTCCAGGTTGGCGTAGCACTCGGCGACGAGGGGCGCACGCACCTGAGAGGCCGGAAGCGGCGTCAGCTTGAAGGCGTCGAACTTGTCCACGCGGCGGCCCGAGGTGTTGCCGCACGCGGCCACGTGAAGCGCCAGTTTCCGGGTGGGGATGTTCAGGACGCACTCCTTGGTGGACTTGAGGGCGGCAAAGGAGAAGTTGCGATTGCTGACGATGCAGCCAACCAAAGGCGGGGTGAACTCCATCATCAAGTGCCAGGACATCGGCATCACGTTGAAACCGTTCTTGCCGGTGGTGGAAAGCAGCACGACCGGCCCAGGCTCCAGAAGACGGTAGACCTGAGCGAGCGGAAGAGATCGCTTGGGCATGGCGGGCTCCCACCCGAGTGTACCCCTCATGCCCGGCAGTTTGGTAATCTGTGGCCGTTGCCTGAGGGCGGGAGAGACTGGATGCGACGAGCGGCGGCAATTCTGGCGGCAGTGGCCTTGCTGGGAGTGACAGCGTGGGGACAGGCCGGCCAAGCGAACAAGAAGAACGGGCGGGACATCTTCCGGACCACGTGCGCGGCGTGCCATGGCGCCGACGGGCGCGGGGCGCCGGACGCGCTGCGCGGCTTCGAGCCGCCGCCCACGTTCCCGGATTTCACCGATTGCGTGGCGACGGCGCGGGAACCGGACCGGTTCTGGAGCGCGATCGTTCACAACGGCGGGCCGGCGCGCGGGTTCTCCCAGATCATGCCGTCGTTCCGGGAATCGCTGAGCGCGGAGGAAATTGCGGCGGTGATGGACTACGTTCGCGGATTCTGCCGCGAACCGGCCTGGCCGCACGGCAACCTGAACTTCCCGCGCGCGCTGGTGACCGAGAAGGCCTTCCCGGAAGACGAGATGGTGATGGACTTCGCGCTCAACGCGGAGGGTGACGCGGGGTTCACCGACAAGGTGGTCTACGAGAAGCGGCTGGGCGCGCGGGGCCAACTGGACGTGAGCCTGCCGTTCAAGTTCCAGAAGCCGGGCGCGGCGGGCTGGCAGGGCGGCTCGGGCGACCTGGTGACCGGCTACAAGCGTGTGGTGTTCGCGAGCCTGCGGAGCGGATCGATTCTGAGTCTGGCTGGAGAGGTCATCTGGCCCACCGGGAACGCGGCGCGCGGCATGGGGAAGGGCGTCACGGTGGTGGAGAGCTTCGCCAGCTACGGGCAGGCGCTGCCGGGCGGGAGCTTCCTGCAATTCCAGAGCGGCGTGGAGTTGCCCACGCATACCGGGGACGCCAACCGCGCGGTGTTCTGGAGGACGGTGTTCGGCAAGACGCTGGCGCGCGACGGCGGACTGGCGAGGATGTGGTCGCCGATGGTGGAGTTGCTCGCCGACAGGGAACTGGTCACCGGGGAGCGCGTCAACTGGGACGTGGTGCCGCAGTTCCAGGTGACGCTGAGCAAACGGCAGCACATACGCGCCAACTTCGGCGTGAAGCTGCCGGTGAACCACTTCGGGCCGAGAACGACGCAGTTCCTGTTCTACCTGCTGTGGGACACCTTCGACGGCGGCGTTCTGGACGGGTGGAGATGAGATGACCAAGAGGCTGGTGGTACTCATACCCGCGGCGGCGGCGATGTGGGCGGCCTGGAGCGCGGAAACCAAGACGGGCGCGGGCGCGCCGGCGTTCCAGACGTCGGACCGCTGCGTGGCCTGCCACAACGGGATGGCCACGCGGGCGGGCGAAGACGTGTCGCTCGGGACGGCGTGGCGGCCCACGATGATGGCCAACTCGGCGCGCGATCCCTATTGGCAGGCCGGCGTGCGGCGGGAGACCATCGACCATCCCGATGCGAAAGCGGCGATCGAGGGCGAGTGCTCCATTTGCCACATGCCCATGGCGCGCACCGTGGCCCTGGCGGCGGGCCACGAGGGCGAGGTCTTCCGGCATCTGAATTTTCTGCCGGAGGACCGAATGGCGGCCGACGGCGTGTCCTGCTCGTTGTGCCACCAGATCGGCAAGGAGAAGCTGGGGACGCGGGAGAGCTACGTCGGAGGGTTCGTCATCGGAGGCGCGAACGCGCAGGGCGAGCGGGTCGAATACGGGCCGTACGCGCCGGACGCGGGCCACAGGCGCATCATGCGCAGCTCGACCGGGGGCTTCACGCCGGCCGAATCGGCCCATATCCGCGAGAGCGAGATGTGCGCGACATGCCATACGCTGCTGACCAAGGCGCTGGGGCCGGGCGGCAAGGAGATCGGCGAGTTACCCGAGCAGGTTCCCTACCAAGAGTGGCTGCACAGCGAATACCGGACCGCGCGGAGCTGCCAATCCTGCCACATGCCGCCGGTGGGCGAGGATGCCGCCATCACGAGCGTGCAGGGCGAGCCGAGGCCGGGTGTGGCGCGGCACGAGTTCGTCGGCGGGAACTTCCTGATGCAGCGGCTGCTCAACCGTCACCGGGGTGAATTGGCGGTCGAATCGCTGCCGCAGGAGTTGAGCGCGGCGGCCGAGCGCACGGTGAGACACCTGGGGAGCGAGAGCGCGCGGTTGAGCCTGGAGCGCGTGGAGGTTCGGGGCGGGCGGCTGGAGGCCGAGGCCGTCATCGAGAACCTGGGCGGGCACAAGCTGCCGACGGCGTATCCCTCGCGGCGGGTGTGGCTGCACGTGACGGTGAAAGACGCCGGCGGCCGGACGGTGTTCGAGTCCGGCGGCGTGCGCGAGGACGGCGCCATCCAAGGCAACGACAACGACGCCGACGGGTCGCGTTTCGAGCCGCACTACGCCGAGATCCGCACGCCGGACCAGGTGCAGATCTACGAGGCGGTGCTCGGCGGCGCCGACGGCGGCGTGACGACGGGGCTACTTGCCGCCGTCCGGTATCTAAAGGACAACCGGCTGCTGCCGCGCGGGTTCGACAAGAGGACGGCGGACAAGGAGATCGCCGTGGCCGGAGGGGCGCTGGAGGATGCCGATTTCGCCGGAGGCGGCGACCGCGTGCGGTATTCGGTGGCGGTGGACGGGGCCCAGGGCCCGTTCCAGGTGACCGCCGAATTGCGCTACCAGAGCATCGCGTACCGATGGGCCGAGAACCTGCGCCGCTACGACGCGGCCGAGCCGCGCCGTATGGTGGGCTACTATGCCGGGGCGGCGAAGGAATCGGCGGTGACGCTGGCGCGGGCGTCGGCGTCGGCGTCGGCGCGTTGAAGGCGGGACGGGCGGGCGCGGTAAGTTAAGATAATGGGATGTCGCGTCGCGGCCGAGTGTCCGGGGCGCGCCGCACCGATGCAAAACATAACCGCGCTGTATCCCGGCTCGTTCGATCCTATCACCAACGGGCACCTGGACCTGGTGGCCCGGGGGTCGCGCATGTTCCGCAGCCTGACGGTGGCCGTGCTCGAAAACGCCACCAAGGACCCGCCCTTGTTCTCGGTGGAAGACCGGGTGGAGATGCTGCGCGAATCGGTGCGCGGGTTCCCCAACGTCGAGGTGGATTCCTTCAGCGGGTTGCTGGTGGACTATGCCGCGCGCAAAAACGCGCGCGTCCTGCTGCGCGGCATCCGCGCGATTTCCGATTACGAGTACGAACTGCAAATGGCGCTGATGAACAGCCGGCTTTCGCCCGGCATCGAGACCGTGTTCCTGATGGCGAACGAAGCGTATTCGTTTCTGAGTTCGCGGCTGGTGAAGCAGGTGTTCGCCCTGGGGGGCGATGTGAGCGGGCTGGTGCCGCCCGTGGTGGCCGAGAGACTGAAGAGCCGGATGCCCCGCCGCGGATAACGCGCCATGCCGAATCCCATCCAGTTGTCGCGGCGCATCTCCCGTTTGGAGGTTTCGGCCACGATGAAGGTGGTGGCCGACGCCGCCCGGCTCCGGGCCGCGGGCCGGGACATCGCAGATCTGGGCGCGGGCGAGCCGGACGCGCCCACGCCGGCGCACATCAAGCGGGCCGCGGTGCGCGCCATCGAGGAGAACTTCACGCGCTACACGGCGGCGGGGGGCACCGAGGAATTGCGGCGCGCCATCTGCGAACGGCACGCGGCGGATTTCGGAACTCGCTACAAGCCGGGCGAGTGCACGGTATCGGCCGGCGGGAAGCACGCACTGTTCAACGTGCTGCAATCGATCGTCGATCCGGGCGACGAGGTGGTGATCCCGGTTCCCTATTGGGTGACGTTCCGCGACATCGCCATCTACTGCGGCGGGGTGGCGGTACCGGCGCCGGCGAGCGAACAGGGAGATTTCGCCATCACGGCGGCGGCGATCGAACGGGCGCTGACGGCGAAGACGCGCGCCATCGTGGTGAATTCGCCGTGCAACCCGTCGGGCGCGGTCATCGGACCCGAGGAGTGGGAGCGGATCGTGCGGATGGCGGCGGCGCGGGGCGTCTGGGTGCTCTCCGACGAGTGCTACTCGCACCTGGTCTACGATGGCGAGCCATTCTCGGCGGCGTCGGTGGCGGGAGCCAAGGATACGGTGATCGTGGCCGGGTCGCTGTCGAAGACCTACGCCATGACCGGCTGGCGTATCGGCTACGTGCTGGGGCCGGCGGAGGTGGCCGCGGCGGCGGCGAAGTTGCAGAGCCAATCGACCTCGAACCCGAACAGCGTGGCGCAGAAGGCGGCGGTGGAAGCTCTGCGGGGCGGACAGGAGTTCCGCGAAGAGATGCTGGCCGAATACCGCGAGCGGCGCGACTTCGCGCTGGCCTGGCTGCGGAAGATCCCCGGCGTGCGCTGCCACCGGCCGCGGGGCGCGTTTTACCTGTATCCGAACGTACGCGAGGCGATGGCTGCGCGGGGCATCGCCGATACCATGACGCTGGCCGCGCGGCTGCTGGAGGAGGCGGGCGTAGCGGCGATTCCGGGCGAGGCGTTCGGGACCGGGGATCATCTGCGGATCACCTTCGCGGTATCGCGCCGCGAATTGGAGCGTGGGTTGGAGCGCCTGGAGCGTTTTCTGAAGGAATCGGAACGATGAAGCACGGGCCGGTGCGACTGCGGGCCTCGTTCGAGGAGAAGATATGGGGGGCGCGGAGCCTGGCGCCCTGGTTTCCGGAGGCGTCCGGCAAGATCGGCGAAGTGACGTTTGCCGAGCCGGAGGAGGGCGCGCCGCCGGTGCGCGTGAAGTTTCTGTTTACTTCGGAAAAACTGTCCGTGCAGGTGCATCCCAGCGACGAGTACGCGTGGCGTCACGAAGGACAGCCGGGCAAAGACGAGATGTGGTACGTCCTGGCGGCCGAGCCGGGCGCCAGGCTGGCGGCGGGATTCCGCGAGCCGCTCTCGCGGGAGCGGGCGCGCGCGGCGGCGCTCACGGGCGAAATCGAAGGGCTGCTGCAATGGTGGCCGGTCGAGGCCGGGCAGGTGTACTTTGTGCCGGCGGGCACTGTGCACACGCTGGGCGCGGGAATCGCGGTCTGCGAGATCCAGCAGCCAAGCCCGGTAACCTACCGCTTCTACGATTACGGACGCGGGCGCGAGTTGCACCTGGAGCGGGCGCTGGATGTGGCGGCGCTCGACCGGTACGCGGGGCCCTCGAAGGGCGAAGGCCCTCTGCTGGCGAGTTGCGCGGGGTTCGCCGTGGAGCGGCTGGAGATCGCGGGAACGGCCTTGCGGGCGCCGGCGGCGACGCCCGAAGTCCTTGTGGTGGTGGACGGAGCCGGACGGATGGCGGGCGAGGCGATGACGGCGGGCCAGGTGTGGCACGTGCCGGCGGGCGGGGAAGGGATCGAGATTGCGGCGGCACCCAGGGCGTCGCTGTTGCGGGCATACATTCCCGGGGGCGGGCGGGCGTGACGACGGCCGCCGGCGCCGCGCGGTGGAGCGCCGTGGCGGTGCTGGCGCTCTCGGTGGGGATCTTCGTTGCGGCGACCCAACGCATGGGGCACTCGGTCTGGCTGGACGAATCCCATACCTATGAGATCGCCAGCCAGAAGACCTACGCCGCCGTCATGGAGACGGCGCGGGAAATCCGGCCCTATCCGCCGCTTTACTTCGTCCTGGCCCACCACCTGTTGCAGATCCGGCCGGACGAGACGATCTTGCGGCTGGCCTCGGCCGTCTTCGGCGCGCTGGGGGTGCTGGCGGTGTTCCTGCTGGGACGGGAGTTGGCAGGCGCGGCGGCCGGAACCGCAGCCGCGTTCTTCTATGCGTTGACGCCCGGCATGTTCCGCTATTTCGTCGATGCCAACGCGTATTCGTTGTTGGCGCTGGAGTCGGTGGTTTCGACGCTGTTTCTCTGGAGGGCGGCGCGGTGCGGGCGCGCGCGCGATTGGGCTGGGTACGTGGCCTTTGCGCTGGCAGGACTGGCGACGCATTCTCTGTTCCTGTTCCACCTGGCCGCACAACTGGCGGCGGCGGCCTACTTGGTGCATCGCGAGGCGGCCTCGGGCGGGCGGCGCGGTTACCGCTCCCTGGCCACGGCGGGCGCGGCGTTGTTGTTGGCGGCGGCGGCGACGGCCTGGTACGTTTCGACGGGGGCTCAGTCCAGGCCGCCGGACGTGACGGGCGTGTTCCGGTTCGGGTCCGCCGCGGCGCTGGCAGGGATGTACCTGGGGCCGTTGTCGATGGGGAACCTGGCGGCCTTGGCAATCTGGTGCCCATTGCAGGCGCTGGGGGCGATCGCGCTGTTCCGGAAGAACCGGCCCGGATTCTGGGCGCTGGCGATCGTGATGCTGGCGGCGCTTGTGAGCATCACGGGCTTTCTGCTGTCAACGCTTCCTTACTTGGCTTACCGGCACGGAATCGGCGTGTTCCCGTTGACCTGCGTGTTGGCCGGAGCGGCGGTGGCCGTATTCGCCGCGCAGGCGCGAGTGGCGAGACTGGCCTTGGTCGCGGCGATGCTCGCCTACGTCGCGACCGGAGCCGCGTTCATCGCGCGGGCCGGAACCGAAACCTTCGGCTTCCAGGACTGGCGGAGCGCGGTGGCCTACCTTCGGCGCACGGCGGCTCCCGGCGTGCCAGTATTAGCGGTTCCGCGCCTGTCGCTGACGCCGTTGACTTACTACTACGGCAAGACGGGCGTGACGGCCGCCGATTCGGAGGAGGCTGCCGGCGCGGTGGCCGCTCTGCTGCAGGCCGGCGGGCCGGAAGCCGCCGTCTGGCTCGCGCGCGGCGACCTGAACAACCACAACC
>CAZVIK010000148.1:0-10213 GCA_964627045.1 uncultured Solibacteraceae bacterium | reverse complement strand
ACCGGAGCCCCCGCCGGACGCCTACCTCCGGCCGGGAGCCCCGGCGTTTCCCTTTCCCTTCTTACTAGCCTCGCAGGAGGGTCAGGATCGACTGCGGCGAGCTGTTCGCCTGGGCCATGGCCGCCAGCGACGCTTGCTCCAAGACCTGCGCCTTGGTCAGGTTGGCTGCCTCGGCGGCGATGTCCGCGTCACGGATGCGCGATTCGGCCGCCGAAAAACTGGAGATTTGCGACTGGGCCAACTGGATGGAGTAGGACAGCTTGTTCTGCCCCGTTCCGACGCGGCCCTGCACGGCGCCCAGCGTGGTCACCGCCGACGTCAGGGCGGTGATCGCCGCCAGGGCGTTGGCCGTCGAACTGGAACCGGCGGCCGGGGCGTTGATGGTCTTGGCCCCCACGGCGCCCGTAATCACGACGCCGGTGCCGGCCGCCTGCGTCTTGACCAGCGTGAAGCTGTTGGCGCTTTGAACGCTGAAGCCGGTTCCCGCCGCATCCATCACCGCGTAAATGCCGATCGAGGCCGCCTGCTGGTTGATGGCCGCCACGGCGTTGGCCACCGTGTCGCCGGTGGTCGTCGTGAAGGTCACGTTGGCCGATCCCTGCGCGTTGGAGAAGGTCACGATTTCCGAGCCGGCCGAAACGGCGACATAGCTGCCGACGGCGACGTTGTAGTTGTAGTTGCCTTCGTTGATGGCCGTGCTGCCGCCGGTTACAGCCGCCTGGCCCGCGCCCGCCGGGGCCGCGACGCTCACCGAGAACGCGCGGGAGCCGCCGAACTGGAGCTCGCCGATGTTGGTGCCGGAACCCACGGTGGAGGCCGAAATGCCGTAGCTCGCCAACCCCGTGTTGAGTTGATTGAGGACATCGGTTCCGCTGATGCCGGACGCGCTTCCGCTGACCGTCACCGCGACGTTCTGCGTGGCCGAACCGTTGTAGATGCGGAAGGTGAACGTCTGGGTGTCGCTGCCGTCCAGGAAGCTCAAGGCCGGGTTGTCGAGGCGGATGCTGTTGCCGGTCAACGCGGTGCCGCCGCCGGAGACCGACGTGCTCGACAGGCCCAGGGCGGTGGCATCCACCTGGTTGGCCGAGCCGCTCAGGTCGACCGACACGCCGGCGTTGGCCTGCGTGCTGCCTCCGCCGATGTAGATGTCGAGGACCTTGTTGGCGTTACCGCCGCTCACCAGGCCGATGTTGGCCGCCTGCCGGTTGATTTCCGTCAGCAGCGCCTGGTACTCGTTGTTCAACGTGGTGCGGCTGCCGGTGAAGGTGCCCGACGCCGATTGGCTGGCCAGGGTCTTCATGCGGTCGACCAGCTTGGAGATGTTGTTCAGGCCGCCATCGACCAACTGCAACTGGCTGATGCCGTCGTTGGCGTTGCGCACGCCCTGCGTCAATTCCGCAACGTCGCTGCGGAACTTGTTGGCCACGGCCAACCCGGCCGCGTCATCGCCCGAGGAGTTGATGCGGTAACCGGAGGTCAGCCGCTGGATGGTTCTGCTCTGGAAGTCGCCCGTGATGCGCAGGTTTTCCTGCGCGACCAGGGAGTTAACGTTGGTTTGAATCGAAACAGCCATTGTTCACGTCCTTGTCTTGGAGATCCCGGCTTCCTGCCGGGGTGGCTGATCTCTCAGCCGTCACAAGGCATATCGGAACTCCCCCTCGCGTTTTGAGAAATCCTGCGCGACCGCCACGGCGGCGCGCTCCACCACCTCCCCCCAGTCTCCTTGCCGCCGTTGCCGGAACAGCCGCAGGGTGGGGTACCAGGGCGAATCCTCGCGGCCAAGCATCCAGCGCCAGTCCGGGACCCACGCCGCCAGCAGCCACACCGGCCGCGCCAGCGCGCCCGCCAGGTGCGCCAGGGCGGTGTCCACCGAGATGACCAGGTCCATCTGTTCGATCGCGGCGGCGGCGTCGCGGAAGTCCGCCGTCTCCGGGCCCAGGTCGATCACCTCGGCCGGGCCCAGCGCTCCGGGCTGCTCGCCGTACTGCAACGCGAACCAGGACACTCCTCGCACCGCGCCCAGCGGCTCGAGTGTCTTCCACTCAATGGAACGTTCCCTGTCCTCGGCGTGCTGGGGGTTGCCGCGCCACACCAGGCCCACCCGAGGACGCCGCAGGCCGGCCAGGCGCTGCCGCCACGCCTCCCGCCGTGATTCATCTACGCCAAGATAGGGGACGCGCGCCGGAATCCGCTCCACCGTGGTCCGGAAAAGGCGCGGCAGGCTTCCGAGCGGCGCGTGCAGGTCGAAGGCGGGCCGGGCCGCTCCGGCTTCGACGATCCCATCGATGCCCGGCGCGGTTCGCAGCAGGCCGGCCAGCTTCGCCGGGCACTCCAGCCACACACGGCCGCCGTCTCTGACAATCCGCTCGGCGTAACGCACGAACTGAATCGTGTCGCCGAGTCCCTGTTCGTGCCATAGCAGCAGCGTTCGTCCGCGCAACGGGGACCCGTCCCAGGCCGGGGCGGGGAACTCGGGCGCCGGGGTGTCGCGTTTCCGCCACCGCCACTCAAATTCCTCCCAGCCTTCGCGGAATTCCCCCGCCAGCAGCAGGCTGAGCGACAGGTTCCAATGCGCCCGCGCATAGCTTGGCCGCATCTGAATCGCGCGCCGGTAACCGGCGGCGGCCTCCTCCAGGCGCAACTGCCGCCGCCGGAGGTTGGCCAGATTGTAGTGGGCCTCGGCCAGTCTCGGGTCGCAAGCCAGCGCCCGCTGGAGGCACGCTTCGGCGTCCCCGTCTTTGCCCTGCGAGGACAGCGCGTTGGCCAACGCATTCCAGCCGGCTCCGAAATCCGGGCGCAGAGCCAGAGCCTGACGCGCGAACGCTTCGGCTTCGGCGAACCTCTTTTGCGTCTGCCGGACGGCGGCGAGCACGGCGAGCGGCTCGGCCAGTCCCGGCTTCCTGGAGAGCGCCTCTCGCGCGGCGGCCTCGGCCTTCTCCGGATCGCCGCCTTCGGCCAGCAGCGCGCCCAGGTTGCTGAACGCCTCGCCCAGATCCGGCGCCAGGCGGATGGCGCGCCGGCAACACTCGACGCCCTCTTCCAGCCGGTCCTGCTGCTTGAGCACGGCGCTGAGGTTGAGCCAGGCTTCGGCGTAGCTGGGCTCGATGGCGAGGGCCGAGCGCAGCCAGCCCTCGGCTTCCTCGGTCCGTCCGGCGGCGGCCAGAACGTTGGCCAGGTTGTTGCGGGCGCCCGCCGAATTGGCGTCGGCCTGAAGCGCCTGCCTGTATTGATCGATCGCTCCGGCCGCCTCGCCGAGCGATTGCAGAGCGTTGCCGAAGTTGATGTGCGCCTCCAGGTAACCCGGCTGCAGGGCCAGCGCTTGGGCGTAACAGAGACACGCGTCGCGGTGCCGGCCCAGCGCGGCCAGCACCAGGCCGAGGTTGTTGTGATACGCCGCCACGTCCGCGCGGGCCCGGATCGCGGCCGCAATCCAGCCCAGCGCCTCCTCGGGACGGCCGCCGTCGCGAGCCGCCAATCCCATCAGGTGCAGCGCGTCGGACTGCTGCGGGGCGCGTTCCAGGACGCCCTTGTATTCGGCCTCGGCTTCGGCCAGCCGGCCGGCGCGATGCCACTCCAACCCACGGCGCAAGGAGTCCAGGACGGACTCGCCCCCGGCGGCAGGTTCCCGGCAAGTGGCGGTTTTTTGGCGCATCTACTTTCCCCGCGCCGGGCGCACCTGCGCCAGCAGCCGGCCGATTCCCTCGCGGGTCCATCCGCGGGCGGCTGCCAGGTTTTCCCCGCGGGTCAGGTCGATCTCTTTGCGCAGCACCAGAACCTCGCGCGGAGCGGTGATTCCCAGCTTGACCTTGCCGGCGCCGATTTCGATCACCTCGATTTCGATGCCGCCGCTGATGGTCAGCGATTGGCCGGCGCGCCGGCGAATCACAAGCATGGCGACGGAGCCTCGGCGGCTAGCGGGTGCTGGTGGGAGTAAGGCGAGTCGCAGGGAATGCTCTGCACGCCCACCCGCCTCCCGGCGTGGATCACCAAGGGCGACAGCAGGTTCGCCGTCGGCGCACGCCCCTCGGCCAGCGACACCAGCGCCAGCGCGATCACCGAAGGGTCGGCGCCGGGCGGCGCGGCGGCGTCCAGGCCAAGCACCTCCCGTTCTTCGGCGCTCAACAGGAGCCGGTAGCCGGGAAGCACGGCCGCCGCCGGAAGCGCCAGGAAACACAACTCCGGCCGCGCCAGGCTCTGGAGGAACACGGCAGGCTTGTTGATCTCCTGTTCCACCAGTACGAAACGGCGCTCGTTTTCAAATCCCGGCAGTCCAAGCGGAAACTCGATGACGGACTCGGCGCGGTAGGGGATTTCCCCGAAGTAGTCTGATCTCAGCTCCGGCATGATTTGGTCGCACCAGCCCTTGCGGCCGGCCTTTCCCCGTTTGCTCTTGCAGGCGGAATGCCGAAGTCACTCCCCGGGAGACACGCCGGTGGGGCTCGCCTTGGGCGCCAGTGGTGCCGGCTCGTTCGTCAACCCCATCTGGTTGACGATGACCAGGTCCACGCGCCGGTTCTGCATCCTGCCGCTTTCGGTGTCGTTTGGCTGGATGGGAGCGTTATCGGCGTAACCGGCGACCGCCATGCGGCGGCGCGGGATCTCGTAGCGCGTCGCCAGCAGTTCCAGCATGGCCAGGCTGCGGGACACCGAAAGCTCCCAGTTGCTGCGGAACCGCGAGTTGTGAATCGGTACCGAGTCGGTATGCCCTTCCAGGCGGATCTGGTTGGGCAACCGGCGAACCGTCTCGGCGACCTTGGCCATCACCGGGAACGTCGCGGGATCGATGGTGTCCTGCCCGGAGGGGAAGTAGGTGGCCTGCGGGAGAGTCACCACCAGGCCGCGCGGCTCCAGGCTGAGCTTCAGGCGGCCCGCGGCGATCTCCTGCTGGAGTTCGCGGCTCAGAAACTCCAGCGACGGAAGCAGTTCGGCCACCTCGGGACGCAACGGCCCGCCGTCCTTGGCCTCGGGAATCGTGCCGCCAGGCCCTTTGCGTTGGGCGTTTCCCTGCCCGCGTTCGTTTACCGTTCCGCCCAGCACCGCCGCCACCTTGGCCACGGCGTGGTCGTTTCCCAGGGCCTGGCGCACCGAATCGGAGAACTGCTGCGCCTTGACCTTGTCTTGGTTCGAACTCGCGAACATCACCACGAAGAAGGCGAACAGCAAGGTGATGAAGTCCGAGTAGCTGATCAGCCAGCGTTCATGGTTTTCCGGTGCGCCGGGCCGCTTCTTGCGTGCCATGGGATGCCTCAGCGTTCGCCTCCAAAGGCCGCGGCGGTCGACGATCTGGCGCCGGCCGGGGACCGCGCCTGTTTGCCGCTGTCGTTCTTGGCATAGGCCTCCAGCTTGAACCGGATCAGCTTCGGATTCAGCCCCTCGACGATGGCGCTCACCCCCTCCAGGGCGAGTTCCCGGATGAGGGCCTGTTCGCGCGCCCGCGCCTTGAGCTTGTTTCCGGCCGGGAGGAAGAAAATGTTCGCCGAGCCGACGCCGTAGACCGTCGCCACGAAGGCCACGGCGATGCCGTGCCCCACCGCGTCGATATTGGAGAGGTTTTTCATCACCTGGATCAGCCCGAGCACCGCTCCAATAATCCCGATCGTGGGAGCATATCCTCCGGCGGCCTCGTAGACCCTCGCCTCTTCCTCGCCCCGTTGCTCTTCCAGGCTGATCTCGGTCTCCATCATCTTGCGGAGTTCTTTCAATTCCATGCCGTCGATGGCAAGTCCGAGGGCTTTTTGAAGGAACGGATCGGCCACCGCGCCGACGTCGGTCTCCAGCGACACGATGCCGCTGCGGCGGGCCTTGGTGGCGAAACGAATCACCTCTTCGACGACGGCCGCCGGGTCCCGCTCGCGCCGCAGGAACACTTGCCCGATCTGGCGGACGGCTCCCGTCAGCACCGGCACCGGCGTGGTGACCAGGACGGCCCCCAGGGTCCCGCCGAAGACGATCAAGGCCGCCGTGATCTGGGAAACGTCGCGGATGTTGCCGCCCTCCAGCACCAACCCGCCGAGAATTCCTCCGATGGCCAGCACCAGGCCGCCGCAGGTTGCCAGGTCGAGCTTGGCCCGTTCGCCTTTCGCTTTCTCCGGGTTTGCGGCCATCGCTTGCCGCTAGCCTCCTTCGCCTTGGGCGTCGACGCTTCCCTCGGCCGGCTCCGCGTCGCATCCCAAGATGGCCCGGCGGAACTGGATTACCCTTCTCACCAACTCGCCGGCCGTCTCCAGGACGACGATCTTTTGGCCGTTGGTCAGCGAAATGACGGTGTCTGGCGTGGTTTCGATGTGTTCAATGAGATCCGAGTTCAACACCAAGGGGACATGGTTCAGGCGTGTTACCCGGATCATAAAGCACCGCCAACCGGACATATCGGCCTTGCGGGACCGCCTTCGACCCCCGTTTGGCTCAAACACGGCGGCGCGCGTCCGATATGGGGTTCTGGAACGCAACCCATGACGCTACCGGGCCCTGGTCTCGACTCGGCGCTGGCCGCCGGACGGATCCTTCAACTTTTGGAAGGCGAGCCCGCCGGATCGGTCCGGGCCGCCTTGGGGCTTTTCGCCGGCCGGCGGCGCGCATCGGACGATGACGCGTGGGAGGAAGAGCGGTGGGAGTTGCTGCGGGCCATCGCGCAGGATGCGCGGCCCCTTCCATCCCCGGCCGCCATCGAGCTTCTCCGGCACCTGGCCGCCGGGCGGCTTCCCCGGGCCGCAGCCGCCGGCGCGGTGCCGTAGCGGCGGGCGCCCCGGCCGCGATCACCCTTGCGCCGGACAAAGCTCTTCGAGCAGGAACGCTTTCTTGTTGCCGGCGCTGACCACCTGCCCCCGGAACTTCAGGACGCCGTTGAGCATGCAGTCCAACGGCCGGACCAGCGGGAAGTCCAGCCGGATGGTGTCGCCCGCTTCCAGGCTCATCAGGTCGCCCAGGGCCAACTTGGGCCCGCGCAGCTTGACGTCGAGACCGAGTTGCGATTGCCGAACCAGGCTCAGCATGCGGGCGTGGTCGGCTTCGCTGGACCGCACGCGGCGCCCGCCCTGGTGGTCGAACTTCGAGCGCATCATCTTGATGATCAACGAGGGGATGGCCAGGTTCATCATGCCGATGGTGCTGCCGATGCGCACCTCGATCCCGGTCGCCACGAACGCCTCGCCCGGATCGAGCACCTGGAGCATCTGCGGCTCGGTCTCCATGGTCTCGACGGTGAACTCGATGGAGGTGATCGCCGACCAGGCCTGCTGGAGGTCCTTCAGGATGATGCGCAGCAGTCCCTCCATCAAGCTTCGCTCGATCTCGGTGATCTCGCGGTTCATCGTGCTGGAGTGCTTTCCTTTTCCACCGAGCAGGCACTCCAGGATGGGGAAGGTGAGATTCGGGTTCAGTTCCAGAATGGCGCTGCCTTCGTAGGGGCGTAGACCCAGGCCGACCAGGAAGGTCGGCGAGGCCAACCCGTCCAGAAACTCGGCATAGGAGAGTTGCTCGACGCTGACCAGGCTGACCGTGAGGTAGGTGCGCAGGTAGGCCGAAAGGCTCGATGCGAGATTCCGGACGAAGTTGTCCTGCATCAGGCGGATGGCGCGCAACTGCGATTTTGGAATCCGGTCCAGGCGCCGGAAATCGAACGCGACCGCTTTGGCCCCGGCGTCCTCGTCGCCGGCCTGCTGTGCGCCGCGAAATAGTAAGTCGATTTCCTGCTGGCTGAGTTCCCGGCTCAAAGGTCTACCCCCGCGCGACTGCTATCGGCATTTTCGCCCGGACCTTTAGCGGGAAACACGGCCCCCGGCCCGGCGGCCGCCTTACGGCGGGACTTCTTGGCGCCCCACTAAAGATCCCGATCCACCCCAACGATAGAAGTAATCGCGTAGACACTTCCATGCCTCCGAACATACTGATCGTTGACGATTCGGCAGCGATACGAAAGATCCTCCACCGCGTCCTCAAGCAGGCGGAGCTTCCCTTGGGCAACATATACGAGGCCGGCGACGGCGTCCAGGCCCTCGAGATTCTGAAGGCCAACAGCGTGGATCTGGTGCTTTCGGACATCAACATGCCCAACATGGACGGGATGCAACTGCTCGGCCAGATCCGCGGCAATCCGCAGTGGCAGGCCGTGAAGGTGATTATGATCACCACCGAAGGCAACCAGTCGAAAGTCCTGGAGGCAGTGGGGTTGGGCGCGGCCGGGTACGTCAGGAAACCGTTCACCGCCGACCAGATCAAGGAGAAACTGCTGAGCCTGTCCTGACGGGCGGGCCGCCGATGCAAGGTCCACTTCCATGGAGACCCTCGACCCGAAAATCATCACCGACGTGATACAGACCGCGACCCGCGACGTCTTCGACACCATGCTGGGCATGGAGGCGACCTGCGGCGAGCCCTACCCGGAGAAATCCCCGCCGCCCCCGGCCGACGGCGTCGTCTCGTTGATCGGCCTGGCCGGCCAGTGGGTGGGCACCGGTTGCGTGACCTGTTCGGGCGCTTTCGCCTGCCAGATCACCTCCCAGATGCTCATGACAACGGCCGAAACGGTCACCGACGAGGTTCTCGACGTGATTGCCGAAATCACCAACATGATCCTCGGCAACGCCAAGACGGCCCTCGAAGAGCATCTTGGGCCGATGGGGCTGAGCATCCCGACCGTGGTCTACGGCAAGAATTTCGCCGCCAAGAGCGCCGGCGACGGCAACTGGACCGTGTACCCTTTCACCACTGCCCAGGGAAAGCTGGAGGTCAAGGTCTTCCTGGCGCCCAACCGCAAGCCGCCGATCGCCATCCGCCCCGGCTTCCAGAATACCTGCGCCCTGGAAGGCTAGATGATCTTCCGGATCGCCGGCCACGCCGCCGGATCGGGTCCGATGCGCGGTCCGGCCCGGACGCTCCGCGCCACTGGGCTGTCGCGCCAATCCCACAAACGGGACGGCCGCTCTCCGATGGTGACCGGAGTCTCGTCCCAGCGCGTCGCAGGGTAGCAGAAGGCGCCCAGCGCCTGCGCGGTGACGGAAGCCGCGACAGCCACGGCCAGCACGGCGGCGCCCGCCGCGTGCCGGCCGATCCGCGCCAGCGCCGGAAGCAGCAGCAAGACCAGGCACGGCGCCGCGTCGGTCAACAGGCGCGGCCCCCAACAGTGGCCACCCCACCACACGCGCCACTTGCTCACCACCAGCACCAGCAGCACTGTGAAGCCGATCGAAACCGGCCACACCGGACTGGGGAACCGGCGGCGGTCTTTGAGCCAAAGCCACGCGCCCCACACGGAAAACGCCGCCACCGGCGTATAGACCAACAGCCCGCGGCCTGGGCTCAGAAGCGTGCCGGCAAGGCCGGCCCAAAGCGGGGAATCGAACGAAGGGGCGTTACCGCCCGCGAGCCGGCCGAATACGTGCAGGTTGTAGCCCGCGGTGAGCGACCCAAGCAGCAACGGCCCTGCCCAGAACGCGAGCCAGTCTCGCGCCGGGCGCCGGGCGGACAGGAGCCACGCCCCCACCACCGCGAGCAGTAGCGCGTTGGTCGGGCGGATGGCCAGCGCGCCTCCGGCGGCGGTGCCCGCCGCCAGCAGCCAGCGCGCCTCCTCAGGGCGTTCCTGGAATCGCACCAATCCGTACAGCGCCGCGATGACGGCGAGTTCCCCGCCGCCGTGCTGCCACAACGCCTGGCTGGAGATCGCCCAGGTTTCGGTGGCGAAGGCGTAGATCAGGCTGGCCGTCAAGGCGATTCCCGGCCCGGCCAGCCTCCGGGCCAGAAGCAGGAACGCAGCCACCGAGAGGCTCGCCACCAACGAGGCCATCCACTTCTCCAGGATCGCCGCCACAACCACGATCCGGCCCGTGTCCCACCCGCCGGCGCGCGCCGCCAGCGCCGCGGGGGCGTACAGGGGCGCCAGCAACAGCGGAAGCGCGATCGGATAGGCCGAGTAAGCGCGCCCATCCTTGACTTGAAATCCCTGCGTCTGATGCGGCGCGTGTCCGGCCAGGTAGGGATAGAAGCGATCCGCCGCCACCGAGCCGTCCATCCAGATCGAGAAGGGGAGCAGGCCCGCCGCCACCGTGTCTCCCGAAGCGATCCGCTGGAAATTCAGGTTGTAGACCAGCAGGGAGACCGCGAATAGCCACAACAGAGTGCGCCACGGCGTCTTCGGAAGCGGTCCGCGAGGGGTCAGGGGGTCTTGGTCTCCTTGGCCGGGACCTCGTCGCCGTACTTGATCTCGGATTCGCTCTTG
>CAZVIK010000147.1:6821-10223 GCA_964627045.1 uncultured Solibacteraceae bacterium | reverse complement strand
AAAGAAAGACATTAAAATTTTTTACTACATAAGCCCGCAGGTGTGGGCCTGGCGGAAAGGACGAATCCGGCAAATCCAGCGCAACATAGACCGGCTGCTGTGCATCTTTCCATTTGAGGAGGACTACTTTGGCAGCCGCGGCGTGAGGGCCGAATACATCGGACATCCCTTGGCGCGTCTGGTCCGGCGATCCGCCAAGAAAGAGGAATTCTTTTTGAATCAAGGACTTGCCTTGGACGTGCCGCTTGTCACCCTACTGCCGGGCAGCCGCCGGGGCGAGGTGCTCCGTCATTTGCCGGAGTTGATGGGCGCCGTCGAACGGCTGACGCGCGATCGGAGGGTTCAGTTCGTCCTCGCCGTTCCTGCGGGAGTCTGGGCGGGCGGTGGCGCCGAGTTGAAGCAGGATATCGGAGCGCTTCCGGTGAGAGTGGTCGAAGGATGGACCTGGGACGCCATCGCGCACGCGGATCTGGCGCTGGCGGCCAGCGGAACGGTGACGATTGAGACGGCCTTGCTGGGCACTCCGATGGTGGCGTTTTACCGCGTGTCGCCGGTGACTTGGCTGGCCAAGCCGTTGGTCGACGTGCCCTACTACTCGATGGTGAATCTGGTGGCGGGGCGGGCGGTGGTGCCGGAGTTGATTCAGAATGAAATGAGGGGGGAGCGCCTGGCGGCCGAAGCGGCGCGCTTGTTGGACGACGGCGGCGCGCGGGAACGGATGCGGCGCGACCTGGCGGAAGTGGCCTCCAGCCTCGGGGGCGCGTCCGATCCCATGGAACGGGCTGCCCAGGTGGCACAGGAGTTGTTGAGCACGGATCGGGGAGTGACGCATGTCGCATAGCGTTTTGGCGGTGGTTCTGATCTTGGCGTCCGGTCTCGGGCTTTGGGCGCAGGACCGGCGCGAAGCACTGGATGTGGAACATGTGGTGTTGACCGCGGAGATCAACCCCGAGGCGCAGACGCTGTCCGCCGTGGCGGAGGTCCGTTTCCGGACGATCCCGGACAGCCTGAGCGTCGCCACGTTCGAGTTGAACAACGCGCTCAGCGTGTCGCGCGTCACCGACGCCCAAGGGCAATCCGTGCCGGCGACGCGCCTGCAACTGGATTCGACCGTGCGCGTGAACTTCATCGAGCCGATGCCGAAGGGGGCGGCGTCGAGCCTGACGTTCACCTACGAAGGCACACTCGCCGGGAAGGAAGAGTCCCCGATCCCGGGTATCCGGCTGGCGGCGATCCGTGGCGACCACGCCTACCTGCTTTATCCGGCCCGCTGGTTTCCCCTCAGCGGCTACACGGTGGACCGCTACACCTGGGAAGCGAAGATCACGGTACCCGAAGGCTATCGCGTGGTGGCAAGCGGTATCGGGAAGAGTGAGCCGGCCGGTCCGGGGAAGGTGGTCTATTCCTTTAGCACTCTCCGCCCGGCCTTTCCCGGCAGCATCGCGGTGGTGAAAGGCGAGCCCCTCCAGGTGCCTTTCGAGGGCATTAACACCAGCGTCTACTTCCGGGGCGATTCGGCCGCGATGAGTACGGCCTACGGGGAGGAGACCGCCCGGATCGTGACCTACTTATCGGGCATTTATGGCCCCGCACCGGTGTCGAATTTGACGCTGGTGGAAACCGAGAGCGGCGCTCCGAACGGGTACGCCACCGATGGAATTGTCTTCCTGTCTCCCCGCAGTATCCAGCAACCGGTGAACACGCGGGCCTTGGCCAACCAGATTGCGCGGCAGTGGTGGGGGATCCTGGTCTCCGCCTCGAGCCGCGATCACCACTGGCTGACCAACGGTGCGGCGCGGTATTCGGAGTTGCTCTACGTCGAGCACGCCAGCGGTGCGGCGGCGCTGGAGGCCGAAGTGCGCGACACCTACGTGGAAGCGCTCACTGTGGATGAGCCGCCTCTGATCCAGACCTCGCGGCTGGAAGACTACTCGCCGGAATACTGGGCGCTGACCGGGGCCAAAGGTGCGGCCGTGCTCCACATGCTGCGCACGGTCGTCGGCGACGCCGGGTTCTCCAAGCTTGTGAAGGACTTCCCGGACAAATTCGCCTGGGGCCCGGTAAACACGGGCGATTTCCGCCGCGCGGCCGAGGCCGTCTTCGGCTCCGATCTGCAATGGTTCTTCATCGAGTGGATTGAATCCAGCGGCGCCCCGGAATTCAAGCTGGACTACACCGTGTTCCGGACGGCGAAGAACTTCCGTGTGGTGGGGAAGGTGTCGCAGGATATGGACACGTTCCGGATGCCGGTGGAGCTAAAGATCGAAACCGACGGCAACCCGGAGGAAAAGCAGGTGGAAGTGGTGGGCACCTCGTCGGAGTTCTCGGTGGAGACCTTCGGGCGGCCGCGCCATCTGGTGCTCGACCCGAACGGCAGGCTGCTGCGTTTCAGCGGGCCGATGCGCGTGGCGGTGGCCATCCGGCGCGGCGAGTTGTTCGTGGAAGCGGGGAATTTTCCTGAGGCCCTTAAGGAATACCAGCGTGCGCTGGACACCAATCGGGCCAGTTCGCTTGCCAACTACCGCATCGGCGAGGTGTTTTTCCTCCAGGACAATTACCAATCGGCCGCCAACGCGTTTCGCGAGGCGCTCAACGGCGACCTGGAACCGAAGTGGATCGAAGTGTGGAGCCATATCAACCTTGGCAAGATCTTCGACACCACCGGCCAGCGGGAGCGCGCGCGCAACGAGTTCCAGTTGGCCATCCGTACGAAGGACAACACGCAAGGCGCCCAGGAAGAGGCCGCGAAGTACATCGACCAGGCGTATAAGCGACCGGAGCGGGCGGATCGGTAGTCCCGGTAGAGAAGGGCGTTAGGATTCAACTTGGGTGGGGGCGTTCTTCAAGCGGCTATCACAGCCCGAGTGCGAGTTGTTGCGGCTCCGGGGAGGGACGCGGGGGGTGATGACCCCGCGTGAAGCGAACCCCTGGGGTGAGACACGAAGTTAAAGGGGTTGTCGCCGTTCGCAGGGTTGGCCGGATCCCCGGAAGAGCTCTCAACAGAGCCGGAGCGATTGTTGCCAAATCTTCCGTTAGCAGAAGTCCCTGCTCCACCTGCCGTATCGCGTTCACGCGGGCGTCACGGTATGCCCTTGGCGCAACCCCCGCGAACCACTCATTGAAGAGGTCCGCCGAAGCCTCGATGTCAGCCTTCCAAAGATGCGGCTTATCGGAGTTGACCGGCAATGGACACCTCAACGCTGGCTTAGTGCAAGTGGAAGCGTCTGGCGCTAGTGCCCCTCGGCTTCCAGGAAGCGTTCGACCTCGATGGCGGCGCGGCAGCCGGCGCCGGCGGCGGTGATGGCTTGGCGGTACACACGGTCTTCCACGTCCCCGGCATGAAAGACGCCCGTGATGCTGGTGCGTGCTCCGCCCTTGGAGACGATGTAGCCGTCGGGATCC
>CAZVIK010000147.1:0-6811 GCA_964627045.1 uncultured Solibacteraceae bacterium | reverse complement strand
ACCGCCGTGTTGGGGACGTGTCCGATCGCCAGGAAGAACCCGTCCACGTCCTGCTCCCAGACGCGCCCGTCCTTGACGTTGCGCAGGCGCACGCCTGTCACGATACCCTTCTCCACGTCGAGGACCTCTTCGACGACCGTGCTGGTGAGCCACTTGATCTTGGGGTTGGCGTGGGCCCGCTCGGTCATGATCTTGGAGGCGCGGAATTCATCGCGACGGTGCACCACGGTAACCTCGGAGCCGAAGCGCGTCAGGAAGTTCGCCTCTTCCATGGCGGAATCCCCTCCACCGATGACCATGATCTTCTTGCCCCGGTAAAAGAAACCGTCGCAGGTGGCGCAACTGCTGACGCCGTGGCCGATGAGTCTCTGTTCGGAGGGCAGCCCCAGCCACCGGGCGCGCGCGCCGGTGGCGACAATGACGGCGCGGGCTTCCACCCAGTCGCCTTCGATGCTCAGACGAAAAGGCCTCGCTGAGAAATCGGCCTCGACGACGGAACCGTGCGCGTATTCGGCACCGAAGTGTTCGGCCTGCTTCTTGATGTTCTCAACGAGGTCGGGACCGTTGATGCCCTCCGGGAAACCGGGGAAGTTTTCGACCAGGGTGGTCATGGACAACTGGCCGCCCGGCTCGTTGCCGCCCACCACCAACGGTTGCAGGTTGGCTCTGGCCGCATAAAGGGCTGCCGTGTTGCCCGCGCAGCCCGACCCGAGGATGACGACGTTCCGCATACCTGTAGCGTAGCCGATCTGGGGGCGTTTAATAAGGGCGAGTTCCTTTTTTTCGCGCCGCCGGGAACCGGAAACGCTCCGGTGGTGTCTCTATTGACAGCGCCGCGAAATGGTGCTAGTTTTCTAACAGGACGGTGAAAACCTAGCATGGACAGTGAAACGCGCCACCGGCAGTCGAGCCTGAGCCGCCGCGAGCGGCAGATCATGGACGTCCTCTACCAGCGCAGGGAGGCTACGGCCGAGGAGGTGCGCGAGGCGATGCCCGACGCCCCCAGCAACTCCGCCGTCCGCGCTCACTTGCGGACCCTGGAAGAAAAGGGCCACGTGCGGCGCCAGGCCAGGGAGTTGCGCTACGTCTACATGCCTACCGTCCGGCCCGGGGCGGCACGGCGCCACGCCGTGCGGCACCTGATCGAAACGTTTTTCGGGGGATCGGCGGAGAAGTTGATGGCGGCGCTGCTCGACAGCGGTTCCCTGAAGCTGAGGCAGGACGAGTTGGAGCGCCTCTCGGCGATGATCGAGAAGGCCAAGCAGGAGGGTGAGTGACCATGCCCGCGGCGATGGAGTTCTTTGTTGCGATGGCCTGGAAGTCGGCGCTGGTGGTGGCCCTGGCGGCCTTGGCGGCCGTGGTATTCCGGCGCCGCTCGGCGGCGGCGCGCCACCTGATCTGGTCGGCGGCGCTGGCGGGGTTGGCGTTGCTCCCGCTGCTGAATCGGCTCACGCCCGGCTGGCGCCCGGCGGTTCCTGAGCGGCTGGCGGCGGCACCGGTGCAGGCGATGACGGTGCTCGACGTGATCGCACAAGGCGGCGTCAGGGGTGTGTCACCCGTGGCTGTGCTCTGGTGGATTTGGGCTGCCGGGGCCGCCGTGGTTCTGTTTCGGCTTGCCTCCGGGGTTGCACGGATCGGACGGTTGACGGATTCCGCGCTGGCGGTGGAGGGCCCCAGCGACGTGTTGTTCAGCGCCAAGGCCGGTGCGCCGGTGGTGTGCGGTTTCTGGAAACCACGGGTAGTTCTCCCCGAATCGGCCGGAGACTGGCCGCCGGGACGGTTACGCATGGTGTTGCTGCACGAGCGCATGCACATCGCGCGGCACGATACACGCACGTTTCTGCTGAGCCGGTTGGTGGTGGCGGCCTACTGGCCCAATCCGCTGGTCTGGTGGGCCGCCAGCCGGATGCGGCGGGAAGCCGAACGAGCCTGTGACGACGGGGTTTTGCTTCAAGGGGAAGGGCCGGCGCGCTATGCCGGCGAGTTGGTCGAGGTTGTGCGGGGACTGCAGAGCGCAGCGCCCCTGCCAGAAGGAGGTCTTGCCATGGGTCGTGTGTCGGAGTTGGAAGGCCGTCTGAAGTCGCTTCTACAGTCCGGCGTCAGCCGCCGGAAAGCCACACCTGCGCTGGTGGCCGGTGTCGGCGTGCTGTCATTGAGTCTCCTGGTTCCGTTGGCGGCGGTCCAGCCGTCGGCGCTACAGACCGGAGGGGGCATCGCCGGCGTGGTGCACGACGCGAGCGGGGCCGTCGTTCCCAAGGCGCGCATCACGGCGGCGCTGGCCGACACGAACCGCAAGGAGATCGTCGACACTGGATTCGCCGGGGAGTTTACGCTCCAACCCTTGCCGGCGGGGAGCTACGTTTTAACGGTGGAAAAGCCGGGATTCGCTCGGTTGCGGCTGGAGGGCGTTCAGGTGCAGGGAGGCGCGGTCACCCAGGTTCAGCCGAGCCTGGTGATCGGTCAGGTGAGCGAAAGTATGGATGTGAAAGCACAACTCGGTGCGCCGCCTCCCCCGCCGCCGCCCGGCTACGTGGCGCCGCTCCAGGTGGGCGGCAACGTCCAAGCCACCAAGATTGTCCATCTGGAACGCCCGGTATACCCGCCGGATTGCAGGGCTGAGGGCGTGGACGGAACGGTCATGCTGCGCGCCGTGATCGGCGCCGACGGCGGCATCCTGAAAGTGGAGCGCGTGAACCAGTTGGTGGACTCGCGTCTGGCGGAAGCGGCGATCTCAGCCGTGAAGCAGTGGCGCTACCAGCCGACGCTTTTGAACGGGGTGCCGGTGGAAGTCATGACCGACATTCAGTTGAACTTCGCTCTCCAGTAAACGACGGCGGCGGACTCCCCGCCACCAGTGGGGAGTCCGCTACCCGCCCACCAGCCGTCCCACGATCTGATTGGCCGCGAACGCCCCCGTGTAGGCCAGAACGGTCATGTAAGAGAATTGCAGCAGGGGCCACTTCCACCCGCCGGTCTCGCGCCGCACAACGGCGATCGTCGACATGCACTGCATGGCGAAGGCGAAGAACACCAGCAGCGCGACGGCGCCGCCCGGCTGGAGATCCCGCCGCAAGGCGGCTTCCAATCCGCCCGACGGCCGGCCGGATTCCATGCCGTAAAGGGTGCCGAGCGTACTCACGATCACCTCCCGCGCGGCCAGGGAACTGATCAGCCCGACGCCGATCTTCCAATCAAAACCCAGTGGCCGGATGGCGGGTTCCATGGTCCGCCCCAGCGTTCCAACCAAGCTCTCTTCGATGGGCGGCGCTTGTCCGTCCACCAGCGGAAGATGGGCCAGGCCCCACAGTACGACCGCGGCCAGCAGAATCACCGTGCCGGCGCGGCGCAAGAAGATGCGGCCGCGGTCGGCCAGCCGCAAGGCGATGGAACGGAGCGTCGGCCAGCGATACGGCGGCATCTCCAGGATGAACGGTGTGGGATCGCTCTTGAGAATGGAGGACTTCAGCAGCTTCGCCGTGGCGAAAGCCGCCAGAAAGCCGAGCACATAAAGACCCACCAGGGCCACGGCGCGCGTACCCAGCAAAGGGCCGAGCAAAGGCCGGTCCGGCAGAAACGCCGCGATGATCAGAGTGTAGACCGGAAGCCGCGCCGAACAGGTTATGAAAGGCGCGATCAGGATGGTCGCTACCCGGTCTCGTTTGCTCTCGATGGTGCGGGTGGCCATTACTGCCGGAACCGCACAGGCGTATGCGGAGAGCAGCGGGATGAAGGACTTCCCCTGCAATCCGACGCGGGCCATCGTGCGGTCGGCGATCAAGGCGGCCCGCGCCAGGTAGCCGGAGTCCTCGAGCACGCCGAGAAGCAGGAATAACAGCAGAATCTGCGGCAGGAAGACCAGCACCGAACCCACGCCGTCCCAAACCCCTTCCACCAGCAACGAACGAAGGATGGAATCCGGGAGCGACCGTTCGATGGCACCGCCGGACGCCGAAACCACCCACTGGATGCCGTCCATCAGGGGCCGGGCTGCCGCGAACATGGCCTGAAACACCAGCATCACCACGCCCGCCAGAACCAGCGGCCCGGCGATGGGGTGAAGGAACAGGGCGTCCAACCGGTGCGTCCACACCGGGGGAGCGGGCGGCCGGTAACTGGCGCGTTCGCCCACCCGGCCGGCCCATTGGCGGCAATGCGGCGCTTCGTGGGTCGCCGGTAGATCGAGCGGAGACGGCACGGCGATCGAGCCGGAGAGAAACTCCGACACCGCCTCGATGCCTTCGCCTTTGATCGCGCTGATCAACGTTACCGGCGCTCCCAACTGGTGCGCCAACGCGCCCACATCCACGACACCGCCACGGGCCTGAAGGTCGTCGGCCATGTTCAGAATGACGAGCGTCGGAACGCCCAACGACAGCACCGGCGCCGCCAGAGTGAGGTGGCGGGAGAGGTTGGTGGAATCCAGGATCAGAAGGATGGCGTCCGGGCGCGCGATCCCATCCATCCGCCCGGTTAGCACGTCGCGTGTGACGCGTTCGTCCTCCGACCGCGGGTCGAGGCCGTAGACCCCGGGAAGATCCACCAGGCAGATCTCGCGGTCCCCGGCGAGCCGGGCGCGTCCGACGCGCTGCTCCACGGTGACGCCCGGGAAATTGGCGACCTTCTGGCGCAATCCGGTCAGCCGGTTGAACAACGTGGACTTCCCGGAGTTCGGGGGACCGACAATGGCCACTGTCCGCGTCCGCCGGCGCGGTTCGGCCTCGGCGCTTGGGGCGACTCCGAAGGGAACGCCGCAGCCTCCACAACTACCCATGAGTCCGCCTAATCCGCCGCCGGAGACATCCGGCGCAGGGTCAGATGGGTGGCCGTTTCCCGGCGTAGGGCGACCTGCGAGCCGTCGACGCGAAAGACCAGCGGATCGCCGCCCGGCGCGCTGCCGGCCGCGACCACTTCTGTGCCCGGCACAAATCCCAACTCCATCAGCCGGTGCGCCGCGTCGGCGGGCAAGTCGATGTGGTCGAGCGTGCCGCGCTCGCCGCGAGCCAGATCCAGGAGCGTGCGGGTGACCCGGCCGTGGCGGTGCCGCCGTCGATGGCCGTGCTGCTTATTGAAACTAATTTGCAACACGATTTCAGTATGACGGCTCCGAATCGCGCTGTCAAGGCCCTAATTCGGCCCGGTGCCAGCCGCCGCACGACCCCGCTGATACGGCCGGCAGGGCGTGCTACAATTTCTCGCGTGCCCGCCCTTTCGGCCCGCGAGAATTATAGCCGAAGCGACGTCCGCCGCATCCTGAATCTTTCCGAGCGGCGCCTCCGGAGTTGGGAACGCCAGGGGCTGGCGCCGGTCACCGAGACCTACAGTTTTTCCGACCTGGTCGTGCTGCGGTCGCTACTGCGGCTGACCAAAGCCGGCGCCACGGCGGCTCGAATCCGGCGGGCGGTCGGAGCGCTTCGAAAGAAGTTGGACGGCGTCCCGGATCCGCTCAAGGACCTGAACGTATTCTGTGAAGGCCGCAGGATCGCCGTGCAGTTTGGGAAGGCACGCATGGAGGCCGACTCGGGCCAGTTCCTTCTGGATTTCGAAGACAGTGCGCTGCACCGGACGTTGAGTTTCCCCCGGCAGGCGGCGGGCGACGCACGGCGCGTGGCTGAGGCGGCTCGGCTGTATGAGTCCTCGCTGTGGTTCGAGAAGGCGATCGAGTTGGAAAACGCGGGAGCGGACACCGACGAGGTAGTGGCGGCCTACGAACAAGCGCTGAGACTGGACCCGGCCTCAACCGGTGCGCTGGTGAACCTGGGGACCGTCCACTTCCATCGCAAGGATTGGCCGCGCGCCGAGCAATGCTATCGCGACGCCATTCACGCCGATCCCGACTACGCCCTGGCCTACTTCAACCTGGGGAACCTCTTCGACGAGATGGGCGATTCCGGCGCAGCCCTGATGCACTACAACACCGCCCTGCGTCTGGATCCGCGCTATGCCGACGCCCACTACAACCTCGCCTTGCTCTATCAATCCAGCGGCCAGCTCATGCGAGCTGTGCGCCACTGGAAGGCCTATCTGCGGCTCGATCCCGCGAGCAGTTGGGCGCAGATCGCGAGGCAGGAACTCGACCGGCTGCGCCGCGATACGCTGATCGACGGCGCGCGGCACGGACACGGCGGGGCCGGCTCTTGAAGCGCGCCGGCCCGGCACCGCAGTCCCGCCGGACTAAAGCTTGAAGTCGAAGCCGATCGTGGTCACCGCGCGGACCGGTTTGCCGCCCGAGCTAAACGGGGTGAACTTCCACTTTTTCAATGCCATGGAAGCCGCGCTGCTCAGTAGGGCATTCCCGGAAACCACCTGGGTTTTCTCGACGTTTCCTTCGGCGTCGATAACGACCTCGACTTCGACGCGGCCCGCCAGTCGCATCTGCTTCGCCATCTGGGGGTATTCAGGGACGACCTTGGAGACGGCCGCCCCTTTGGCGTCGGCTTCGTCCACTTTCAGCAGGGCTTCCTGAGACCAAGCGGCCACGGACAAGCCAAACACACACAGCAGTGCTGCCATCAGGTGCTTCATAGTCTATTCCTCAACCTCCCTCACGGGGTTTCCTTTTCAAAGGGTCTTATCGTCGCCGGCGGGAGAGTTTTAGAAAAACCGGCGGCGGACGTTTTCCACCGCCGGGCGTGTAAACCCAAACGGGGGGGCTGCCGATACAAAGTAAGGCGACAGCCGAACTTGACTGACGCCGAGGAGCCCCATGCGAGCGTTGCTTAGAAATCAAAGACTTTCGGTTAAGATGATGCTTGGTTTTTTGGCCACGGCCATCATTACGCTGGCCGTCGGCGGGCTTGGAGTCCTGTACGTG
>CAZVIK010000146.1:0-10290 GCA_964627045.1 uncultured Solibacteraceae bacterium | reverse complement strand
GCCGCTACCGCGGCTTGCTCCCCTTCGCCGTCGAGCCGGGATCGGTCCGGAAGCTCGGGATGCGCCTCGGGCTGGCCCGCGATCCCCTGACGGCCATGTCAGAGCACAATGACCGGCTCGAACGCCGCATGCTGGACCTGCGGCGCGAACGGCGGCGCACGCTGGAGCGCTATTTCGCGTTGAACAAGTCGTTGCGCAAGGTCCTGCGCGCCAATCTCGGCGAGGTCCGCCGCCACGCGGGCGGCGATGGATTCCTCCTCGAAATCGCCGGGTTCCGCGACCTGTTGCGCCGGTTCGCCGTCACCCCCCGCATCCACCAGAGCCTGGTCACCGCACCCGATCCGTTCGCCATCGACACCACCGCGCACAACATTGTGGAGATTAACGAGATCGCGGCGCGGCACGGCAATCCCGGGATGGTCCTCGCTTTGCAAGTCAGCATGTCGTCGGAGGCGGAAGCCTTGATTTCGCTCGACCGCCGCATGCGGGCCAAGCGGGAGGAGGCCCTTCGCGCCGGCCCGTGCGATCTTCCTTCGGTCTGGCTGGTGCCGTTGTTCGAGGACGTGGCCGTTACCAGCAAGGTCGCGGGCTATCTGGGAAAGGTCTGGGATTACGCCGTCCACAGCCGGCGCTTGGATCAGACGGCCGCCGAGCGGTTCTCGGAGATGATCTGCGAGGTTTTCATCGCCGGGTCGGATCTCAGCCAGCAGATCGGGCAGGCCGCCGGGCTGGAGGCGTTCAAACAGGCCAAGTTCGACATCCTGCGCTGGCTGGCCGAACGCGGCCTGGTCGCCCAGGTGCGCGTGAAGATGGGCAGCGGCGAGCCCGCCCAGCGCCAGAGCGGCTACTACTCGCCGGCCTCCGGACAGCCCGCTTTCCGGCTGTCGCCCGAAGACGAACGCGCTCTTGACGAGGCCGTGGAACCCTCGGCCAAGCGCAGCACGCGCTACGCCGCTACGCCCCTGCTCGGCGTCTTTTCCAGCGGCGATCTGCGGACGTTTCAGAGCAACCTCTCCGAACGGCTCCGCCACCTGCCGGTCGAGGAACTGGCCCGGCTGCTCCACCACGTCGCCGAAGCGCAGCGTATTGCCGCCGCCGAAACCTATCGCGCGGCCGAGCCGTTCACCGGAACGCGCCTTCCCTACACCGGCCGCGCCCTCCAGGAACTCCGCCGCCTCACCTTGGGGTTCCAGGACGCGCTGGTGGACGATTTCATGAAGGCGGCCACCGAAAACTTCCGCCGCATCCTATATGGCGCCGAGGACGACGTGGTGGGCATCTACGTCGTCTCGCACTTCATCGCCACCTCAATCCCGCCTCTGCGCGACCGTCCGACGCTGCGTCCCACCGGCGGCGCGCCGGCCGGGCGCGGCCACCAGATCCTGGAGCGGATCGCCGCCACCATTCCTTTCGCGCGCTTCGGGAGTTCGCTGCGCGCCATCGCCCACAACCAGGCGCAAACCTATCTGCTCGGCATCAACCAGTTGACCACCGGCCTGTTTCGCGCGATGAACGCCTTCGCCGGCGACCGGGCCGCCGAGGCCGGCGACCCCGCGGCCCTCGCCGACCGGATTCTGCCGCATCTCCCGGTCTACGAGATCCTCCACACCTTGCGCCTGTTCCAGGACCTCGACCGGCGCTGGCTCGGCGCCGTCGAGCGCGGCTTCCAGGCCGGCAACAGCGCCCTCACCGCGCTGCGCGAGGACATGGACCTGATCCGGCCAAGCATCCCGTTGTTCCAGCGCGAGGTGCTGCGCCGGCACGGCGTCCCGGTATCCGAGTTCTTCGAAGGCGACCGCTTCCGCGCGCGCCTGCTCCCCGCCCTGCGTCCCGACCTGGCCGTGCTCTTGCAGCCGGATCTGTTCAACACCGACATGGACGCCCTGCTCGCGCAAATCGGACGGCCCGCCACCGGAGAGTGGCGCCACGACGTCCGGCGTCTCCTCGCGGTGCCCCAGGAGATCCGCAAGTGGCGGGAGAAGGCGTGGAGGATCTTGCAGGAGCCCGTCTACGCCCGGGTTTCCAGCTTTGTCGAGCTGGCCACCGCGTTGTACTCGGTCACTCGCCGCGCCGCCCCGGGGAGCGCGCTCGCCGCGCCGCCTCCGCGAAAACCGCGCGGCCACTCGTCTGTGTTCCGCGCCCCGGAGGACGACTCGCTGCGCCAGTTCCTGATCGCCGCCATTGAGTACCTGGCGCAGGCGCCCCGCACATCGGTGGAAGTCCCGGTGAACGTCGTGCGCGCGATGCGCGAAGTCGAGCGGATCGTTCGTATCGAAGAACAGGCGGTTTCGCCGAGCCGCCAGGCCCTGCTGCGCTTCTACCTTCTCCAGATCGCCCGGGCGGCGGGCGAGAACGGCTGACTTCTACGCCCGCGCGTCTGCTCGGGCTACGCCCGCTCGCGCACGGCCTGCGCCTCCTCCAGCCGAACCGCCACCGTGCCACCGGGAGCGTCACTCCGCCCCGCCCTCCAGACCGCGAAAGCGCCGAGCGCCAGGATCGCGCAGGCGATCGCCACCGCCGCGTCGAAGCTCCCTGTCCGGTCGGCGATCGCGCCTCCCGTGGCCGGTCCGGTGAGTCCGGCGAATCCGTACGCCAGGAATATGATCGGATACACCCCGCCCAGGTGGGCCGCACCGAACACGTTCGCCACCTGCGCCGCGTACACCACGAAACACGCGCCGAAACAGAATCCGGCCAAGGCCGCCAGCATCAGGAACGCGCCCGCCGAGCCCGCCGCCGAGAGCGCCAGGATTGCCAATAGGATGGCCAGCAACGAAGCCGGAAGAACACTGCGCCCGAAGCGGTCATAGAGCCACCCCCAACCGACCCGCCCGGCCGCATTGCCCGCGGCGAACACCTGGATGCTCAAGATCGCGCTCTTCGAGGGCAGCCCCGCAGCAAGGCCCATCGGGCCGAGATTCCCCACCACCAGCAGCCCTCCAAAGGTCCCCGCGAACATCCCTGCCGCCAGGGCCCAAAACTCGCGCGACCCGAACAACGTCCGCACCGGCACCAGCGGCTGCGGCGGCCCCGCGGACGCCTCCGGAATCCGCAGCAGCAGCGCGGCGGCCAGCGCCACCGCCCCGTAGGAAACACCCACCAGCCGGAACGCTTCCAGCACGGGCATCCCGCTCGACAGCCAGTGGCCCGCCAGCCCCGACAAGAGGATCGCCCCGCCGCCGAATCCGGCGACGGCCACGCCGGTGATCAGTCCTTTGTGTTCCGGAAACCACCGCACGCAAGTTGCCAGCGGGCAAACATAACCGAAACCGGTCCCCAGACCCACCAGCACACCCAGGCTGGCCAACAGCCACCCGAACGACCCGCCGGAATACGACGACGCCAGGTAACCCGCCCCGAACAGCACCGCGCCAATCGAGGCGACCAGGCGCGGACCGCGCCGCTCCATCACCCGTCCGGCGAAGACCGCCGCCGAGGTGAACACCGCGATCGCCACGCCGAAAATCAGGCCGGCCTGGCCGCCGGTGATTCCGTGTACGCCTTTCAGCGCGGGCACCCACGCGCTCCACGCATAAATAGCGCCGAGGCAGGTCTGCAACACCACGGAAGCCGCCAACACAACCCAGCGCATCACCGCCCGCCTCCTCGCGAAAACACAACCAAGAACCTGTATATCAGTGACATACACCAACCACGGCGCGCCGAATGCGCCTTCTCAGACTCCAGATGCACTCCTCGCTCTCTCATTCGCTACTTTGGGTATCCAAAGGACTGGCCGACTTCTTCCGGCAGGTACTGCATCGCAGGATAGCACACCGCCGGCGCGGTCCGTGTTACAGATCCGTTACACCGCCACCGCAACCACCCGGCTTTCCGCGACGCGCGCTATTCGTAACGGTAGAAGGTCACCCGCTGCACGGTGTTTCCGCGCAGCGAAAGGATCTCGCCTTGGCCCGTATCGTCGCCCCCGAGCTGACGAACCACGGTCCATCGGCCGTCCACGAACCGGCCCACCTGTACGTCCCCCAATCCCACCATCGCCGGCCCGGGCGTGTTAGGCGTCACCGCGATCCGCAGGCCGTTGGTCGCGGCCATGAAGTACTCATCCGGACCGTTGGCGATGAAGATCGCCGCCGCTTCGTTCGACGCCGTCAGCCCGCCGGGTCCGGCCGGTCCCCGAGCCTGAGGTTGGACCGGAGTTGGGGGAGCCGCCGCTCCGGCAGCCGCGGGGGGCTGCGGTGCGATGGGAGCGCGCGCCGCGCCGAGGTAGCTGAGTTCCAGCGTGTAGTTGCCCAGTTTGACCTTCTGCGGCGCGTCGCCCGGCTGCATCCGCGCGAACGTCATTGTGCCCCTCCCCTGGTTGGCCACGATCGCCGGAGCCATATCGGCAAGCATCCGGTAGGCCGCCGCGATCGGCGAATCCGCCGCGATGCTGCGGTCGATCCCGAACGGCGAGTATCCCATCGCGTTGTAGCGCGCGACAGAGAGAAACGCATTGGCCGGGTTCGCGCCCGTTTCCGGGATGAACAACGGATTCCCGTTCTGCATCCACTCTTCGCAGGTCTCCGCGAAGTTCGGCACGTAAATGTCGGGAGCGAAAAAGTCGCACGCCGGCGCCCCGGCGCGCCAGATGTCGTGCACCTGCGGCAGCGGCCCGCCGCTCGGAAACGTCCCAGGCCAGGCCATGTTCGGTTGCCGCAACCAGCCGTTCACGAACATCGGAATCGGGTACTCGGCCTTCCCTTCCTCGATCACCTTGCCGATGAACCGCGCGTAGTGCCACGCCATAAAGATCTCGTCCACCGGCCAGTTCATGCGCCGCCACGCCGCATCCTGCTCTTCGCGCGTCATCGGCGGAACGGTGGTCTGGATCGGGATCTCGACGTTCGCCGGCAGCCCCGGCCCGAACACCTGCTCCCACGTCCCGCTGGTCCTGAAGCCCTGCGCTCCCCACGCCTGGCGAAGCTCCGGATTCAGGCTGTCCTTGTGTTTCACCAGGTAGTCCATCAACTCCTTCGGCACGGGACCGGCGAAGGCCTTGTTGGCGGCGGCCGAGCGGTCGCGCGGGTCGCGCAGCACACCCACCTCGTTTTCCACCTGCATCATCACCACGGTACGTTCGCGCGAATCCACCTCGCGGATGTGGCCCATCAGCGCCCGGAACGCCCGCGCGTCGGCGTCGCGGGTGGCCTCGCCGAAGGTGCTTAGCAACTCCATGCTCTTGCCGTTGCGAAACCGTATCCGCGGGTACTTCTGGAAATCCTTCTTCACCCAGTAGGGGGCGTAACTCGAAGTCCCGTTTTTCCAGCTTCCGAACCACAGGAAGACCACCTTGAGGTTGTTCCGGCGCGCTTCCTGAATCAGTCCGTCCACCAACGCGAAGTCGAACTTGCCCTCTTCGGGTTCCACCTGGGCCCAGGAAAGGGCGATCAGCGCGCAGTTGAGATTCCCCGCAACCAGCCGCGGCCACACGTCCTTCATGTTTTCGAGACTGGTGGCCGTGTTGTTGAGCAGCTCCCCGGCCAGCATCAGAAACGGCTTCCCGCCGGCGATCAGTTGGGTCGCCGTTCCCTGCTTTTGAAGGCGGGGAATCTCCGGCGCGCTCTGTGCGGACAGCGCCGCCGCACACACGGTGAGCAGAGCGGGAACGAAGAGTTTGCGTCGCATGGTCCTCCCGGGACGGCGCCCGCGTGGAGGCCGGACAGAGCGCCACCGGCCGCGTCGTCGCAAGTGTGATCGTACTTCAACGGCGCACGGCGGTCAATCGCCGCCTTGCCCGCCTACATGTACCGCGGCACGGCGATCCCGAGAATCCCCAGCGTCTCCTCGAGTTGCCGCCGGAAATAATCCGTCAGCCACAGCAGGAACACGCGCCGCTCGCGGTCCGGCTCTTGCAGCACCGGATACTCGTGGTAGAAGCTGTTGAACGCCTGCGCCAACTGGAAGGCGTAGCGGGCCACGTGGCTCGGTTCACCCGACGCGATGGCCCGGTTCAGCGCGCCGCCCGCCTTGGCGATTGCCAGCGCGATCTGCCAGAAATCCTCCGACGCAAGCTGGCGCGCCATGGCCGCCTGGTCCAGTTCGCGCGCGAAGTCCGGCAGCGCCTCTCCGGCGTCCGTCAACTTGCGCAAGATGTTCCGCGCGCGTACCGCCGCGTACTGCACGTACGGCCCGGTTTCGCCCTCGAAGCTGAGCGCCTCCTGCATGTCGAAGGCGATCACGGCGTTGCGCGTGTACTTCAGCATGAAGTACCGCAGCGCGCCCACCGCAATCTGGCTTGCCACTTCCGCCCGCTCCTCCTCGGAGGCTTCCGGATGCCGCGAATCCACCTCTTCGCGCGCCTTCTCGATCAGCTTGTCGATCAGGTCGTCGGCCTTTACGCCCAGTCCTTTGCGCCCGGAGACCTCCACGTGGCTGCGCCGCTTGTCCTCTTCGCTGAGTTCGATGCCGAGCTCCGCGCAGGTGCGCGGCGACAGCGCCACCATCTCGTAGGCGAAGTGAACCGACCGCCCGGCCTGCTCCGTATACCCGAGCGCCCGCAGTCCCGCCGCCACCACGTCCTGCAAGTAGCTTTGCCGGGAATCGATCACGTTATACACCCACTCTCCGCCGCCGAATCGCGGCGTCTCGCCGGCGGCCGGTTCGTCCGTGGTCGCCCAAAGCTCATGCCCGCTCGGATACCGCATCCACGGCCGGTAGTGGAAGTCCTTTCCCAGCAGCCCGAACTTCCAGAGCTGGTAGGCGATGTCTTTGCCCACGTAGGTCACCGTGCCGTTGGAGCGCACGATCACCTTGTCGGCGTCTTCTCCCTCGTTCGCCGTGAACGCCGAGCCCGGCATCACCCAGCACCCGTTGTTCTTTCCTTGCGTTTCGAAGTAGATCGCCTTACGTTCCTTCAGCAGTTCGAATGCGGTGGCCCAGAATTGCAGGTGCAGGATCTCGCTTTCGCGCGGCAGCACGTCGTATTCCACGCCCAGCCGCAGCATCGTCCTCAGGTGGCACCCAACGATGGCGTCGGCCACGACGTGCGCCATCTCGGCCAACTCGCCCTCGCCGGCCTCGATCGCATGCAACGCCTGGTGCCGCCACGCCATCGCCTCGGCGTTTCCCTGATAGTGTTGCGAGATGCGCGCGTACAGGTCCCAGCAAAGGTAATCGAACCGCTCTTCTCCGGCCAGCTGCGCCACCTCCGCTGGACTCTTCTTTTCGAGGAAGTGGAACCCCACCACCACGTCGGCCACCTGCACGCCGGTGTTGTCGATGTAGTTCTGCGCCTCGACCCTGCGTCCCGCCGCGCGCAGCATCCGCACGAACGTGTCCCCCAGCACCGCGTTGCGCACGTGCCCGATGTGCGCCGCCTTGTTCGGGTTGATGTTGGTGTGCTCGACGATGATCTTGCCGCCTTCGGTCGCCGCCGGCTCCTCCGCCGCCGCCAGCAGCGCCGCTCCGAACCGGCCGCGGTCCAGCCGCATGTTGAGGAACCCGCCGCCGGCGATCTCAATCGTCGCCACGCCTTCCGGCTTCGGCATCTCGGCCAGGATCTCGGCGGCGATCGCCCGCGGCGCCTTCTTCAACTGTTTGGCCAGCCCGAACGCCGACACCAGGCTCAGTTCGCCGAACCTCGGCTCCTTGGGCAGTTCCAGAACCGCCGCCGCTTCCGTTCCGTAGCGCACGCTCAGGTGCGCGGAGACACTCTCTGCGATGCGTTTTTCGACTAGATGGAACACAAGAAGTGAAGTATAGCAGGCGGTAGACTGGTAGAAGACGTATGCTCGCAGCCTTGGCGTTGCTCTGGGTGAGCTTGGCGCAGGCCTCCGGCCCCGTTCCGGACGGACTGAAGGCGCTCGACGAGCGCGACTACGCCACCGCCGCCCAATTGTTCGCCAAAGCGGTCGAAGCCGACCCCGCCGACTTCGCCGCTCGCTTCCACCTCGCCCTGGCCGACAGCCTTCTCGGCCGGGAAGCCGAAGCCGCCGCCGGCTACCGTAAGGTTCTGGAGCTTAAGCCGGGCTTGTACGAGGCCGAGGTGAACCTGGGCGTTCTTCTTCTGGGGCAGAAGCAGCCGGCCGCGGCGGTCCCTCTCTTGGAGGACGCCGTCCGGCAGAAGCCCTCCGAGTTCCGCCCCGTTTTCTACCTGGCACAGGCGCTGTTCGCCGCTGGCGACTTCGCCAAGGCCGAGCCGCGCTACCTGGACGCCCTGAAGCTCGACGCCGGCTCCGTCCCCGCCCTCCTCGGCCTCGCCCGTTCCCGCGCGCGCCTGGGCCGCCTGGAGGAAGCCGCCCCGGACTACAGGCGCGCCGCCTCCCTGGACCCGGATCTCAAGGACATCGAACTCGAGCTCGCCTCGCAATTCGAAGCGGCCGGCCGCCCCGAAAAGGCCCTTGAGATTTACGTGCTGTTCCCCGCCGACCCGGCCGCCCTCGAACGCCGCGCCGTCCTTTCGATCCGTGCCGGCCGCCCGGGCGAGGCCGCTCCCCTGCTCGAACAGTTGCTCGCCAAGGAACCCGGCAACCTCGGCCTGCGCCTAACTTACGGCCGCGTGTTGCGCGAACTCAAGAAATACGCCCCGGCCTCCGCCGAGTTCGTGCGCGCCCTCGAGTCGAAACCCGATTTCGTCGAGGCCTGGAGCGAGTTGGCCGCGACGCTCGTATTGCTGGAGGACTACCCGCGCACCCTCTCCGCGCTCGACCGTCTTCGCGCGCTCGGAGCCGAGCTTCCCGGGCACCTTTACCTGCGCGCCATCGTTCTGGACAAGACCAAACAGCCGGAAGCGGCGTTGGCCGCCTACGAGAAATTCCTTTCGCTCAGCCAGGGCCGCAGTCCCGACGAAGAGTTTCTGGCCCGCCAGCGCGCCCGCATCCTCAAGAAGGAGATCGATCGAAAGTGACGCGATACTTCCAGGCCACCGTGTTCCTGATCGCCCTGGCGACGGCCACAGCGTTGCGCGCCGACCTCACGCGCGCCAAGGCCGAGCCCAACCTGGAGCGCCGCGCGCGTCTGGCGTTGGACAACGCCGAGGCCCAGGTCCGCCTCGCCTCCGCCGCTGGAAAAACGAACGACTGGCCTGCCGCCCAGGCCGCGCTCAAGGAACTCCGCGAGTCCGTCGATCTCGCCTACGCCTCTCTGAATCAGACCGGCAAGACCCCCCGCAATTCCCGCCAGTATAAGAACCTCGAAGTCAAACTGCGCGGGATCATCAAGAACACGGAGGGATTTCGCAGCACGCTCGATTTCGAACAGCGCGAGACGCTGGCTCCGCTGGCGGACCACCTTCGCCGCCTTCACGACGAGGTGCTGCAACGCATCATGGCCCCGAAAAAGTAGGAAGGAGGAGAAACCGTGCGCCTGTGGCTTGCTCTGATTTGTCTGGCGGCGTTGCCCCTGTCGGCCGCGCGCCGCGACTTCCTTTCCGCAGCCGAGGTCGATCAACTCCGCCTCGAACAGGAGCCGAACAAACGGCTGGTCCTCTACATCGGCTTCGCCCGGGAGCGCATCGCGATTATCGAGCAATTGCTGGCCAAAGAGAAGACCGGCCGCAGCGCCATGATCCACGAGGTCCTCGACGAGTACACCAAGATCATCGACGCCATCGACACGGTCTCCGACGACGCCCTAAGCCGCCGCGTGCCTCTCGACACCGGCCTCCAGGCCGTCGCCGACGGGGAAAAGCAGATGCTCGCCGTGCTCGCCCGGATTGCGGACGATCCTCCCAAGGACTCTTCCCAATACCAGTTCGTCTTGGAACAGGCCATCCTGACCACCGAAGATTCCCTCGAACTTGCGCAGCGGGACCTGAAGAGCCGCGCCGCCGAGTTGGCTGTCCGCGAACAAAAGGAGCGCTCCGAACGGGAAGCCGCCATGCGCACCGAAGAGGTCGAAGAAAGAAAGGCGGCGGACAAGAAAGAGGCCGAGCAGAAGAAGAAGGTCCCCACCCTGCGCCGCCCCAGCGATCCGCCCACGCCGCGCGAGTAGGACGAAGATTTTCGAGACACTCGGGCCTCCGCATGCGTAGTAGCTAATAGGCCCATGCGCGCACTCTTGAAAGACTTCCGCTACGCTACCCGGGGTTTGCTCGCTTCGCGGGGGTTCACCATCTTCGCCACGCTGACCCTCGCCGCCGGCATTGGCGTGAACACCGCCATCTTCAGCATCATCGAGGCCGTGCTCCTGCGCCCGCTTCCCTACCGTGACCCCCAGCAGCTTGTGCGCCTTTACGAAACCGAAGCTGCGCCCGGAAGCTATCCGTTCACCGGACCCGACTACGTCGATTGGAAAGCGGAGAACACCACCTTTTCCGATATGACCCTGTTCTTCTGGCCGCACGATATG
>CAZVIK010000145.1:0-10332 GCA_964627045.1 uncultured Solibacteraceae bacterium | reverse complement strand
ACCCGTTACCGGACAGCGAGGCCTTTTCCGATGCGTCCGCCACCACGCGGTCCACCGACACCAGCGTTCCCGTGCGGTGCGGGCGCGCGCACTCCAACGGCGAAGCGGAAAGCGGCTCGCCGGCCTCGCCGGCGACGCAGCCGGCCACCACGATGCTTCCGGCCTCGAGAGAAGGGTCGAGCGCGCCGCAGAAACCCGCGCTGAGCAACGCGGCGGCGCGCGTCTTATTCCAGGCGACTTCGCAGGCCTCGCCCGCCAACGCCGCCCCCCAACCGTTGGCTACCAGCAACAAGTCGCGCCCCTGAAGGACGGCTGTGCGGGCAAATCGCACCGGCCAGCGCATCCGCTTCACCGCGCGGCAGCGGCGCAACAGGCCGGCCAACTCGCGGGGATCGGCGGCCACAACCAGTAACGGCCTGGGGTCAGCAGTAGCCATTGTTCCGGAACCATTCGACGGCACGCGCGAGCGCGCCGTCCACCCCGCCCGGGGCATACCCGAGCAAGCCGGCCGCCTTGTCGTAACGCACGAACATCTTCTTACGGGAAAGCCTCACGCCGTCCAGAGGCACGCGCGGCTCCCGCCCGGTCACATTCGCCCATCCGGTGCTGGCGAGCCCCGCCGCGTAGGCGAGGACGTACGGGATCCTCCTGGCGGGCGCGCTCCGGCCGCTGATCGAGGCGAGTTTGCCCAGGATCTGCTGAAGGGTGAGATTCTCTCCCCCCAAGATATAACGCTCGCCAGGGGTCCCTCGTTCCTCGGCCAGCAGATGACCGGCCGCGACGTCGCGGACATCCACCAGGTTCAACCCGGTGTCGACGAAGGCCGACATCCTCCCGAGCAGGAAATCGAGGATGATCCGGCCGGTGGGCGTCGGCTTGAAGTCGTGGTCGCCGACCGGCGCGGTGGGGTTCACGATCACCACGGGCAGTCCGCCGCGCGCCGCCTCGATCGCCTCCCGTTCGGCGAGGAACTTCGAGCGCTTGTACGGCGCGCCCATCCCGGCGAGCGACACGGGAGTGGTTTCATCGCCGAGGCCGCCGGAAACGAGGCCGATGCAGCCGACTGTGCTGGTGTAGACCACGCGTTCGACGCCCGCGCGACGCGCGGCCGCCAGCAGGTTGCGCGTACCATCGACATTGGAGCGGTACATCTCGCCCGGGTCGCGGACCCACAGGCGGTAGTCGGCGGCGACGTGGAACACCGCTTCACAGCCCTGAACGGCGCGCGCCAGCGATTCGGGGTCGCGCAGGTCCCCGGGGACCGTCTCCGCCTCAAGATCCAGGGGGCGCTTGGGGGGCCGGACCAATGCACGCAACCGCCGCCCGCGCGCCGCAAGCGCTCGTGCGACGTGCCAGCCGACGAAGCCGGTCGCCCCGGTAATCAAAGCCGGTTTCACGAATCTAGCGCACGAGCCAGCGCAGCATGCGGAGGCCGTCCCCAGCCCTCGCGTTGATGCCCAACGCCGCGGAGGGCTCGTAACCGCAGTGCATCATGCAGTGTTCGCAGCGAGGATCGTTGCCGTAGCCGTAACTCTCCCAATCGGTTTGAGTCATGAGTCCTTCGAAAGTGGCGTAATGCGCGTCGCTGATCAGGTAACACGGCCCCCGCCAGCCCTGCGTATTGTACGTCGGGTTTCCCCAGGCGGTGCAGGGGAGATCACGCTTCCCTTGAAGAAAGTCGAGATAGACCGGAGTGGTGCTCAGCGGAAAGCGCGCAGCCAGCCGTCCGACATCCTTGAACTTCTCGTGGACCATCTCACGGGTCATGAAGATCTCGCGGTCGTCCACCGAAGTGTAGCCGTAGGCGGGCGCCAGCATGTGCCCGTCCAGCTTCAACGGCGCGAGGAACTCGAACAGCGCTTCGATTTCACGGAGTTCGGTGTCCTGGTAAACCGTGGTGTTGGTGGACACCTTGAAGCCCGCGGCCTTGGCGGCGCGAATCCCCTCGACGGCCTCGTGAAACACGCCGCGGCGCTCGACGGCACGGTCGTGCGTCTCCTCCAGCCCATCCAGGTGGACGTTAAAAAACAGCTTCGGGTCCGGACGGAAACGGTCGAGGGACTTGCGGATCAGCAGGCCGTTGGTGCAAAGGTAGATCTGGCGGCCTCGCTCGAGCAAGCCTTCGATCAGGGGGCCAATCTCGGGAAACAGCAATGGCTCTCCCCCGCAGACCGACACGACCGGAGCCCCGCACTCGTCGGCGGCGGCGAGGCACTGCGCGAGGGTGAGCTTTTTCGTGATGGCGGACTCGTACTCGCGGATGCGGCCGCAACCGGTGCAAGTGAGGTTGCAGGCGTGCAGCGGCTCCAGCATCAACACCAGCGGAAACCGCCGGCCGATCATCGGGTGGGAACCCCGGTTTGGCGGCTTCGTGCCGTTGGCGCCGAGCACGCGAAACGGATTGGAGGCGCCGTTGCCGGGGGCCGGGTTCCGCTGCCACTCCGGAGGAGGCCGGAGCTTGTTGCGGAAGATGTAAGCCGCCATCCCGGCGGTGAAGCGGAGGGGGAATCTCACGCTTCCTCCCGCCCGGCGGCGCGGCAGGAATCCAAGTAAGTGGCCAGCGCCAAAAGCGGGAACGATTGCCGGTAGAGATGGTAAGTCAGATAGAACACCCCTGGGAACCCTGTTCCGGTGGTAAGCGCGTCGTGCCAGGAGCCGTCCTCCCGCTGGTTCTCCACGAGGAACGCCACGCCGTTGCGGACGCTTTGACTTCGGTGGTCGCCCGCCGCCAGCAGGCCGAGCAGGGCCCACGCCGTCTGCGAAGCCGTGCTTTCGGCGGGAGTGAAGACCTTGTTGTCGTAGCTGGCGCAACTCTCGCCCCAGCCGCCGTCGGCGTTCTGCACCGAACGCAACCATTCGGCTGCGCGAAGAATGTGCACTTCCCGGTCGCTCTCGCCCGCCGCGCGCAGCCCGCGCAGAGCCAGGAAGGTCCCGTAGACGTAATCGACGCCCCAGCGCCCGTACCAACTCCCGTCGGCCTCCTGGGTGCGGAGCAGGTAGGCGACGGCGCGGCGGATGGCGGGATCGCCGGGACCGGCCCCGCAGGTGCACATCGCCTCAAGCACGCGGCCGGTGATGTCGGGACAAGTGGGGTCCAGCATCGCGTTGTGGTCGGCGAACGGGACCTCGCTGAGCATGCTCCAGTTGTTATCGACGTCGAAAGCCGCCCAGCCGCCGTCCTTGGACTGCATGTCGCGCAACCAGCGCACGGCGCGGCGCGTGGCCGCCTCCTGGGCCTCGGTGTTCGACCCCCTCACGCCGGACAGCGCCAACAGGACCATGGCGGTGTCGTCGATGTCCGGATAGAACTCGTTGGCAAATTCAAAATACCAGCCGGAAGGCTTGGTATCCGGGCGCTTGACCGACCAGTCGCCCTTCCGCCGGACCTCCTTGGAAAGCAGCCAGCGGGCCATGCGCCGGAGGGATTCGGGCTCGGCCACGCCGCTTTGCGCCAGCGCGTAGCCGGCGATGGCCGTGTCCCAGACGGGCGAGAAGCACGGCTGGAAGAAGAACCGCTTCCCGTCGTCGGTGAGAAGCCGCATGAACTGATCGTGCGCCTCGACGAAAGCCGGGTGGCTGCGGCTGTACCCGAGAACGTCGAGCGCCATCAAGATGTACATCATGGGAGGGTAAATGGCGCCCAACCCGTCCGAGTAGTGCGTGCGCTCCAGCATCCAACGCTCTGCGCGCCGGATGCCCAATGTGCGCGGCCACTTCGGGGCGCGCTTTTCCCACTCTTTGAAGAGTCGGTCCGCCACCAAAAACAGGCTGCGCCAGCTCAAGGCGTGACGGCCGCCCAGGTAGGTCATTTTCGCGCCGGGCAAAAACAGCTCGCTCAGGTCAAAGCCGGACGGAACGGGACGCCGTGCGTTGTGGGCGTGGACGATCGAAAGCGGCACCACGATCGCGCGCGACCAACTCGACATCTGGTAGATGAAGTTGCCCGGCAGCAGCAGCATCTCCGGAGGAATGGAGGGCCGGTGTTCGCTCGGATAAAGGCCGAACAGGCTGAGGTTAATCTTGGTGTAGCTATTAGCCGCCTGGATGCCGCCGAGCGCGAGAATTCGCTCGCGAGCCTTGGCCAGTTCCCTGCTTTGCGGCGGAATCCCGGCCAGCTTCAGGGCGAAGTAGGCCTTAACCGTGGCGCTGATCTCGGCCGGGCCTTTCTCGAAGATGTTGAATCCCCCGTCGGGCAACTGGCGGGCGAGAATCGAGCGCACGGCCTTGTCCACGAGGTCCCGCGTGGGAGGGTTCCAGACGCCGCCATCGGGCGGATACAACCAGAGCTGGAGCAGGACGAAATCAGCTTCCAGCGTGGTGTCGGCCGTCAGATCGCCCCACCAATAGCCCTCCGGCCGCTGTTGACGGGAGAGCCATTCGGCGGCCCGCACGACCGCGCCGGTAGCGGCGGTGGCCAGCGGCTCGGTCAGCCGCGGCTTGGGGGTCATCGCAGGCTCCTCTCGCCGCAGGCGCCTTCCAACTCCACGAGTTCCGAAGGCAGGCTGAAACGCACGTCCTCTTCCTTCACCACGAGGGTCTCAACCCGGCCGAATCCGAAGCGGCGGAGCGCCGCCACCAATTCCTGGACCAGATGTTCGGGGGCCGACGCACCGGCGGTGACGGCCACCCTTGTCACGCCGTCAAGCCATCGCGGCGAGACCTCCGTCGCATCGTCCACCAAGTGGGCGGGCACGCCGCAGCGCTCACAGACTTCCACCAAGCGTTTGGAGTTCGAGCTGTTCTTAGACCCGACCACCAGCAGAAGCCCACACTCGGCGGCAGCGGCGCGAACGGCCTCCTGCCGGTTCTGCGTGGCGTAACAGATGTCGCTGGCGTGCGGGCCCTGAATGGCGGGAAACCGGCGGCGAAGCCGCTCGACGATCAGGCTGGTCTCGTCCAGGCTGAGCGTCGTCTGGGTGACGTAGCAGACCTTCCGGGGGTCGGGGATCACCAGGTTATCGACGTCGCCTGGCGTCTCTACGATCACCGTGTGTTCCGGAGCTTCCCCCAGCGTGCCCACGACCTCATCGTGGTCCCTGTGACCGATCAAGACGATCGTTGCGCCCTGTTGGGCGTAGCGGATCGCCTGCAAATGGACCTTGGTGACCAGAGGGCAGGTGGCGTCGATCACGCGCAACCGGCGGGCGGCGGCGCGCCGCCAGATCTCGGGCGAAACGCCGTGGGCGCTGAAGACGATCCGTGCGCCTTCGGGGGCCTGTTCGACTTCATCGACGAAGACGGCGCCCGCCGCGCGCAACTCATCGACCACGAACCGGTTGTGGACGATCTCCTTGCGGACGTAAATGGGGGAGCCGAAGGTGTCCAGGGCGATGCGCACCACATCGATCGCCCTCACAACCCCGGCGCAGAATCCACGCGGGGTCAACAACAGGATCGACTTCCCGGTGTCTGCGACGCCGGCGTGCCCGTCGGAAGCCATCGTGTAAACACAATTATACCAACCGGGGTTCGAAGCCATCCGGAACGCGGGCTATACTTCGGGAATGAAACGGAGCATCACGATCACGGCCGCCTCCGGCGTGGTCCTCCGCATCGAAGCCTCCGGCGAGGCGATCACCAAGGTGGAATTCGCCGCGGCCGGCGAAGGAGCGCGGGAGACGCCACCAGACGAATTGCTGGCACGGACGGCCCTGCAACTCGCCGAGTACTTCGCCGGCTCGCGCCGCGCGTTCGATCTCCCGTCGTGCCCCGGCGGCACAGAGTTTCAGCGCCGCGTCTGGGCAGCGGTCTCCGCGATTCCCTACGGCGAAACCCGCAGCTACGCCGGGATCGCCCGCGCCATCGGATCTCCGAAGGCGGTACGTGCGGTGGGCGCGGCTAACGGCGCCAACCCGCTGCCCATCTTGATTCCATGCCATCGTGTTGTGGCCTCCGGCGGAGGACTGGGCGGATACGCCGGCGGCCTGGCGATGAAGCGCCGGCTATTGGACCTGGAATCCGGTGCGCGTCAAGGCGGGAGTGACGATCTCCAGCAGGCGCGCCTCGTCTTCGACCTCGACGCCGATCTTCAGCCAGAATAACCGTAGCGGCGCCACCAGTTGGGAAAGATGGCCGCAGAGGTTCATCGCGTCCTTCTCGGTGGTTACGAGAGCCTGCGCCCCGGCGATCCGCGCCTCCGCCGCCAACCGTTTCATCTCCACGGGACGGTAGCGGTGATGGTCTCCGAGAACACGCGAGATGAGCGGCGGGTATCCCAGAGCGTCGAGCGACTTCAGGAACGCCGCCGGGTTGGCCAGAGCGCAGAACGCCGCGACGCGCTCGACCGGAAGCTCCGCCGGCCCGAACATCGCGTCCGCTCCGGCCTCCACCCAGCAGACCGGCCGGACATGCGCGCGGAAGACGGGAGCGCGCGGGTTGTGGCGGCGCAGATGTTCCTCGATGCCGTCGTAGCGGCGGCCAGCCTCGGCACGCGTGATGACGAAGACGCCGGCGCGAGCCAGTGCCGGGGGCGGCTCGCGAAGCCTCCCCAGGGGAAACAGATCGCCGCCGGCGAAGGGGTCCAGGGCGTCCACCAGCACGATGTCCAGTTCGCGCGCCAGGCGCCAGTGCTGAAACCCGTCGTCCAACAACAGCACGTCGGGATGGAACCGTTCTTCGACAGCGCGTCCCGCGGAGGCGCGATCCGCGCCGATACCCACGGGCGCGACCCCGGAACGCACGAAGATCTGCGCTTCATCGCCGGTGCGCTCAATGGGGACCTTCGCTCCCGCCTCCAGCACCGTCTGCCGTTCGGGCGCCCGGCGGCGGTAGCCGCGCGTCAAGATGGCCGGGCGGTGCCCTGCCTGCTTCAGCCGCCCGGCCAGCCACAGAACGAACGGCGTCTTTCCGCTGCCACCCATGCTGAGGCTGCCAACGCTGACCACCGGCGTCGCCAGTCGCGAGGCCCGGGAGGTTTGCCAACCGCGTTTCCAGGCCCCGCCGGCCCGCCAGAAAAGTGCGAGCGGCCAGAGCAGTTGACGGATGGGGAACGGCGGGTGGAACCGAGGTACCGCGCGGCGATGAAGCGCCGCAATCACGTTCACGGCTCGCGCGGTGGCGCCGCGCTGGGCTTCGGCGAGTTCCCTGGCACGGCCGCCAAGCGCGCGCCCACGCGCCGGGTCGTCCAGCAGGGCGCCCACCGCACCGGCGAGTTCCGAAGCACTCCCGATGGCGACGGTAGCACGGCCCGCCGCAAAGCCGGCCGCGATGCCGGCGAAATTCTCCATATGCGGCCCCACGATCACCGGACGGCCGGAAAACGCGGGCTCCAAAATGTTGTGCCCGCCGCGGGACGCCAGCGACCCCCCCATGAACACCACCGCCGGTAACGAGAACAGAGAACTGAGCTCGCCGATGGAATCCAACAGCAAGACGCTGGGTAGCGGCAGCGCCGACGTCGCGGCGTCCAACTGAGAGCGGCGCACGAAGGGGATGCCACGGGAGGCGAGTTTGCCGGCGGCGGCATCGAACCGCTCCGGCCGGCGCGGCACTAGGATCAACAGCAGCCCCGCGTGCCGCAAGGCCAGCGACTGGAAGGCGTCCAGAACGGTGTCATCTTCGTCCACGTCCCCATCGGCGGCCGGGGGCATGGTGCTGGCGGCGATCCAGATCTCGCGCGGCGCGGTGCGATCAAGGAACCGGGCGATATCGCCAGGAATGGCCGCGTCCTTCGGGCGGAAATCGAACTTGAGGTTCCCGCCGTCCAGAGTCGTTTCCGGCGGCGCGCCGAGCGCGAGGTAGCGTTCAAGGCTCAGGCCATCCTGCGCCAGGATGGTATCCGGATGACGGAGGACCTGGCGGAAAAACCACGCCAAAGGGCGGTAGCGCGGCATGGCCCGGTCCGAAATCCGGCCATTAACAACGCACAACCCGCAGCCGGCGCGCTTGGCTTCGCGATACAGGTTCGGCCAGATCTCGGTCTCGGCCACCACTACGACCGCGGGCCGGATTGTGCGAAGCACGCGCCGCACGGCGAAGCGGAAATCGAGAGGCGCGTAGAAGACGCCGGCGGCCAGCGCCGCGAGTTTGTCATCGGCGAGCGCGCGGCCGGCGAGCGTCGAGGTGGATACAAACAGAGGCGCCCACGGGAGCGCGGCCTTCAATTGCCGCAGGAGCTCGATGGAAGACTGCACCTCGCCGACCGAAACCGCGTGAATCCAAACCGCCCCGGCGACGCGCCGGCGCAGGCGCGCGGGCAGGAAACCGAGCCGTTCCGGGAAGCGTCTGAGATAGCGCCGGTCCTTCAGTATCCTTGCCGCGAAGTAGACTAGGATGAAAGGGAACGCGGCCCACTGCAGGGCGCGGTAGAGGAGCGAGATGAGCATTTCAACCAAGCGGTGCGTTCTCCTCCTGAGTATAGTCAGCGCCTTTGGGGCGGACAAGGAGAAGCCGTTCGAGCCGCGCGCGATCGACACGTATGCCAACCGGCAAACCGTCGAGGGCCTGACGATCGCCGCCGAGCCGTTCGCCGACGCCGCCCGGACCAAGGAAGCCTTCGGCAAGCTGAATCCCAACGAGCACGGGTTCCTGCCGGTATTTGTCGTCATGAAGAATGGCGGCGACAAGACGCTCAGCGTGGAAGCGATGAAGGTGGAGTACCTCTCGCCCGAGCGCGAACGTGTGGAAGCCACCCCGGCGATGGAGGTGGCGCGCAGCCGGGGCTCCGGGCAGCCCAGGCTGAACCGGAACCCGCTGCCAATTCCGACCTCGCCACGCAGCAGCGTCAAAAAGAATCCGCTCAACGCCTGGGAAATCGAGGGCCGCGCGTTCAGCGCCCGCATGCTGCCGCCGGGGGAAACGGCGAGTGGTTTCGTCTATTTCCAGGCGCCGTTCCGCTCGGGGAGCGTCCTTTACATCACGGGCGTCCAGGAAGCGGCCACGCGCCGCGAATTGTTCTTCTTCGAGATTCCGTTGAAGAGGTAACGGGCGTCACCCGCTCGGGTAAAGTGCATCCCTCAGGGTGGAGGCCGAAACAGCGATGCCCGTGGACAGGATCTTGTGCCCGGTCGATTTCAGCGAGCTTTCCGGCCAGGCCCTGCGTTACGCGGCGGCCCTGGCGCGCTGCCGCGGCGCGAAGTTGACCGTCTTGTACGCCCATTCTTTCCAGGCGCCGGCGTATTTCACCGAAAGTAAGATCGAGGCGCTCGAACAACAACTCCGGGACTCGCTCAGCGAGGCGGACACCGCCCTGAAGCGTTTCGCCACGGCCAACGGCGCGGATGCCGCCGGGACGATGGTCGTCGAGGGCTATCCTCCGGACGCGATCCGCAAGGCGGCTCGCGAAACGCGCGCCGGCTTGATCGTTCTGGGGACGCATGGGCGCAGCGGGGTCAACCGGCTGATGCTCGGTTCGGTGGCAGAGCGCGTGCTGCGCGAGAGCGACATTCCCGTCCTGACGGTGCGTGGGGAAGGCGGAACGGCGCCGGAACCGCCCAAGCGCGTGTTGTGCCCGGTGAACCACACACCGGCGGCGCGCGAAGCGGTGCAGGCGGCGCAGTGGTTCGCCGAGTGCTTTGGGGGAAAGGTGACCGTGGCGCATGTCGCCGAAGAACGGCCCGAACGGCGGATCGACGATGTTTGCAACTGGGTTCCGGAAGCCGCGCGTCCGCACTGCGATGTGCGCGACGTGTCCGGGGAAGGCGACGCGGCCGAGGCGATCCTCACGCTGGCGCGGGCGGAGTCGAGCGACCTGCTGGTAATCGGCAGCGAACACCGGCGGTTTTTCGATAGCACGGTGTTGGGCTCTACCACGGCGCGAGTGGTACGCCATGCACCCTGCCCGGTGCTGACCGTTCCGGCGCCCCGGCACGACGCGTAAACAGACGGCCGGCCGCCGCAATCAGGGTCCACCGGCGGGCTATAATGCCCGGTACATGGCTGCCGCCACAGAGGCAGATACTCCCCTAGTCGTGAGTCTGCGCGAGTTACGCGCGGCCGACCTGGACCCGCTGCTCCGTGAGGAGACAGCCGAATGGCAGACGCTGCTGAATTGGGATTTCGGACCCTCGGCCGGCCTGGTGCGGCAATTCACGGCAACGCACTCGCTGGCCGGCGCGGCGCTGCGGAGGGGCGGCGAAACCGCCGGCTACACCTACCTTGTTTCCGAGGGCCGCAAGGGGCTGATCGGCGACCTCTACGTCCGTCCCGCTTGGCGCACGGCGGAGAATGAGGCCGCGTTGCTTTCGGCGGGGCTGGATTCGCTTTTCGGCGAGTCCGGTGTGGAGCGGGTCGAGGCCCAACTCCTGATGCTGGGGCCGGCGGCCGCGCGGAACCTCCCCCGAAGCGGATGGCTGCGGGTCCACCCACGGCGCTTCATGGCCATCGACCGCGAAC
>CAZVIK010000144.1:0-10480 GCA_964627045.1 uncultured Solibacteraceae bacterium | reverse complement strand
ATGACCCGCGCCACCTGGGGGTAGACCCCGAGCCCTGCCGCAACCTCGATCGGCTGCCCCGCGAAGGTGGCCACGCAGTGTATCGAGGTCAGCCGCGATCGTCGCTCCACTCGGTAGCGGACTTGCCCGCGGCGTCCGTGGCGGCGACGGCGGCGAACTGGATGCGCCGTGGGATTTTCGCCTCGGAAAGCCGTGCCCGGCAGTGGGCAACGACCGCGCGGCGCGTCAGCACGCTCCCCGGCCGAAGTTCGACGGTAGCCTCGATGACTTCGCCCTGCCGCTCATCAGGGACGCCGCGCACCCGGCAGGCGCGAACCTCGGGCAGATCCAGCAAGGCGTGCTCGATCTCGGCCGGGTCCACTTTAATTCCGGATATGTTGATGGTCGTCTTCGAGCGGCCGCACAGAACCAGTTCGCCATCCGGCTCCAGACGCCCCAAGTCCCCGGTGAGACAGAAACCGTTGCGAAACTTGGCAGCGTCCGAATCGACGGAATCGAAGTAGCCGGGGACGACGCCCGCGCCGCGCACTGCGACCGCCCCCGAGGAACCCGCGGGCAGCCACTCGCCGTTCTCCCCGAGAATCCGTATTTCCGCCGACTCCACCGCGTATCCAACCGAGCCGGGCCGCGGCGGCGCACCTGTGGATTGGATCGCGATGACGCCCGTCTCGGTGGACCCGTAAAGTTGCCGGATCCGCAGCCCTAAACGCGACTCGCATTCCGCAGCGGTGCGCGGAGGCAGCGGTGCCCCGAAGGAAACCGCAGTCTGGACCGTCGCGAACGAATCGCGGGTCAACGGAGCCTCCGCCAGCAGCCCATAGAGGAACGGCGACCCCATCAGGACGCGAAGCCGGTGATCACGGACGGCGGCTCCCACGCCCGCCGCCGTGAGCGACTCCGGGAGAGTCGCGCACATCCCGTGCAGCAATGGCAGCAGGAGGCAGTTGTCGAAACCTCCGCTGTGGTGGAAGGGGACCGCGCTGAGCACCCCAATGCCCGCTCCCAGTCCGAGCGCCCGCGCCGTGGATGTCTGGGCTGAAACCAGATTCCGGGCCGAGCGGAATACGATGCGCGGGCGGCCCGTGGAACCAGAGGTCGGAAAGCAGACGGACGGGGCGTCCTCGGGCTGCGAAGTCGGGGGCGAAACCGACGGGGAATGCAGCAGCGCGTCGCGCACACCGGCGTCGTCGACGAGCACCACCGCATCCGGCAACGCGCCGCAGCCGCGCCAGGCGGCAACCGTCGCGGAGTCCGCCAACAGCGCGCGCGGTGACAACCGCGAGGCAAGCCAGGCGATCTCCCGCGCCCGCCACTGGGTAGGAAATGGCGTGACCACGGCGCCGATGCCGGCCGCGGCCAGCAGCCCCGCGGCGAATTCCCAACCGTTGGGGAGGCACACCGCCAGGCGGTCCCCGCACCGCAGACCGGCGTTGTCCGCAAGCAGGCGCGCCAGCCGGTCGCCGCGCAGTCGTAGCTCGCCGTACGTGATGACGGCGCCGCCATCCACCATGGCTGGAGAGTGGGGCTGCTGCGCGGCCACCGCGTCGATGGCGGATCTCAACAAGGCTTTCGCCCCAGGGATGCGATGCGCGACGCCAGCCGCGGCAGGTCGGCGAGCACCCCAATCGACAAATCGGCTGGTTCGAGCGTGACGCCAAACTCCTTCTCAACGGCGCTCACCAGGTTGAGCACGGTGAGGGAATCCAGGCCCGCAACCTCGTCGAGGCGCGAGAGGGCCGCAGCTTCATCGGGCGCCAGGTTGAGGTTGAGCGCGGCGCAAGCGACTTGCCGCAATCGTTGCAGAATGGGGGCATCGGTCATCTAACGTTCTCCGCTCACCAACGAATCCAGAGGTCCCATTGTTCGGGCGCTTTCAACACATGCTCCTCCAGGGTTTTCACCATGCGGTCCAGGCCCTCGGCGACGAAACTGGAACGATCCGGCCAATCGCTGGGGTTGACCGCGGCGCCAAATTCGATCCGGAGCCGGCGCGAGTCGCCCAGACAGAGCAGGGGAACCAGCGGGGCGCCGGCGATCCAGGCCAGATGCAGATAGCCGGCGGCGAAATTGGAACGGCTTCCCAGAAAATCGTACGCCACGCGGTCGCGCGAAAACGCGGCGTCCATGTGCAGGTCGATGAGGCCGTTGGCGCGCAGGCGGGCGAGCATCTTGAGGCTGCAATCCGGGTCTTTCACGGCAACCTCTTCCCCCAAGACGCGCGAGAGGAACCGGATATAGCGTGGCTGAAGGAACCGGCGTCCGAAGCGTCCGGCGCGGCGGTCCTGGGGAGCGTGATGCCGAACCGATAGCGCCGGGTACCCGATGCGGGCGAGATGGCGTTTGGCGGCGCGGCTGGCGAAAAAATGGCCGCCAATCAATAGCGCGCCGCGTCCCTGGTCGAGTGCGGCGGCGAGGTGCTCGATGTTCACCACCTCGACCGTCCCTCGAATGCGCTCCGGCGGATGCCACGCCATCACCAGGTCGTCTTGAAATCGCCGGACGGCGCGTCGCAGGTAGTCGCGGGCGATCTGGTCTCTGCGGGCCGCCGGGGTGTGGGCGGGGAGCGCGCGTGCGAGCCGTTCCATGAGACGGCGGCGCGCGGTGCGCAGCGCGAACGGGGCGAACCAGGCCAGCGCGTCGCCGAGCGCATAGGTCCATTTCGGCGGCAGCCAGCGCGCCAGCCACTCTCCTGGATAAAGGTACGTGAGCCAGACCAGGTCCTTCGGGGTGAGGAACGGGCGGTCTTGTTGCGGCGGACTTACGCCAGGAGCGGGACCGGGAGCGGGTTGAGGGCAACGAGCAGGGGCGGGCTGCGGAGAGGTCACGGTTACACTGGACTCCTTGCAGGTCGCAGGCGGGTGTTTGATCGCGCCCAGCGGTGCGATGCCGGCGGCGAGAGCTGGGACCGGGCCGACACCATAAACGTCCTATGATCATTCGACGGGCGAGGCTTGTCAAGGAGGGAAGCGGGCGGGAAGCGGTGACGGCGTGAAGTCGGGCGGCCCACTCCCCACGGAGGACCGGCGACGTTCTCGGAACCGGCCGGCGGCCGGTCGCTCCGCACCAGCACCGTTCAAGTGAAACCGCGTTGCTGCCTCGGCCAGCGGCCTGGCAGCCCGTGGTGCACGCCGGCGCGCGAGATTTGACGCATAAGAGGTGCCGAGCGCCTCTTTCAACAAGGCGATAGGACGGCGGCGGGCGTTTGGACTTTGGGAGTTTCAACCACCAACGCACCGCCTCGCTGGCAGCGGCCGTTTTGAATGAATGTGGTGGCCAGGGACGGAATTGAACCGCCGACGCCAGCCTTTTCAGGGCTGCGCTCTACCAGCTGAGCTACCTGGCCGGGATTGACACCATTCTAGCAGATGTCGCGCGTCCCAATCACGGCTTCTTCTTGGCCAACAGCCGCCCCACCGGCATCTTCAGGTGAAACCAATCGGTCGTCGCTTCGCCCTCGGTGTAATCGATGATGTCAAAGCCCGGAAACAGTTTCGGCAACTCCCCCGGCTCCAGATCACCTGGCACCCGAGGTCCGGCACCGCTCGGCCGGTGCATCAACACTGGGTTGTCGATCACCACGGTCCCGCCCGGCGCGACCGATTCGCGGATGCGCGCCATCAGGCCGGCGTCGTCGTACGGGATGGGAGCGTAGCTCAGCAGGACCAGATCCCACTTCGCGCGGCCGTAGTCGAACTGCTGCGCGCTCGACCGCACCGTAACCAGGCGCGCGCCGGCCCGTAGCGCGTTCCCGGCAGCGGCCTTCATGCCGGCGTCCGAGATATCGAACGCCGTCACCCTCCATCCGCGTTTCGCCAGATAGACCGCGTTCCTTCCCTGCCCGGCCGCGATATCCAACGCCGTCCCCGACGGGACTCCCTCCACGCATCGCACCAGAAATGCACTTGCGTTCTGCTCGAACGGCGGCGTTGCCATCGAGTAGACCCGGTTGAAAGTGAATCGCGCCTTCTCGATGCGGGTCCAGGCTTGCAGCCGCGCGCCGAAGACACCGTTTTCGGCGGCCCCGATCGTGGCATAGAAGACAACGACCAGCGCCAATAGCGCCGCGGTCCCCAGCAGAACCGTTCTCACGATCGATCGCTCCTTCTTTTCCGCCATCACTCATCTTCTCCCCGTTTTTCCGCTGGCCTCCGGCCTCGCTGGACCGCCGCCACGCCTTGGAGCCGCACTCAGCCCTGCGGCGCGCCGCTGCCATCCGCCGCAAGCGGGTTGTCCCCGCACACACTTAGACGCCGGTGGACCACAGTTGTTCCCGGTTCGAAGAGATCGCGCGACTAACGTGAGGACAGCCGCTCCAGCGCCTCGCCCGTCGTACGCTCGACGTCCGCATGCAGGCTGTTGCCGTGCGCATCCATAGTAACGATGGTGAGGAAGTCCTTCACCTGAAGCCTCCACATCGCTTCGGGAACGCCGAACTCCAGCAGGTGCACGTCCAGCACCTTTTTGATGGCCCGCGCGTATACCTGGGCCGCCCCGCCGATGGCATGCAGATACACGGCCCCCGCGTCCTTCATCGCCTCCAACGTCCGCGCGCCCATGCCGCCCTTGCCGATGACGGCACGGACGCCGTAGTTGCGGATGACGTGGTGCTGGTAGGGCTCTTCGCGCGCGCTCGTGGTCGGACCGGCCGCTTTGGTCACCCACCCTTCACCCTGCTTCAGCATCACCGGACCGCAGTGATACAGCGCCGCCCCATGCAGATCCACCGGCGGTGGATTCTTCATCAGGTGCGCGTGAACCTGGTCGCGGCCGGTGTACATTTCGCCGTTCAGCAACACGACGTCGCCCACCTTTAGCGCGCGCACGGCGGCTTCGGTGAGCGGCGTTTCCAGCACGATTTCCCGTCCAGTCAGCGGGAAGCCCGAGGACGCCGCCATACGTTCCACGGCACTTTCGGGATCGCGATAGAGCCATCGCGTGATGGCCCCGGTCGCCGCATCCAGCCGCACGCCCAACCGCCGGAAGGCCCAGCAATCGTAGGCCACCGATACGAAGAAGCTCGCCGGCAGGCGATTGGCGGCGGTGATCTTGCATCCGATCAACGACGACTTCCCGCCGAAGCCCATCGCTCCTACGCCGGTGCGGTTGGCCTCGTCCATGATCCGCTCTTCCAGCGCCGCCAGTTCCGGGTTCGGATTCACGTCGTCCAGCGTGCGGAGCAACTGCATCTTGGCCAAGTGGTAGCCGTGCGCCCGGTCGCTGCCGATGCACACGCCGATGGCCCCCGGCGCGCAGCCGTACCCTTGCGCCTGCCACACGGCGTGCAGGATGCACCGGCGCACGCCTTCCAGGTTCCGGTCCGCGCGGCCCAGGTGCGCGAGTTCGCAGGGGACCGAATATTGACTGTTCATGTTTTCACAGCCGCCGCCCTTGAGAATGAGCTTGATCTCGATCTCGTCCTCAGCCCACTGTTCAAAGTGCAGAACGGGAGTCTCGACGCCCAGATTGTTGCCGCTGTTCTTCCCGGTGAGCGAATCCACCGAGTTCGGCCGCAGCTTCCCCCGCCGCGTGGCTTCGGCCACGGCCTCGTGAATCGCCTGTGTCAGGGCGAGCTGATCGAACCCCGGCGGCGTGTGAATGAAGAACGTCGGCATCCCAGTGTCCTGGCAGATGGGCGCTTCGTCGTCCAGCGCCATGTCGATGTTGCCGGCGATCACCTGCAACGCCTGCGCCGACTGCGTGGCCGGCGTCTCCGCCGCGAGCGCCCCCCTCATGGCGGCGCGCACATCGGGTGGCAGGTTCACCGAGGTTTGCGTGATCAGCTCCAGCAGACTGCTTCCCAGGAACTGCATGCGCGTGCTCCTTTCCCCTCAGGTCAGCTTGATAACCACTTGCACGGTGAGGCCCGGCTGGACGCCGGCGTTGGGCCTGCGGAACTCGATGCCGATCTGCCCGTCGAGGACCTCGGTCACCTCCGCAATGATGGGATCGGGCGCCTCGGCGATCTGGAGGATCGCCTCCTGGCCCACCCGCACCTTCTCCAGCATCTCCTTCGGCGCGGTGACGACGGCCTTCAGGAAATCCATACTCGCCGCGATCCGGAAGAGGTCCGGCACGTCGATATCGACTTCATCGCCCACCTGCCCCTTGCGTGCGACCACCGTCCCGTCGATCGGCGATTTCAAATCGCCCAGGCCCATCTCCTCGACCATCGCTTCGGATTCCGTGGTCTTTTCGGCCAGCGCCTTCTGCTGCGCGTCCAGGTCCGCGCCTACCTTGGCGGCGCGGTCGTCGGCCACGCCCTGCACCTTGAGTTGCGCCTCATAGACCTGCGAGGCGCCCTCGAACGCGGCCTGCGCGCGGTCCAGCGCCTGTTTGGCGGCGGCGCCTTTGCTGAACAGGTTCTGCTGCCGCAGCAGTTCCTTCTGCGCCGCGTCCCGCGCCAACCGCGCCGAGTTCGCCGCCTCCTGCGCCCGCGCCGCGTCCAGGCGCGCCGCCAGCAGGCTGCTTTCCAGCGCGCCGATGCGGCTCTCAATCCGCTCGAGTTCCGCTTCGATGCGCTGCTTCCGGCTCTCCATCTCGGAACTGCGGATCTCGGCCAGCAATTGGCCTTCTCCCACCAGGTCGCCCACTTCGGCCGGGAGCGCGACGATTTTCCCCGGAATCGCCACCGGAACGTCCACCACGCCGACGGCTTCGATCTTCCCCGGAAGGCTGAGTACCCCTTCGCCCGCCGCCGGGATTCCCGCCACGCCCGGCAACTGCGTTCCCGGCGTCGTCCGGTGGCGCAGCACCGTGAAGATCGCCGCCGCGCTTACCCCCAGAACCACGACGATGCCCACGGCCGCCAGCCACTTTCCTCGCACCCTTCGATGATAGCCTCAGCCGCACCCTTCCGGCGTGCCCGGCGCTGCCGGTGGCCCCCACGCCGCCCGTTCTGGGGGCCGTCCCAGTGGCCACGCCCGGGTAGTATACTGAAGTGCTTTTAAGTTTCCCTCAGGAGTCGAGATGCTGCCCGACTACATTGCCAAAGCCGTCCCCAACTCCCCTTCCAAGCGCGCTCCGTGGTACACCAACACCGCGCCCAGCTACGCCGGTGTTTTCCTTTGGATTGTGTTCTATAAAGAGATCGCGATCGGCACGCTGGATCGCGCCGGCATCGGCCTGTCCATTCTGGCCCTGATCGTCGCCGGCTTGTTGAGCTACGTTCTGTATCGCGCGCCGGCCATGCTTGGCATGCAAACAGGGTATCCGCTCTACGTGATCGGCAGTTCCACGTTTGGAACCAAGGGCGGCTACCTGATGCCCGGCCTTTTGATGGGCCTGCTCCAGGTCGGTTGGTTGTCGGTCAACATCCTGGTTTCCACCACCTTTATCCTTAGCGGATTCGGTTCGCAGGCCGGCCCGGGTTCCTTGCCGTTCATCCTGGTGGCGATTGTCTGGGGATACGGCCTCACCTACGTCGGCGTCAAGGGCATCCAATACGTAGGGAAGTTCTCCCTGTATTTGAGCGGCATCACACTGCTCATGCTCCTCCTCGTCTTTTTCCGGACCGCCGGCGGCATCGGCCAGTTCGTGCCGTCCGACCCCAGCCCCTACATCGGCTTCATGATGCTGATCCAGGTGGTCATCGAGTTCCACGCCACGGCGGGCGCGGCGGGCGCCGACTTTGGTATGAACAGCCGCGACAGCCGCGACGTCCGCTGGGGCGGCCTGGTAGGCATCAGCGCTGCGGTGTTGATCGCCGGCGGCCTGCCGCTGCTCTCGGTGGCGGGCGCGCGCTCGCTTTACGGAATCCAGAACATGACCTACGACGCCGTCATCGCGGGCGTCGGCGGTTTCTTGGCCTCGGCCATGTTCTTCCTGTTCGCCATCGCCTCCATCCCGCCGGGCTGCTTCACGGCCTTCATCGCCGGCAACAGCTTCTCGACGATGATCCCCGGCGTCTCGCGGATGGGCTCCTCGATGGTGGGCGCGACTGTCGCGTTGATTTTGGCCGTGACGGGCGTCGCCGCAAACCTGGTGAATCTGTTCACCATCATCGGCGCCTCGTTCGGCCCCATCTGCGGCGCTATCGCGGCCGACTACCTGCTCTCCGGGCGCAAGTGGGCCGGGCCGCGCGCCGGGGTCAGCATCGCGGGCTACGGCGCCTGGGCCGTCGGCTTCCTGGTGGGGATCGCGCCCTTCCTGCCGATCTCGCCGGACATCAAGCCCTACCTGCAACCCGCGGCCGTCTACAGCTTCATCGCCGGGTTCTTGGTCTACTACGTGCTCGCCAAGGCGGGCCTGGAACCCAAGGTGGTGCCGGTTTCCAAGGCGGCGTAGGGGCGCCGGGAGCGCTTCCGGAGCGGAAGCTCCTACTTCACCAGCGGCGTCAGCACGATGTTGCGGAACTCCACCGGGCCGTGATCGCCCTGTAGCGAAATCGGCCCGGGCTCGCCTTCGTTCGGATCGTGCCCCATGGCCGTCAGACCCTCGACATAAACTTTGTCCATCAGCTTCTGTCCGTTCAGAACGACGGTCAAATCGCGCCCGATCAGCGTGATGTCGTAGGTCTGCCACTCGCCCGCCGGCCGGGCCGCGTTCACCGCCGGCGCAACACGGCTGTAGAGCGCGCCGTTGCTGTGCGAGCCCACCGGCTTGCCGTAGTCGTCCTGCACCTGGATCTCGTAGCGCCCGCGCAGCCCGATTCCGCTGTTGCTGCCCGCGTACATCTTGTATTCGATGTGCAGTTTGAAGTTCCAGAACCTCGACGTGGACACCAGGTTCGCTCCTCCGCCGGGAGCCTTCAACACGCCGCCTTCCACCGTCCAGCCGAACGGGCGGTCCTTCTCCAGCGCCTCCCAACCGGCCAGGTCTTTCCCGTTGAACAGGACCACCGGTGCGGCCTCGCGCCAGGAACCATCGTCTTTATCCTTAATCTCGGGCGCTCGGACCCCCGTCCACTTAGTGGGCGGCTGACCCGAGCCTTCGATCCCCGACGTTCCCACGAGGCGCGGCCCGTCGAACCTCGCCCGGTAGACGCTGTGCACCGCCACCGGTTCCTGATCCGCGGCGCGGCGTTGTTTGTAGCGGAACCCGAAGACCAGTTCCCCGCCCTCAACGGCAACTTCGTCGGCGATATTGAGATCGCCCGCGTAGGCGCTCACGTAGCGGACCTTGGGCGCCGCCGTCCCCGCGCCCTGCACTTCCAGCCAGCCCGCGCGCGCCGCCCCCGGAATCGTGATGTTCCAGCGCCCGTTGAAATCCGCGTCCGCCGCCCCTGCCACGCCGCAGGCGGCCAGGAGAAATACTACACTGAATCGCATAAGCTCACCCGTTTGACGACCAGTATAGCCGGGATCGCCCCATCGTCCGGTGAGCACCGCCCAATGCGCAAGACCTACCATATCGTCTGCCCGCGCACCATCATCGACTCCTTTAAGCGCGTGGCGCTCGACCGCCATCCTCGCGAGGCCTACGCCGTCTTCTTCGGCCGCATCGACAACAACGGCGCGGAGATCAAAGACGTCTGGTACCCCGAAGACCAGTGGATGTTCGCGACTGGAAGCGGCGTGGAGACCGTCGCCGGCCGCCCCGCCTGGTGGCAGAAGGCGATGGACATCGCCGAATCCGAGGGCCTGGAGATGATCGGCGACATCCATAGCCACCCGGAGACCGACCCCGCGCGGCTCCAGGACCCCTCGCCTTCCTACCACGACTGGCAGACCTACCGCGGGCCCCGCTGGATTCGCGCCAGTTGCGTGGTCTGCAAACGGCCACGCAGCGTCCGCTTCCGCGTCACCTTCTGGCCGCCTCTGCTGCGCGCCTCCGTCCATTACCTCTGACGCCCGGGCATTCTGTTACATCGCGTGCTGCTATCGTTGTAAGTAATGAACCTCAGCGGCGGCACCGAATCTCCCGAGTTACCTGTGTATCCGGCGGCGGACCGGCGGCGAGCCTTCCGGCGGCGCGCGGCCCTCTTTGTCGGCGTACTCCTTGTTCTATCCGCCATCGGCGCGGGCGGCTACGCATTTCGCGCCATCCGTCGCTCGGACGCCGCCGATGCGGTGCGCGACCGCTGGCAGCGGCCCGGCGACGTTCTGGCGCAACTCAACCTTCGCCCGGGCGGCGTGGCGGCCGACCTTGGCTGCGGCGGCGGCTACTATTCCTTGAAGATCTCCCCGGCCGTGGGTCCGGAGGGCCGCGTCTTGGGCGTCGATATCCGTTGGGCTCCGCTGTTATTGCTGAAGTCGCGCGCCGTGTTGCACGGCTTGTCTAATGTCGAAATCGTTCGCGCCGGGGGGCAAGACCCGCGCCTCCCGGCCGCCGCCGTCGATGCTGTGCTGATCGTGAACGCCTTCCATGAGATGCCGGACCGCGAAGCCACCCTCGCGTACGTTCGCGCGGCCCTGGTGCCGGGCGGAAGGCTCGTGATCGTCGACCAGAAGCCCACCGCCGGACACGAAGGGCACGTCAACCCCGCCGAGCACCACGAGATGCCGATCGAATTGGCCGAAGCCGAACTTCGCCGCGCCGGCTT
>CAZVIK010000143.1:6432-10579 GCA_964627045.1 uncultured Solibacteraceae bacterium | reverse complement strand
AAAGGGCGCCGCCCGAAACCCCATTCGTGATGGCGGTGACTCCGGCGGCCGGCGTTCCCACGGCCAACCCGTTCGCGTTCCCCAATGTGGCCGAGTATCTTTGGTTGGTTTGAACGGTGGTGATCGCCACCCCTCCCGACTGGGAGAGGGTGACCAGATCACACCGCCCCGGCGACGGAAGCAGGCAGAGCAACAGAAACCCGGCCCCCGCCGCCAACGGTCCGCCGCGCAGGCCGGTCCCCGGCCCGCCCCAGGGGGCCTTGGACCGGCAACCGGACTTGCGCAGGCGCACTTGCATCGCGTCGCTCCTCAACTTGAAATGTCCCAGTTGTGGATTGCGGTTCGCTTGGGATCAGTTGACGGTCAACGTGTAGGTGACCGTCGCCGAATCTGAGCCGTTGACCGCCGCGCTCGACGAGTTGGTGGGGAGCACGGACACGCCGATGTATCGCGTGACAGCCGTGTTGTTCGCGGCGTTGGTCACGACGCTGGTCGGGCTTGCACCGCTGGTGGACATCGCCGTCAGGCCGGCCGCCGAAGCCGGCTGCGTGTTGGCCTGTACGACGCTTAGAATGCCGCTCAGCGTGGCGAAGTTGTTGGAAACGTGCGCCGAAATGGTGTTTGTCGTCGCGTTTTGGTTGGTGAAGACCGGTGTCAACTGGTAATCGGAATAGTAGACCGCCGCATCGGTTCCCGGCGTCGCCGGAGCGAATTTCGCCCCGCACGCGGGGTCGTTGATGCCCAAAGCGTCGACGTTTCCGAAACTGATGGAGTAGTCTTGTCCGCCGCTGCCCGGCGACGTGATCGCGCACTGGCTGCCCTGGCTCAACGTCAGCCGGATGGCCTTTTGAACCGTAGCGTTAACCTGCAACGTCGGAGCGATGCTGTTGGTGTTCGTGTTCTCGGTCGCGGCGAAGGCGCTGGCGAACGCCATCGCCGCCAAAGTGAAAAGTGTCAAAACCTGCTTTTTCATGTTGATCCTCATGATCTCGTTCAACTCCACCTGGCCGCGGCTCGTAGACATTGGGCACGCGGGTTCAGGCGGTCACCCTGAAAGATGCACAAATTGCGCCTGACACCAGTAACGAACGATCCAGTACGTTACTCTCAATTTTCCATGCGCCCTCGATGACGAAACGGCTTGGAGCAATTTTCGCAAACAGCGTGCATGCAGTATAGACTCGCTTTGGTTAATGGGGGTATAGAACCCCTGCACGCAGCGTGAGTGGTGCCCATACTGGTAGGGGCGTAATGGACGACTCCCCATCGCGTACCATGGCGCAGCCTACCTGTCTCGTGGGGAAGCGGCCCACCATTTCCCCAATGGGGCTCCTTGGAGTTCGGTGGTGTGCTAAACTCTGCCTCCAGCGGATCGAGGAGGTGCGGCATGCCACAATTGAGCCGGCGAGATCTGGCGAAGTCGGCGTTGGCGGGGTCGGCGCTGTTGCAGGCGCAGGCGGGCCCGGCGGCCGGGATGTACTCCGGTCCGCTGGACGGATTCGAGTCACGCGTGAACCTCGCGGAGTTCGATCCGGTCGGCTACACGATGACGCGGCATGCTTCCGCGCCTTTACGCATGACATTTCGCGCCGCGGATCGCACGGCCGCCCTCCGGTGGCAGCGGCAACTCCGGGCCAAAGTCGCCGAGTTGTTGGGCGGCTTCCCTGCCACGCCCTCCCCGCTCCAGCCGCAGACCCTGGAGGTGCGCGACTTCCCCGCCTACCGCCGGGAGAAGTTCGTGTTCCAGAGCCGTCCGGGGGTGATGGTCCTCGGCTACCTGCTGACGCCGAAGGGCGCGGCTGGGCCGCATCCCACGCTAATCTGCCTGGCGGGCCACGGCCGGGGCGTCGACGACATCGTCGGCATCGACAACCAGGGGCGCGACCGGACGCTGCGCGAAGGATACGAGTACGATTTCGCCATACAGGCGGTCGAGCACGGCATGGCCGCTGTCGCCATCGAGTTGATGGGTTTCGGCTGCCGCCGCGATCCCATCACCAAGCGGAAGGGGCTGGAGGCGTCCGCCTGCCAGCCCGCGGCGGGCTCCGCGCTGCTGCTGGGAGAAACGATGATCGGCTGGCGCGCCTACGACGTCGTGCGGACCATCGACTGGATCGAAACCCGGAAGGAACTCGACGCCGGGCGCGCCGGCTGCGCGGGCATCTCCGGCGGCGGCACCTGTGCCCTGTTCGCCGCCGCGCTGGAACCACGGCTTCGCGCCGTGATGATCAGTTGCGCGCTAAACACGTTCCGGGACAGTATCATGAGCGTCTCGCATTGCATCGACAACTACGTCCCCGGAATCCTGAACTGGGCCGAGATGTACGACGTGGCGGGCCTCATTGCACCTCGTGCGCTGTTTGCCGAAGCCGGCGAGAAGGACAACATATTCCCGGTGGCCGCCAGCCGCGCCAGCTTCGATCGCGTGAAGAAGATCTACGAAGTGTTCGGCGCGCCCGGGATGTTCGCGACCGAGTTCTTCGACGGCCCGCACAGCTTCTGGGGAAAGCGCGGGCTGCCGTTTCTGGCCGCGCAGCTCAAGCGAAGCTGATCGAAGCGAGGACCCCGGCCCCAGGCCTACCGCGCTCCGGGCTTCGCAGAGGGGATTGGAGGGCCCCCGTGCGGGAGCCCTCCGGCCAGCCTCCTATTGGTAGGCGATCAGTTTCCCCGTATACGTGGTGTCGGTGAAGATGCCGATGTCGATTCCCGTGGCGTTGAACCGCACCGGCGGCGTCGCAGTGCCCAAGGCAAGCTGGCCGGTCGGTACGCCCTGGTCCATCTCGCTCACCGGCAGCGCCGAGAGCACCATGGCGGGAATCGTGAACTGCCCGGCAGCGGCCGGCGCCGTGCACATGAACGTGGCTCCGGCCGCCAATGGTGTCGTAATCGTGGACGACCCCATGATGGTCACGATGCCGTTGGCCGGCCCGCCGCTCCAGGTCACCTGCAACGACTGGTTCCGCGCGACATTGTTGATCGACGCCTGGTTGGTCCAGGTGAACGGCTGCGGCACCGTCAGTGTGGCGCTGAACGTGCCGACATCGGCCCCGCCCGGGCCAGACGCCGTGTAGTTGCCGGGCGTGAGGAACAACGTCGGCGGCGTGAACCCGTTGTCTGTCCCCAATACCGCGGAATAGTGGCCCTTCTCGCCGGCCGTCTGCGGAATGAACTTCTGCCCGCCGGGACCGTTCAACTGTAATTGCGCCCCCGCATCCAGCCCCGGCGGCACCACCGGGTCCGCCGCGGCCTGTCCCGCAAACTGGTACACCACGCAGGAACCCGTGGAACCGAACCCGCCGAGCCCTTGCGCGCTGATCATCCCTCCCGCGTCGTACCGGGCAAACTGCGCGTTCGCGATGTCGTTCACCGTCGTGAAGGTCCCAAACCCAGGCATAGTCATGCTCATCGAATTCCGCACCAGGTCCACGGTCCCCAGCTTCAACGATCCCCTCGTCTGCGCTCCCTGGATCTCCGCCGCCGATAGGCCGTTGTCGTCCGAACAGGGACCTCCCCCGTTGGCGATCGAAATGGTGGTCCAGTTGCTCGGCTGGCCGCCCACAGTCACCACCAGCGGGACGTAGCAGCCCGACAGCCCTTGGGGCACGGTGAAATTGACCTGGTCCAATCCGACCGCGCCCGGCGCACGTCCCGCGAAGGCGACGTTGGCCTGCTGGCCGCCGACGTACACGGCCACGTTGGCCGCGGCGCGCATATCGAAATAGGGCGCGCCCGCCGCCTCATTGCCCGTGATGGCTCCCAGGCCGGTGCCCCAGAGCACCACGTCCTGGCCGGGTGCGGCCGATTGCGTCACCAGCTTCACCTGGTAGCTGCCGTCCGTGATCACCGCAGGCCCGCTGCCGCCGGCATTCAGCGCGGTCATGCCGAAGGCCCGCTGCACCACTTTGATGGGCGCCGCGGCGCTGGGCACGTCGTTGTATCTCAACACCAGCGTTCCGTCGCCCACCGGCGTATTGGACGGCAGCAGCGCCACCACCTGCGTCGCCGAACCACCGGCGCCGTAGCTGTTCATCGGCAGACAATCGACCGTCGTCGAACCCACGGTCACCTGGATCGTGATCCCGTTGAAGTTCGTTTGAACCGGGAGTGCCGTTATCGCATTCCATCCGCCCGGCCCCAGGCCCGTTCC
>CAZVIK010000143.1:4698-6422 GCA_964627045.1 uncultured Solibacteraceae bacterium | reverse complement strand
CGAAAAGCGCGCCCTGCGCCACGCCGTAGTTCGGCATCCCCGGCAGCGCATAGCTGGCCGGGTTCAAGACTGAATTCACCACTGGTTGTGCCAACAGCGCCGCGGCGGAGAGGGTACCGCACGCCGCGAAGCGCAAGAACTTTCTCATGTGTTCTCCCTCCAGACATTCCAGCCCGGATCGATCGACGCCGGGCTTCCCAGCAACAGCGACTGGCTCATTGTAGCGCGGAATTTGCGGACCCGAAACGCCGAAACAGCGCCTCTTGGAGCTGGCTCGGAGGTCGGCCCTAGCGGGTCCGCTCCTGGACAGACAGCACCACCTCGCTGCCCGCGGCGAACTCGACGTTGGCGCCCTGTGCGGCCACCTGGATGAGCAGCAGCGATGCGGCTCCGCCAACTCCCGCGCCGATCGCCGCGCCCTTGGCGCCGCCGAGGATGCCGCCGAGCACCGCGCCCGCGCCGGTCGCGGCCGCCGCCTTGCCCACGTTGCTCTTCTTTTCGATGACGCGGCCCTCTTCGTCCACGTCTGCCTGCCCCTTGGAGTTGTAGAAGGACTTGATGCGTGCGTCCACGGCGATCTTCTCTTCTTCGCGCAGCAGCGTGTGGAAGGTGAAGTTCAGCACGCTGGTGCCCCTGATCTTCTTCCCGCTACGCGCCTCCCGGACCTCGCCCTCCATCATCCAGCCGGCGAACTCCGGCGGAGAGACCACCTGCGCGGTGATCTTGTCGCCCTTCACGTTGGTTTGGGTGCTGAGCGGCGCGAGCAGCTTGACGCGGAACTCGGTATCCTTCGCGAGTTCCGGCGTCCCGGCCGCGATCGTCATCAGCGGAAGGCACAACACGGCTATGGCTGCAATCGAAATTCTCATCGCGCTCTACTCCTGCGTGACTTTCCAGCGCACCGTGACCACAGTGCGGCGCTTCACGCGGCTCCGCAACACGACGCGCTTCCATCCATTGGATGGTCCGGGCGCCTCGACGATGCCAATGTCCCGCGCGGGGATGACCTCGATCATCACCGGAACCCCCGGCAACTCGCCGCCAAGCAGCGTGCCGCCGCTGACCGTGGTCCCGTCGATCGTGATGGTCATGTTGTTCTCCAGTTGCCCGGACCACACGACGGCCCCGTTCGGCGGACCGGAGTAGGGAGCCCTGGCCGGAGCCGCCGCCACCGGGGCGCTCGTCGCCGGCGCGGGCGTCGAAACCGGAGAGGCTTCCCGGACCGGGGGCGCCGTGGATACAGCAGGCGCCGGCTGCGGTTCCGGCTGAACGGAAACCGGTGCGGGAGTAGCCGTCTTGGTTGCCGCCGGTTTCGCCGGAGAACTCGCAGCCTTCTTCGGAACCGTCGTGGCGGGCTTGGCCGCGGCCGGTGCAGGCGCGTCAGGCGTCGTCACGGCCTCAGGCGGCGCAGTCTCGACAGGAGCGGGAGCCGCCTGTTCGACGGCCGCCGGGGCCTCGGGCTCGGCCGGAGCGGCCGGCCGCAGCCTCTGGAATACAAAATAACCGCCCGCCAGAAGGATGCCGCCCAGCACGATCCCCGCCACCACTCCCGCGGCGGATTTCTTTTTGGCAGGCGCGGGCGGCACAGCACCCGCAGCCACGGCCGTAGCCGGCGGAGGGGCGGCGGATGCAGGCGGAGTCACCGGAACGGCCGGCGGAGGCGGAGGAGGAGGAGGGGCAACCGGCGGCTTCGCCGCGGCCGGCGGCGCCACGGGCGCGCTCAT
>CAZVIK010000143.1:0-4688 GCA_964627045.1 uncultured Solibacteraceae bacterium | reverse complement strand
GCCGGAAGAGGTTGCTGCGGGGGGCGCTGAGCGGCTTGCCACAGGACTCGCAGAACTTGCTCGCCGATTTGGCGGGCGCGCCGCACGAGGGACACAACGGAGTCCCTGCCGGAGCCGCTGGAACGGCCGGCGGAGCCGGTGGGACAACGGCCGCCGCAGGCGGCACGGACGGAGTAGCCGGAACGGACGGTGGAGGAGCGGGCGGAGCCGGAGGAGCCGGCGCTTTGGGCGCTGGCGGCGCAGCCGCAGCCACCGGAGGCGGCGAGACCACAGCAGCCGCTGGCGGCGCGGGCGGAGGAACCGTGGGAGCCGGCGGCGCCTTGGGCGCCGGGGGCGCAACCGCAGCCACCGGGGGCGGCAGGACGACCGCAGCCGCGGGCGGAGGAGTCGGAGCCGATGGCGGCGGCGCAGGCGGGGGAGTCGCCGCAAGCGGCGCAGGAGGCTCCTTGACCGGAGCGCTCATGGGCTTTCCGCAGTATTCGCAGAACTTGGCCCCCGGCTTGGCAGTCGCGCCGCAGGAAGGACACAGCGGACTCGCCGCCGTCACTGCCGGAACGGCGGCCGGAGGCGGTGGCGGTGCGGCCACCACCGGCGGCGGAGGTGGTGGTGGCGGTGCGGCAACTACCGGCGGCGGCGGTGGTGGCGGAGGCGGTGGAGCTGCGGCAACGATCGGTGGTGGTGGAGGCGGTGGCGGCGCGGCAACGACCGGCGGCGGCGGTGGTGGCGGAGGCGGTGGAACTGCGGCAACGATCGGTGGTGGTGGAGGCGGTGGCGGTGCGGCAACGACCGGCGGCGGGGGTGGCAGAGGAAGGGCTACGGCAACCGGAGGAGGCGCCGAAAAGGAGGGTGCCGGTGACGCGGGAGGAGCCGCCGCGCTCAGCGGCTTCCCGCAGGTCTCACAGAACCGGCTCGACGGCTTGTTCATCGCGCCGCAGGAGGAGCATTTCACGCCCGCCGGCGCCGTTTCGGGAACGGCCGCTGCCGTGGGCGGGGCCAGGGCGTTCGCGCATTGCTCACAAAACTTGGCGGAATCCCTATTTTCAGCGCCGCATCGTGAACATGTTGCCATAGAGCCTCCTCGTCAGGTTGGCGAAGTCGAGCTATCGAGGCCCCATGATAACTGAGCTAACCAAAGGTGGCAAGTACTAGCTACGTGGCGAGTACTACCGCCGCGCCGCGCGCCACGCCCCTCCCGGATGCGGTGGCACTCGCACCCGGCACGGCAGAGCGCCGGTCAGCCGCGCGCCAGTTCGTCGTACACCGCCAGTACGCTCGCGGCCATGCGATCCCAGGTGTAGAGCGCCGCGCGATGCCGCCCGCGTTCCACCAATCGCTGCCGCAACCCGGCGTCTTCCACCACCCGCCGCGCCGCTGCGGCGATGTCGGCGGGGTCCAGCGGATTGACATACTCGGCCGCGTCGCCGCCCACCTCCGGCAGCGCCGATTGCCGGGACGTGACCACCGGAAGCCCGTAGCTCATCGCCTCCAGAAGAGGAAACCCGAAGCCTTCCTCCAGCGAGGGAAACAGCAGCGCGGAGGCCGACTGATATAGCGCCAGCAACGAGCAGCGCGGCAGGTAACCCAGCCGGTGCACGCGCGCTTCCAGCCGCTCCCGGCGGATGAACTCGTGAACCTTTTCGGCCCCGTACCCGTCGCCGCCGGCCAGCACCAAGTGATAGTTTTCCGGCAACAACTGGAGCGCGCGCAACGACCCGAGGGCGTTCTTGCGGTGATCGATCGCGCCCACCACCAGCAGCATCTCGTGGCCCGGCCCCACGCGCCGCTCGCGCTCGCGCCGGCAGGCCTCCGGCGTCAAGGCCGGCGCCGGTGCGTCCACCCCGCCGGGAATCACGCGGATTTGCTCTCGCTCGACGCCGCAATGCTTGACCACCTGGCGCGCGGTGTAGTCGGAAAGCACCAGCACGCGCTCGCTCCGGTCCAGCGACTCGCGCAACAGGCGGGAGAACTTTTTCTGAAACGCCGGGGTGGAGTATTCCGTGCCGGTGATCGGAAACACATCGTGAATCGTCACTACCTCGCGCCGGAACCGGAAGGCCGGGGGCCGCTGCGCGAGGCTGTGGAAGATGTCCGTCCGCCACGGCTGCCAGAAGGTCAGCGGCCGTTGAAACAGGCTCACCGAGAACCGGGGGTCGGCCGGCGCCAGGAACTCGCGCCGCCGCCGGAGCCGCGACAACCGGTAGGACACGACGAACCGGTGCTCGCTCGCCAACCCGGCCAGGGATTCGATCAGCCGCCGCGAGTAGATGGCGATCCCGGTGGGATTCTCGCCGAAGATGAAGCTGGCATCCAGCGCAACCGTGGCCATGGGCGGATCGCGACGTCCGAAGCTTTGATGATAGTCGATGGAGCCGCCGGCCGTTTCATTCCGCGACGGCGCGCCGCCGCCGTGGCCGCGATGCGCCCCGGGATGCGCGCCGACCCGCGCGAATCCGGCACGCATCCTCTGCATCCAATAGTTCTGACATATTCTTAGACCCGCGCCGGGCGCTCAAGGCATTGGACTTCGGGGCGGAACGGGGACCGGCAATTCAGGCGGAACCGGCGGCGAGTACGCCGTCAATGGGAGAGGAGCACCGACCGTGCACGAGAGAATCGGCTTCATCGGCCTGGGCATCATGGGCAAGCCCATGGCGAAAAACCTCATCAAAGCGGGCCACAAACTGGTGGTCCACAGCCTGGGCTCAGAAGCAGTCGCGGAACTGGTCAAGGCGGGCGCCGAAGCGGGCCGGTCGGCAGCCGACGTAGCCGCGCGAGTGGACATCGCGATCACAATGCTTCCCGACGGCCCCGAGGTGGAACAGGTCGTTCTCGGGCCCGGCGGCATTCTGGAGGGCGCGCGCCCTGGCACGCTGGTCATCGACATGAGTTCGATCAACCCGCTGGTGGCCCAGAAGGTGGCGGCCGCCTGCGAGGCGCGCGGCGTCGAATTTCTGGACGCGCCGGTCAGCGGCGGAGAGCCCCGCGCGATTCACGGCACGCTGGCGATCATGGCCGGCGGCAAGAAGGAAGTCTTTGCCCGCGCTCTGCCGGTGCTCCACGCGATGGGATCGCTCGTCACCATCACCGGACCGGTTGGCTCGGGCAACGTCACCAAGCTGGCCAACCAGATCATGGTGGCGTCGAACATAGCCGCCATGGGAGAAGCGTTGGTGCTGGCGGCCAAGGCGGGGCTGGACCCGGAAATCGTCTTCGAAGCCGTGAAGGGGGGGCTGGCGGGCAGCACGGCGCTGAATTTCAAAGCGCCGATGGTGATCGCGCGGAACTTCGCGCCCGGCTTCCGCATCCGTCTGCACCGGAAAGACCTCAAGAACGCCCTGGACACGGCGGGGTCGCTGGGAGTGGACCTGCCGGTCACCGGTCTGGTTCAACAGATGCTGGATTCGCTGGTGGCCAGCGGCCGGGGTGACTTGGACCACGCGGCTATCGTACAGTATCTCGAAGAGAAGGCTCAGATCGAGGTGAAGAAGCCCGGCTGAGCGGAGGCCGCCGCCGATGGCACTGTCGATGGAACGCAAGGAAGTCAAGCCGGGAGTCGCCGTCATCTCCCTGTCGGGCCGGGTCATGCTGGGCGACGATAGCGCGCGGATCGAGACGCTGGTGGTGGACGGCCTTCAATCGGGCTGCAAGCACTTCGTCTTCGACATGGCCGGGGTCTCGCACATCGACAGCACCGGCATCGGCCGCTTCATCTCCAGCCTGAACAAGGCGCGCGTGGCGGGCGGGTCCCTGCGTATGGCCGCCGCCTCCGGCCAGGTGCGCGACGCCTTCCACGTCACGCGGCTGGACACCGTCTTCAAGTTCTACGACACCGTGGAAGCCGCGCTGGAAGGGGTGGGCTGAGCGCCGTGCCCCAGGTCACATTCCTGCCTGCCGGCCTTACCGTCGAATTCGATCCCGCATCCATGCCCTACCTGGAGCACGGCAAGCGCGGTTCGCTCTTGGACATCGCCCTGAACCACGGCGTCGAGATGGAGCACGCCTGCGGCGGCAACTGCGCCTGCACGACCTGCCACGTCGTCGTGAAGGAGGGAGAGGACAACCTTTCCCCCATGGAAGACGACGAAGCCGACCGCCTCGACCTGGCGGCAGACCTGACGATTCATTCGCGCCTGGCCTGCCAGGCTGTCGTCACCGGCGACGTCACCGTGGAAATCCCCGCCTGGAACCGGAATTACCGGTAGGGGCATGCCAGCGGCATGCCCATGCTGGCAATCCTCAGGCATCGGTGCAGCCATGCCGCCGCCCCGCCCGTATGGCACACCCTTAGTTTGATGCGTCAATCCCTTCTTGCTTGGTTCGTGTTTTGCGACTCCAGCGTGGCCGACGGCTCAATACGGGCAATGACTTCGGCCGATTGAACCCAAGTGGAGCTTGCATGGAGTTCGGCCCCGTAGTACTACTTTAAGTGGGTGGCAGTCGATGGATGTCCGCGAGGTCTTCGGTGAAATCGCCGCGCGCGTCGTTCCGGAGGTGGCCCGTTATCGAAGTCGCATCCAGGACCTCGCCGTTGAAGTCAAGAGCGACAAGACGCTTCTGACCGAGGCCGATCAGAGCGTCCTGACGTAGATCTTACGGACCATTCGCCGGCTCGTTGATTCCGCTTTCCTGTTTGCGGAGGAGACCCACGGGCTGCCGGTAGGTCGCGTCGATAGCCGGTTTTGCTGGAT
>CAZVIK010000142.1:0-10618 GCA_964627045.1 uncultured Solibacteraceae bacterium | reverse complement strand
TTGTGTGTTACCCCGGTCCAACAAACCACACCCCGGGGCGGGTTGGGGGGGTTTTCAAAACGTCGCTAGTATATACCTTTTCCACGACCGGCTTAAAATCCACCGGGAGGTTCTTTCGGGCCAGCTTGTAAGCGGGAGTGCCGGCGATCTTCTTGGCCGAGATCGGCGGCGGCGTCTGCATGAGCAAGCCGGTGAAGCCGTCGAGGGCATCGAGCAGTTGCTCGCGGGCGATCTCCGGTTGCGAATCCGGACCGTCGGGAGTGCCGTCGCGATCGTAGGTGTCGGTGGAATAGCCGAAACGGATGACCGCATCGTAGGTCTTATCGGCACGCGTGTAGAACTGCGCCAGGCGCGTGGCGCGATTGAGGATCACCGGAAGCACGCCGGTGGCCAACGGGTCCAGGGTGCCCAGGTGGCCGACGCGGCGGGTTCCCGCGATGCGGCGCACCTTGTTGACGGCGTCGTGCGAGGTCCAGCCCGACGGCTTATTGACTACCAGAACTCCATCCATGAACCTTCCACTGTACCGCGCGGGAGAGCGGGCAGGCCGATCTAGTACACTGGACAAAGTGGAAGAGGAGGTCCTTGGCAAAGCATACGACGCGCGCCTGATGAGGCGGCTGATCGTCTATCTTCGCCCCTACACGTGGGTGGTCTGCCTTGCCCTGGTGTTCCTGCTGGTCAACTCGGTGTTCGAGGTCGCCGGGCCGCTGTTGACCAAAGTGGCCGTGGATAAGTACCTGGCGCCTTCGCCGGGCAGCTCCGCCGGGATCCTGGACCCCTACCTGCCGGCCGACCCCATCCGGGGATTGGCGTGGATCTCGGGCCTGTACCTGGCGGTTCTGGCCATTGGGTTGGTGTCCGGTTTCATCCAGACCTACGCCATGCAATGGACCGGCCAGCACGTGATGCTGGACATCCGGCGCCAACTGATGCGGCACCTGCAGGAGCTCGACATGGCGCACTACGACGCCAACCCGGTCGGGCGGCTGGTGACCCGCGTGACCACCGACGTGGACGCGCTCAACGAAGTGTTCGCTTCGGGTCTGGTGACCATTCTGGGCGACGTGCTGATGCTGTCGTTCGTATTGGTGGCGATGCTGAAGCTGAACGCGGGGCTTACGCTGATGCTCCTCGGCGTAACCCCGTTCGTCGTGCTGGTGACGCTCCTGTTCCGGCGGAACGCCCAGTCCGGCTACCGGCGGATCCGCGTGGCGGTGGCGCGCATCAACTCGTTTCTCCAGGAACACACCGGCGGCATCCAGGTGGTGCAGCTTTTCAATCGCGAGGAACGCAGCCGCGCGGAGTTCGAACGTGTTAACCGCGACCACCTGGAGGCGTTCAAATCCACCATCTTCGCCTACGGATGGTTCTACCCGGTGGTGGAGTTTCTGGGGATGCTGACGCTGGCGTTGTTGCTCTCCTACTCCGGCTACCAGGTGCGCGAAGGGACTCTGAGCCTGGGCGTGATGGTGGCGTTCTTCCAGTACGGAATGCGGTTCTTCCGGCCGATCCAGGACTTGAGCGAGAAGTACAACCTGCTGCAATCGGCCATGGCGGCCTCCGAGCGTGTATTCAAGCTTTTGGACACGCCGGTGGCTGTGGCGGCTCCGGCCGCGCCGAAAACGGTTCCGGCGGCCGCTTCGCGGATCGAGTTCGACGGCGTCTGGTTCGCCTACAAGGGCGAAGACTGGGTGCTGCGCGACGTGAGCTTTGCGGTTGAGCCGGGCGAGACGGTCGCTATCGTTGGCCACACGGGGGCGGGGAAGACCACGCTGATGAGCCTGCTGCTGCGCTACTACGATGTGCAGCGCGGCGGCATCCGGTTGAACGGCGCCGATCTGCGCGACTACGACCCGCGCGATCTCCGCCGCCGGTTCGGGTTTGTCCTCCAGGACCCGTTCCTGTTTTCCGGCACCATCGGCGACAACATCCGGCTGGGGACAAACGGCATCGGCACGGCGGACCTGGAAAGCGCGGCGGCGCAGGTCAACCTGATCGATTTCATCCGGACTCTGCCGAATGGATTCGACCATGAGGTCCGGGAACGCGGCGCCGGCCTGTCCACCGGGCAGAAGCAGCTCATCAGCTTCGCGCGTGCGCTGGCGCACAATCCCGGCATCCTGGTCCTGGACGAGGCGACTTCGAGCGTCGATACCGAGACCGAATTCCGCATCCGTGACGCCGTGGCGCGCATGGTCCAGGGACGCACTTCGATCCTCATCGCCCACCGGCTGTCCACCATCCAGCGCGCCGACCGCATCCTGGTGATGCACAAAGGACGGCTGAGGGAATCCGGCACGCATCAGGAGTTGCTGGCGCAACGGGGTATCTACTGGAAGCTTTATCAGCTTCAGTACAAAGATCAGGAAGTGGCCTAGCGGGGCGCGGCGCGGCGACCCGGCCGCGCACGTCCGTCAGATGAGGCGGCGCAGACGCTCCACGGCCTCGGCCACGTCACGCCACTTCCGTTCCGGATCTGGGATCTCGCGCTCGATGTTCAGCGTACCGTGGTAGCCGATCTCCCTCAGCTTCCGGACGAACCGTTCGATTCCCACCGCACCCCGGCCCAACGGGCGTTCCACGCCAAGCGCCCCCGGCGTGTCGCGTCGCGGCCAGTCTCCGTCCTTGGCATGGACCGATACGACCAGCGGCCCGAGCAGGTCCAGCGCCTCGATCGGGTCGCCCGTCCCATAGAGGATCATGTTGGCCGGGTCGAAGTTGATCCGCACGTTGGGGCGTGCGACGTCCGCGATGAAGCGCGCCAGCGCGGCGGCGGGCTCCTGGCCGGTCTCCAGGGCGAAGGTCTGCCCGTGACGGGCGGCCTCGTCCGCCACGCGCCGTACGATGTCGCGCACGGCGGCGTAGGCGGGGTCCGCCAGGTCATCCGGCACGCAACCGATGTGGCAAGCGATGCTCCTGACACCGAGCTCAGCGGCGAAGCGGGCGATTTCGATCGTGCGGGCCTCGCGCTCGGAGCGCGTCGAAGGCGGCACGAAGCCGACGGTGTGCTGCACGGTGGGAATGTCGGCGTAACTTTCCCCCGCATACGCCGCGAACACGGTGGCCAGCGAGAAGCGTTCCTCCTCCAATGCGGCGCACCACGCGGCGGCGGCCCCCGCGAGATCCATGCTCGGGGGAATTCCCAACTGGCCGCAGGTCACGCCCACGGATGCCGCCTGCCGGATGGTCGCGGCGGGGTCGTCTCCGGCCCAGAACATGACGCCGACTTCCAGATCGCTTCTCACTCGCATGAAATCCTCTCTCCTCCCCGGCTGCGCGACGCCCGCAGGCATTCGGCGACGCGAAGGGCGGCGGCCGATTCCTGCGGCGGACACAACTCCGGTTGCCTCTTCCGGCGGCAGCAATCCACGAAGTACTCGACCTCGGCACGGTAGCCGTCGGTTTCCACCAGCGGCAACGGCTCGCGGCCACCGGCCGCGGGGTAGAGCGCCGGCGGCTCGTCCGCCATTCTGTATTCGAGCACACCCTTGTCGCCGGCCAGGCTGTACTCCATCGAGAAGGGAAGCGAATCCGCCGGATACCAGCCGCCGCCGACCGTCGCCGTCAGGTCGCCGTAATACAGTTGGGCGTCGATCCGGTCGATGCCCTTGGCGAGGTTCTGGAAACCCACGGCCGAAACCGACTGCGGCGCGCCGAAGAGGCGCAGGCACATGTCGATGTCATGAATCAGGAGGTCGAAGGCCGCGCCGCCGCTGCGGCTCTCATCGAGCAGCCACGGGCTCCAGCGCGGAGCGGCGCAGCGGCGATGGAACGCGGCGGAGCGGATAGGCCCCAGCTTGCCGGACCGGACCACGCCGACCAAGGCGGTGTAGGCGGGGAAAAAGCGCAACACTTGGCCGACCATCAGAATGCGCCCGGCGGCACGCGCAGCGTCGATCATAGAGGCGGCCTCGCGGCTGTCGAGGGCCATGGGCTTTTCTACCAGGCAGTGCTTGCCGGCCCGGAGCGCAGCCAGCGCAGCCTCGGCGTGGAGGTGCGTGGGCAGGCAGATATCGACGGCCTCGACGCCCGGGTGCGCGAGGGCGTCGCTCCATTCGGCATATGTGCCGATGCCCGTGAAGTCCATGACCTCGCCCGGCGCGCCGAGGTTTCCGGCTACGCGGCTGAGGTCGCCCGCGCGCTGCGCGGGGTCCGCGCTGGCGACGGCGGCAACCTGGACTTGCGGGATTCCTTTCAGAATCTTCAGATGAGTGGAGCCCATGAAGCCGAGCCCGAGGACCGCGATCTTCATAGGCTGATTGTGGCGCGACTGGGCGTCCCGCGCCAAGCCCCTGGCGGCGCGGCGGTGGAGCGGGCGATGGGCGGCGAGTGCCGCTTCCTCGACTTCGGCGTGGTGTGGAACAATCGGGACATGGCCCCGAGCGACTCCCGCTTCACGATTGGATTGGTGCAGATGTCCTGCGCGGCGGACCCTAACGAGAATCTCGCCAAAGCCGAGTGGCGCGTGCGCGAGGCGGCGGGCCGCGGCGCCCAGATCGTCTGCCTGCCGGAGTTGTTCCGCACGCGGTACTTCTGCCGCGAGGAGAAGACCGAGTTGTTCGCCCTGGCCGAGCCGGTTCCCGGGCCCACCACGGAGGCCCTGGCACGCCTTGCCAAGGAACTCGGCATCGTGGTCATAGGAAGTGTGTTCGAGCGGCGGGCGCCCGGGCTGTACCACAACACCGCCGTGGCGATCGACGCGGGCGTCACCGTGGGTGTCTACCGTAAGATGCACATCCCCGACGATCCGCTCTACTTCGAGAAGTTCTACTTCGCGCCGGGCGACCTGGGCGCGCCGTGCTTCGACACGCGCTTCGGGCGCATCGCCGTGCAGGTGTGCTGGGACCAGTGGTATCCGGAAGGCGCGCGGCTGGCGGCGCTGGGCGGCGCTTCGATTCTGTTCTACCCGACGGCGATCGGATGGCACCCCGCCGAGAAAGACGAGCGCGGGGCGGGGCAGTTGGACGCATGGCGCACCGTGCAGCGCGGCCATGCCATCGCCAACGGCATCTACATCGCGGCGGTCAACCGCGTGGGGTTCGAGGGTACCGCCGAGGCGGGGCTCGAATTCTGGGGCCATTCGTTCGTCTCCGATCCCTTCGGAAAGATGGTCTCCAAGGCCCCGGTGGACCAGGAAGAGACGCTGATCGTCGAGTGCGATCCGGTCGAGGTGGAGCGCACCCGCCGCGAGTGGCCCTTCCTGCGCGACCGGCGCGTCGATGCGTACGCCCCGATATTGAACCGCTGGCTCGACCGGTAGCAGCTTTCTGCAACAGGATGGGCGGCGCGCCGCCGGGGCGCCGGCTGGCGCTACTTTGGGTGTGTTTCAATTGTCGTTGGAGGGGGGAAGGCGCGTGCCAGCGGCGGCGATGCGAACCGCGGGAGTGGCCGCCCTGTTGCTCGGCGTTACGGCGGCGGCGTTTGCGGCGGCAACCTACGAGATCGAAGGGCGGTTGGAACCGCCTCGCCAGGGCGTCCTGGTCTCGTTGCACGGCGCGTCGTCGCCCTTTGCCGCCAACACGCGCAGCAACGGCAAGGGGCGGTTCCGCTTCAAGGGATTGGTTCCGGGGCCCTACACCCTGATCGCTTTCGCTCCCGGCACCAACGAGATCCGCCTGACGGTGGAAGTCAGCGCGGGACTGGCGGGGAAGAATCGCCGCGTCCCCGTGGTGGTGCCCATCGGCGCCGCCGCCAGCCGCGAGGCGCTCGAGCGGGCGCACGCCATCTCGGCGCGCGAGTTGAGCATCCCGGATTCGGCGAAGCGCGACTTCGGCGAAGCACAGGCGCTGCTGTCGCGGAGACAGGTTGCGGCCGCCATCAAGCGGTTGGAGCGCGCCGTCCAGCGAGCGCCGCAGTACGTCGAGGCCTGGAACAACCTGGGCACGATCGCCTACCACGAAGGCCGGTACCAGGACGCCGAGCGTTTCTTCCGCACCGCGCTCCGGCACGAACCGGCCGCCTATCTCCCGTCGGTGAATTTGGGTGGTGTGCTGGTCACAATGGGACGGTTCGAGGAGGCGCTCGAGATTAACCGCTATGCGGTGGCGCAGGGCAAGGGCGATGCGTTGGCCAACGTTCAGTTGGGCATGAACTACTACTTTCTGAATCAGTTTGAACCCGCGTTGAAGTACCTGCTCGAGGCCAAGCGTATAGATCCGAATCACTTCTCCCACCCTCAGCGATTTCTGGCGAACATCTACTTTCGAAAAGGGGACGTGGCCGCCGCACTCGCGGAACTAGACGATTTTCTGGAGCGCCATCCGGACGACCGCAACGCGCCCGCCGTGCGTGAAATGGCGCGGGCGTTGAGGGCGAAGTGAGTAGAGGAAGTTGCACGGGTAAACGCAAGGTGAGCGAATCGCGCGACTTTCCGCGCAGAAGGCGCATCCAATCACCAGGAAAATTCCGCCTGAGGAGTGGGTAATGGGGAAGATCGTGCTGATCGAAGAGAACCCGGAAGCGCGGGCGAGACAGGAACAGGACCTGCGCTCCCACGGCTTCAACGTAGCCGCCGTAGCACGGTGGGAGGAGTACAGCCCGGCGAATGGAAATACGCCGGCGCCCGTCCCGGTGAAGCTCAGGGAAATCGAAAAAGCCGCGATTGAGGGCGCCCTGCGAGCCAACCACGGCAACCGGACCCACGCGGCCCGCCAACTGGGAATCAGCCTTCGCAAGCTCCAATACCGGCTGAAGGAGTACGCCGAGCAAGAGAACGCCGCAAAGCAGGTCTTCTAGCGCGGGCCGGGAGATCCCGGCGCCGGTCAGAATTCCAGGCGGAAAGAAGCCTGGGCGCTGCGTGGAGCGGAGGCCGAGTTCGCGGTTCCCAACCCGGCGACCGGCTTCAAAACTCCGGCTGTGGCCGAGTAGGCCACCTGATTCACGCCCGTAGTGAACTGGTTGTCAAACACGTTGAACACCTCCACCCCCAGGATTCCGGAAACGCGTTTTCCGAAGGGGATTGAACGCGCCGCCCTCAGATTCACGTTGTACTCCTCACCCAGTCGCAGGGTGTTCACCTCCCAGAACGGAACGCGATCCCAAAGCCCGGCGCCGTTCACCGAGGAGATCCACGGCATCGTGATGTTGGTGAGGCTGCTGGTAGTGGTGAACTGCTGGCCGAGGGTTTGCACGGTGGCCGTAACGGGCAGTGCCGAAGCGAACGTGGCAATCGCCGAGAACTGCCATCCGCCGGCCAGCGTTCGAATTGCGGACGACGCGCTACGGGAAAAGTCCGGCTGGAAGGTCCATACCGAGACCACGCGGTGACGCTGGTCGGTGTTGGAGGGGCCCGCGTCCCTGGCGGGGAAGCCGTTGTACGTGCTCATGGGAACGCCGGTGAGAGCCCACGGTCCGCCGACGTTGCCGCGGGCACGCGACCAGGTATAGGTGGTCTCCATTCCGAAGGTGCGGGTCAGGGGTTTGGCCACCCGAAACACGACGGCGTGATAGGTGGAAGCCCCGACGTTGTTGACCTCCCAAACACGCCCCAGGCCGGAGTTGGTACGGCCGGACCAAACGAGTGAACTGAATTCATCCACTTTGGCTCCGGACGAGTCCAGGATGGTGAGGGTGCGGCTGGTGTTGCTTTCCGTGAGGTTCATGTCGCGGGCGGCGAGAAGCTTGCGGCCCGGGCTGGAGAAGTAGCGCACCGAGGCGGCGAAGCCCATCCCCATCTCGCGCTCCAGCGAAAGGGAGACCTGCGGGGTGAACGGATTTTGGAACTTGGGCCCGGCGTAAGACAACACCTTCGAGCCCGTGGGAATGGTGCCGATTCCAGTGACGACGCCGGGAAACTTCGGACCCGTGGCGCTGGTCTTGGCGATCGCCAGATTCGGGGTGAACTTGGCGTGGCCCTGGGTCAGGGTGTCGATGAAGCTCGCCGGGAAAGACACGTAGTACATGCCGACACCGACACGCGCGGTGATCCGCTCGCTGAGCTTGTAGGCCACGCCTACGCGGGGGCTGAAATTGACGTTACGGATGGGGATGTCACCGGTGCGGTAGTAAAAAGTATCGCGCGCCTGGGGTTGCGGCAGGCCCTCGCGTTCCCAACGCACGCCGTAGGTGACCGTCAGCGGTGCTTGCACACGCCAAGTGTCCTGGAAGTAGATGTCGACTTCGCGGAAGCGGAAGCGGCGGCCGGCGTTGCCGAGGGTTTGCGAAAACGCCATATAATTCTTGACCCCGCCGTTGACGTCCAGGGCGAAGTCGGTGAGCGAGGCGTAGGCGTACCGGCCCGCACCGTCCCGCAGTTCATTGACCCAGTGCGGGCTTTGCGACCAGTTGACTCCGAGTTGAAAACGATGCGCGCCGGCCACGAAGTTGATCTGGTCGGCCAGCTCGTTGCGGCGCCACTTGCGGATGCTGCTGGCGAACCGGTCGGGCGCGCCGACGGTGGCGCCCGCGACGTCGATGCCGAGAGAGCCGGTCGAAAAACCGGTCTCACTATTTGACGAGGCCAGGCGTGTGCGATAGGCGCCGAAAGTGACCTCGTTGGAACCGCCCGCTCCGATCGAAGCGGTCCAGCCGAGCTTGACCACCCGGGTCATTGACTTCATGCCGAGCTGCCCCAACGCGCCGCCGTTGGGCGCGACGATACCGGTCCGCATGCCGGCGGGCCAGCGTTCGTGCGTCTCCTGGGCCACCGCGCGGAAGGCGTTCCACTCGCTGGGGTGCCAGTCGATGCGGACGAGCCCTGCGTTGGAAGCGGCCGACTGAGGCACCAGGACGTTCATGCGGCTCTGAATCAGCGTGGCGGCGGCCTGGCACGGGGCCGTGGCTGCCGTGCAGTTGGAGAGGGCCACGGCATTGCCCGCCGAATCGGCGATGAGCGGGCTGGTGATCCGGTTCAGAGAGAACGACTTCAGATTGCGGTTTTCAAAGTTGCCGAAGAAGAACGTGTTCCGGCCCCGCAAGGGCCCGGTAAGATTGGCGCCCGCCACGGACCCGTTGGCGCCCAAATTGTGGCCCAGACCAAAACGCGGCAACGATCCGAGGCTGCGGTTCAGGAGGTAACCGTAGGCCGCGCCGTGAAACTCCGGCTCGCCGCCGCGCGTGGCGATGCTGGCGGCGCCGCCCATGGTGTTGCCCAACTCCGCGGGAAAGCCGATGTTCGCGAGATAGACGCCTTCCACGGCGGCGGGGGTGACTCCGGCGGCTAGGCGAACATCCTTGGTCGCCGAAGCCCCGTCAATCAGCGTTCGGCCCGGTGTGGGCAGCCCTCGCATGCCGAAATCGGAGAGGCGGGAGTCCCAGGCGACTCCGGGCAGCAGGGCGACCAGGCTCTCCAGGCGGTATTCGGGAATCGGAAGGGCGGCCAATTGAGAACGCGTCAGCACAAGCGACGGCGCGTAAGCGGGATCCTCGGTGAAGTGGGAGGAGGCGGTCTTAACCTCGCTTTCCTGCGCTTCGGTCTCACCGAGCATGATTTCGAATACGATCGTCTCGCCGACGCGGACTTCGAACTCGCCGGACTCCCATTCATGGAAGCCTTTGCGCTGGATCTCCAACTGGTAGCCGCGTCCGGGCGGGACGGCGGGCGCCATGAAATGGCCGTCGAGAGTGGTCTCCATCAGGCGCTGTACCCGAAGCGCCGGATTGGTCAGCCTGACGTCGGCGCCTGGCAGCCCCTCGTGATAGGGATCGAGAACGATTCCGTGGACGGTTCCCGAGCCCGTCAAGACCTGGGCCTCGGCCACGGGCGCCAGCAGGAGCACAGCCACAGACAGAAAAAGAACGCAGCGCATCAAACACCACCTCGATAACGCCTGAAGACCGCCATGGACGTGTCCGGATGGCCGCCGGTTACCTGCGCACCGGTGAACACGGCGTCCGGCGGAGCGCGCCCAGGCGCGGCCGCTCCGTGGGCCTCGCGGGAGACACAGAGAACAGTTGCTTCCGCCCGTTCCCCGCGGGTGGTTCGGTCAATCCCATTCTAACCTAGCCGCGGGCGCCGGCCTTGCGGGCAGCCGCGAGGCGAGCGGGACGGGCCGCGCGGTCCCGCCCGCCGGGCCACGCGATGGAGCCAGGGGCCGCACCTCCGCCGCGCCGCCGGTTGACTGAATCCAAGCTTAGATATAGTCTAGAAGTGGGTGGAAGACGCCATTTCCAGATTGCGGCAGCACGGCATTCAGCCGACGCCACAGAGGATCGCCGTGGCGCAGGCGGTGCTTTCGGATGCCTCGCATCCGTCCGCCGAGAAGGTTTGGGCGAAGGTGAAGCGGAAGCACCCCACCGTATCGCGCGCCACCATTTACAACACACTCAACCTGTTCGTGGCGAAACGCCTGCTCCGCGAGCAGGTACTGAACGGGGGAACCGTGGTCTTCGACCCTCACGTTGAGCCGCACCACCATTTTGTGGACCGCGATTCGGGCGCCGTTTTCGACGTGCCATGGGACGCCGTGACGGTGACCGGGCAGGCGGGGTTGGCGGGCTTCGAGGTTCAGGAATACCAGGTGGTGATGCGCGGGAGACGCCGCAAAGCGGCGCGCTGAGGGCGGCTCGCTTAATCGAGGCGGGCAGGGAAGGCGGCCGGCCTGGGAAGCGGGAACAGGTCCCACCGCCGAGGCCGGCCGCTCAGATTACCGGAGGCCCTCAGGCCAGATCGAAGCGG
>CAZVIK010000141.1:1753-10778 GCA_964627045.1 uncultured Solibacteraceae bacterium | reverse complement strand
AAGCCGTTCCGGCAATCCGGCTGGCGCAGCCGGCCGCTCACCATCGCATTGACGATGTCGTCGCCGACCAACCCGCCGCTGGCCATGATTTCCTTGGCGGCGTTGCCAAGTGGCGTGCCGGCCTTCAGCTCCGCGCGGAAGATCTCGCCCGTGGAAATCGCCGGCACCCCGAGGACTCCCGTGATCACCGCCCCCTGGGTCCCCTTGCCGCAACCCGGAGGGCCGAAAAGCAGAATTATCATTTGAGTGCTTTCTCCCTTCTGAAGGCTAACCGATGAAACAAACGAGGGTCAAGCTTCGCCCTGTCAAGAGAAGGGTATAGTGGATCGAGAGCCATGAACGTCCGGGACGAAATTGACGACTTCCTGCGCCAGAAGCGGGTGGCGCTGGTGGGGGTATCGCGAAACGAAAAGGACTTCACGCGCGCGCTGTTCCGCGAGTTTGTCCGGAGGGGCTACGACGCCATTCCGGTCAACCCTTCAAGCGAGGCGCTCGACGGGCATCCCTGTTTCCACCGCGTCCAGGACATCGCTCCGGCGGTCGATGGGGTGCTGATCCTCACGCCGGGCGCGACAACGGAATCCGTGGTCGTGGATTGCGCCGCGGCGAGCGTCCCCCGAGTCTGGTTGTACCGTGCGGTTGGCGCCGGGGCGGTCAGCCGGAAGGCCGTCGGGTTCTGCAAGTCCAGGGGAATTCGAGTGATCGAGGGGTTCTGCCCGTACATGTTCTGGAAAGACGCGTCGTTCTTTCACCGGCTGCACGGCTTTCTTGTGAAGCTGGCGAGCGGCCAGGGCGTCTAGAGAACAAGGCTTTTATTATCAATCAGTTAGGATAGCTCTCCTGGACGCTCCTGCGCGCGCCTGATGACGCTTGTAGGCGAAGCAACCCTTCGGATTCAGACAAACGCTGGATGGCGGCTAAGCCTGCTTTGCGGCCAAATAGAAGTCACAGGTGAGATTCGAGGTTGACAGGCCGAAGGCGCGCGCGTCGCGGCGGGGCGGCGCCCTGGTGGAACTGCCGCTCGTGCTGGTTCCACTGATCGCGATCTGGGTGGCGATCATCGACTTCAGCCTGGGCATCTTCCTGAAGGCAACGTTTCAGCATGCGGCGCGCGAGGGGGTTCGGTACGCCGTAACCAGTCGCACGGAGCCCGGCCTGGGTCACGATGCCTCGATCAAGGCGGCCGTCCAACGCCACGCCATGGGGTTTCTAAACGGCGCCTCCGGCGCCGAAAAGATCCACGTCCGCTACTACGTGCCCGGGACGTTGACCGAAACCCAGAGCAACGCTGGCGGCAACATCGTCGAGGTGTCCGTGGAAGGCTACACCTGGAATTGGATCGCACCCGTGCTGCGAACCGCTGCGCCGATAACGATCGCGGCCAGGTCCTCGGACCGGATGGAAGCATCGCCGGGAGGCATACCGCCGGCGCGGTGAGGGAGTCCGCACATGAAGCCAGTCAGCCCCGGACGAAGGCGCGGCCAACGCGGAAACGAACTGATCGAATTCGCCCTTGTGGCTTCTTTCCTGCTCCCGTTGTTGTTCGGGACGGTGGTGGTGGGCCTGAACCTGAGCCGCAGCATCCAGGTGACGCAGGTCAGCCGGGACGCGGGGCACATGTACTCGCGTGGCGTCGACTTTTCCGATGCCGGCAACAAGGCGCTCATCGAACGGCTGGCACAAGGGTTGAACATCCGCGTAACCGGGGGAACGGGCGTTGTCATCCTCTCGACGATCATGTTCGTTGGGGATGCCCAGTGCACCGCGGCCGGACTTTCCGGCACCGCCTGTACCAACCGGTACTTCCCGGTGATCACCAACCGTCTTGTGATCGGCAACAGTTCGGCGCGAGCCAGTTCCTTCGGCACGCCGAACTCGTCGCTGATCGCGGCCGACGGCGACGTCTCCAACTACCTGACCAACACCAGCACGCGCGCCGACGGGTTCGGTTCGGTGCTAAGCCTGCAAGCGGGGGAGACCGCCTACGTATCCGAGGTCTATGTGCCGTCTTCGGACTTCGGTTTGCCGGGATATGAAACCACCGGCGTATACAGCCGGACCGTCTTTTGACCGCTATGAGAACGCCAATGCAAGCAAGCAGAAAGCCGAACGGCATCACGCTCATCGCCACGGTGATGGCCGCGGCCGTGATCCTGCCCGTCATCGGACTGGCAGTGGACACAAGCCTGCTCTACGCGGTGAAGGCCAAACTACAGGCAGCGGTGGACGCCGGGGCGCTGGCCGGGGCGCGCAGTCTCAATCGTGGGATGGATCTCGCCTCGCAGGCGGACAACGCCCGCACCACCGCGCAGAACTTCTTCAGCGCCAATTTCCCGGCCGCCCACCTCGGGACGAGCAACCGTTCGGTTTCCGTCAGCGTGGCCGAAAGCGCCTATCGAACGCGCACCGTGCGAGTGGACGCCGCCGTCGACGCGCCGGCATACTTCATGCGCATGGTCGGGTACAACGCCACGCACCTGGTGGCGTCGGGCACCTCGTCGCGGCGCGACGTGAACATGGTCCTGGTATTGGACCGTTCTTCTTCGATGAGCGGCGCGATGACCGCGATGCGAGCCGCAGCGCGCGGCTTCGTGGAGAAGTTCGCCGAGGGACGGGACAACATCGGCCTCCTGGTCTTTGGCGGGTCCAGCGTGGTGGCGTTCCCCAGTTCAACCACCTCGGGCCCGGCATCGAACTTCAAGAGCGCCAGCCCCAGCGTGGACACACTCATCAGCCAAACGGTAAATGGAGGCAACACCGGCACCGCACAGGCGCTCTGGCTCGCCTACCAGGAACTGGTGAAACGGAACGAGGCCGGCGCGCTCAACCTGATCGTGTTCTTCACCGACGGGCTGCCGAACGGTCTGGTGGCCGACTTCAACATCGCGAACGCTTCGCTAAACCTATTGAAGAGCTCGAGCACGTGCACGTATCGCATGCAGGCCAACCGCCCGATGATCGGGTTCCTGTCGCAGTACTCGAGCTTCGCTCCGGCCGGCACAACCGTGGGCGTGAAGAAGCCGTCGGGAAGCACCGTTTCCAGCGTGAGCGAAGGCGTCATCACCACCAACAGCTCGGGCTGCTATTACAGCTCCAACGAAACGGACATGCGCCGTGACGTCCTCAAGATGCCGGCGCAGGATTACTACGGGAACGCGACGACCGGATACCACGCGGTCGATCTCACCCGCGTCGATTCACCCCAGCAGATCGGGTACGCATCGCTGAACGCCGCCGACAGCGCGGTGCAGCGAATCCGGCAGAACACCTCACTAAATGTGGTGATCTATTCCATCGGATACTACGGGGGCAGCGAGTACCCCGATGAGACCTGGTTGAAACGGATCGCCAACGACCCGGCCAGCGCCTCCTACGATTCCAGCCGTCCGCCGGGACTCTATGTGCGCGCCCCCACCTCGGGTGACTTGGCGGCGGCATTCGCCAGAGTGGCTTCCGAGATCCTCCGGCTTGCCCTCTGATTCCGGCTGCCAAAGCCTGGAACGGCTGCGTGGGCGCCCCTGCGAACTCCGGCCCGGGACGGTGCGTGGACGGCCACGGGGAGCCGCCGGCCGTCGTACAACGGTTTGAGACTGCTTCCCGCTTGACCGATAATGGTCGTAGCACGCCAAGGAAGCGGCCTGGATGAGGAACTGGGGGGCATTGACGGCACTTGCCGTATTCGTTTTCGTTGCGGCCGGCGCTTGCCAGGAGGCTCCTGGACCGCCGCCGGGCATCGGGAAACCAGCCATCATGAAGATTGGTGAAGTCTCCGCCGGGATGACCGGGGTGGCTTGGACCGTCCTGCAAGGGACCGAGCCGGAGGCGATTCCGATCGAAATCGTTGGTGTCTTCAAGAACGCCGCCGGTCCGCGGCAGGACATCATCGTGGGCAAGATGGGCGGCAAGGCTTTGCGCACCAATGTCGCCGGCGGAATGAGCGGGTCGCCCGTATACGTGGACGGCAAGTTGGTTGGCGCCATCTCGACCCGCATCAGCGTGCTCTCCCCCGACACGATCTGCGGCATCACGCCGATCGAACTGATGCTTGAGGTGCCGGATTTCGACTCCACCCGTGCGCCGGCGCCGGGCCACACGGGCCAGGTCTCCGGCGGGATCCCACTGCCGTTGATGACGCCGATCGAGACGCCGCTGACCTTTGCCGGCTTCCGGCCGGAAGTGCTGCGCGAGGTCGCCCCGGCCTTCCAGCAATTTGGCCTGGCGCCTGTGCAGGGGGGGGCAACGGCAGCATTGCGAGGCAGCGAGCCCGTGGCCGGTTGGGAGCAATCGCTAAAGCCGGGAGAAATGGTGGCGGCGGTGCTCGTTTCCGGCGACCTGGCCGTCACGGGAATGGGAACGGTCACCTACAACGACGGCCAACAGGTGCTGGCGTTCGGACATTCGTTATTGAACATGGGCCGGGTGAGCATGCCCATGAGCAAGGGCGAGGTGTTGATGACGCTGGCCTCCAGTCTTCAGCCCAATAAGCTAGCCAATGCGACGGCCATCGTGGGAGAACTGCGCCAGGACCGGCACAGCGGCGTGATGGGGGTCCTGGGCGGACGCGCAGAGATGATGCCGGTGCGCGTCGCGGTGCGGTCGTTGGGTGAAGACGGGCGGGTGCGGGCTGAGAAGTCGTTTCGCTACGATGTGTCCCTCCTCGACCGGCTGACGCCGAGCCTGTTGTTGTCCACGCTCTACAACTCCATCTCCGCGGTCAACGATTTCGGCGAAGAGACCACCTACCGGCTGCGGGGGACCTTGGAGTTGGACGGGGGAAGGAGCCTGTCTCTGTCCACCATGCAGGCACCGAGCGAGGTCCAATCGCCCGCGCCGCTGTTGTTGGCCAATTGGTTCGCCGAACGCTTCAACCGCCTGTTCACGAATGCGGTCACCGCCCCGCGATTCCGGTCGGTCGAAGTGGATATCGACCTGATTAATGAGCGCCGGTCGGCCACCATCGAGAGCGCCTGGATGTCCCAGCACGAAGTGCAGGCGGGGGAGGAAGTGCAGGTGAAGGTATTCCTCCGGCCATATCGGGGACCGCGCCTGGAGAGAGCGTTCACGTTGCAGATCCCGTCGAATCTGGCCAAGGGCCAGCACCGGCTTCAGTTGAGCGATGCCGACACGCTGAACCGGACGCAATCGGCGGCCGCCCGTGTCAACCGGTTTATCGAACTCGACCGGAGCATCTCGCTCATCGGCCAGGAACGGGCCAACAACCAGATCTACGTTTCGGTGCTGACGGCCGGCGCGACCGCCTACTTCGACGACAAGGTGCTTCCCAGCCTTCCCGCGTCGGTGTTGAACGTGATGCAAACCGGGCCCGCCGTCAGCCGTTCTCTGACCACGGCCAGGGAAACCGCGGTGGAACAGGTTGCCATCCCCTTCGACTACGTGATCGGCGGCAGCTACACGCTGGCGTTCACCGTTAAGTGACCATTGACCATGACTAGACTGATCCTCAGTTTGACGGCGGCCCTTCTGTCTTCCCTCCAAGCCGGCGCCGTGGAAGCAGGCACGTGGCGGCAATCCGAATTCGCGGAATTCGAAAAGGCCACGTTGAAGAACGTTGCACTGCGGAGCGACGGGCGTTTGTCGCTGGGGCCCGTGTTTCAGGAGATTCTCGATTCCTCGACGCCCTATCTTTGGGCGCTGGCCGAGGATTCCAAGGGCACCGTCTACGCCGGGGGGGGCGGGCCGGGGAGTCCGGCGGCGCGGGTCTATGTGATCGCCCCGGACGGCACGAGCCGCGTCTTCGCGGATCTGGATGCATTGGAGGTGCATGCGCTGGCGCTGGACCGCAATGACCGGGTGTACGCCGCAACCTCGCCGGATGCCAAGGTCTACCGTATCGATCCGGCCGGAAGGTCCGAGGTGTTCTACGATCCTAAGGCGAAGTACGCCTGGGCCATGGTGTTCGACGCCAAGGGCGACCTCTATCTCGCAACCGGCGACCAGGGACAGGTCCACCGGATCACGCCCGACGGCAGGGGATCGGTCTTTTATCGGACGGACCAGACGCACGCCCGTTCGCTGGCGGTCGACAACAAGGGAAACCTGATCGTGGGAACGGAGCCGGACGGACTGGTGATTCGCGTCGGCTCCGACGGCCAGGGGTTCGTTCTCTTCGAGACGCCTAAACGGGAAGTGACCGCCGTGGCGGCGGGGCCCGACGGGCGGATCTTCGCCGTTGCCGTCGCCAACAAGACGGCCCCGGCCTTGCCCTTGACGCCCGTCGCTCCCCCCGTCTCGACTGTCGCTGTCGCACCCGCCACCGCCCAGGCGGCAGCGCCAGCGCCAACGGGGCCCGCGGCCCCGCCCGCGGCGACGACCGTCCCTGCTCAGCCGATGTTGACCGGCGGATCGGAGGTCTACCGGATCGAACCTGACGGTTACGCGCGCCGGATTTGGAATCACGTGCAGGCCGTAGCATACGCAGTGGCCCTGGATCCCCAGGGCCGCCCGTTGTTGGCGACCGGAAACCGCGGGACCATCTATCGGGTGGACTCCGATGTCATGTACTCCGTGCTGGCAGTCGCCTCTCCGACGCAGGTGACGGCGCTCGCCGCAGGCCGGCAGGGCCGCATCTACGCAGCCACCGGAAACATCGGAAAGGTGTTCCGGCTTGGACCCGAGCTGGAAAAGGAAGGCACCGCCGACAGCGATGTCTTCGACGCGTCGCTGTTCTCACTGTGGGGAAGGCTGACCTACACGGGCGCTCCCAACGGCGGCGGCGTTCGATTCCAAACGCGGAGCGGCAACCTGGAAAGGCCGCGCCAGGATTGGAGCCCCTGGCTGGCGGTGACGCCGGACTCCGACGGCGGACGGGTCGCCTCGCCGCGTGCCCGTTTTCTGCAATGGCGGCTGACGATGTCTTCGGCGCCAGCCGGAGAGTCGCCCGAAATCTCTTCGGTTTCGGTGGCCTATCTGCCAAGAAACGCGCCGCCGGTGCTCCAGCAGATCGAGATTACCGCCGCCAACTACCGGTTCCCGGTTCAGTCGCTCACCATGACTCCGTCGCGGAACCTGACCCTCCAGCCGCTGGGCCGTGCGCGCCGCACCCAACCGCAGGTTCCATTGGCCGACCAAGGCGTCGTCACCCTGCAATACGAAAAGGGGCAGATCGGGGCGCGGTGGGCCGCCAGCGACGATAACGGCGACGATCTCTTGAGCCGCGTGGAGATTCGCGGCGCGGGGGAATCCGAGTGGAGGCTTCTCAGAGACAAAGTGAAGGAGAAGTACCTCAGTTGGGACTCCACCGCCTTTGCCGATGGGGAGTACCGGCTCCGCGTCACGGTTTCGGATTTGCCCAGCAATCCGCCGGGACAGGAACTCACCGCACAGCTTGTCAGCCCGCCGTTTCTGATCGACAACTCGTCCCCCGAAATCACGGGCTTGGTGGCCACACGGTCGGCGGGGAGAATCGAGGCGAGGTGGACCGCCAAGGACGCAAACAGCCTGCTGCAATCCGCCGAGTATTCAGTGGATGGCGGCGAATGGCTCGTGGCGGAGCCAACGACTGTGGTGACCGATTCGCAGGCGCACGACTACGTCTTAACGCTAAACGGGCTCGCCGGCACGGAGCACACCCTGGCTGTTCGTGTGACCGACGTTTACGACAACCAGTCGGTGGCCAAGACGGTCGTTCGATAGGCCACAGCCCCGGGTCGAAATCGAAGCCGCGCAGCGGGCCGCGCTTCCCTCCCGACGGCGGGGGGGCCGGACATCAGTTCACCAGGCGTGCATCCAGCGTGATATCGGCGTTGAACAGCTTCGAAACGGGGCACCCCGTTTTTGCTGCGTTCGCCGCCGCCTGAAACGCCTCATTTGACGCGCCCGGGATCTTTGCGACGAGATCCAGGTGGCTGTGAGTGATGGCGAAGCCGCCGTCTTCCTGCTCCAAGGTGATGGTGCAGACCGTTTCCATGCTGTCGGCGATCATACCGGCCAGCGAGAGCTGCAAAGACAAAGCCATGGTGAAACAACCGGCGTGCGCCGCCGCCAGCAACTCTTCGGGGTTGGTCGCCGGGCCGTCTTCGAATCTGTCCCGGAAGGAATAGGGAGTCTGTGACAGGACTCCGGTGGCGGTCGAAATCGCGCCCTTCCCGCCCTTAAGGTCTCCACTCCATCTGGCTCGCGCCGAACGCTTCATATTGTGTGCCTCCTCTACCAGTGTAGCGGTCATGACGCGCGGATCGGACCGCGCCCGAGATGGGCGCGATGTAACATGTAGATTGGGCTACAGCACTTCCACCGCCGGATCGCAGCGTCTGCGCTGGCCGTTGTTTTACATTGGGGTGGGTCTGACAACGCTGGCGACCCTCCTGTTGGAGCTATCGCTCACACGCATCTTTTCGGTGGTGTTTCACTACCACTTCGCGTTTCTGGCGATCTCCATCGCGCTGTTCGGACTGGGAGCCGGCGGCGTGTTCTCCTACCTCGTCGCCGATTGGCGCGCCTCCCTGCCGGTGAAACTCGGCCTGTTGGCGGCGGCCAACTCGCTTGTGGTGCTGCTGTCGCTGATCCTCAGCCTCTCCATCCGTCAGGACTTGGGCTTCTGGTCTCTGGCGGCGGTTTACTTCCCGAGCACTCTGCCGTTCTTCCTGGCGGGCACCACCGTGTCGCTGGCGATCGCCGAAAGCATCGAGCGCGTGGACCGGGTCTACTTCTACGATCTGATCGGCGCGGGCGCCGGTTGCCTGCTGCTGGTGCCGCTGCTAAACACGTTCGGCGGTCCGAACACCGTGATCGCCACGGCCGCGATCTATGCGGCGAGCGCGGCCATCTGGTTCAGCCTTGGTGGCCGCGTCACGGGCCGCGTGGCCAGCGTGGTGCTCTCGCTCGCGCTCCTGGTGTTGCTCGGATACAACGCCAAGTTCCGCGTGATCGACGTCAAGTACGCCAAGGGCGCCGCACTTCAGAACGAGCAGTTCGTCAAGTGGAACAGTTTTTCGCGGATCGCCGTGGCGCCGGACCCCGGTAACGGCGCCCCCACCGTGTACATCGACGCGGACGCCTCGACCGC
>CAZVIK010000141.1:0-1743 GCA_964627045.1 uncultured Solibacteraceae bacterium | reverse complement strand
ACTTCGAGCTGAAGTACATGCGCGAGCAAGACCGCGAGGCGCTGCTCATGCCCGGCCCCGGATTTCCCTATGCCCTCAGGCCGGGCGCAAAGGCACTCATCATCGGACCGGGCGGCGGATGGGATGTGGCGCGCGCGGTGGCTTCGGGCAGCCGCGACGTGACGGGAGTGGAGATCAACCCCATCATCGCCCAAACCGTGATGCAGGAACGGTTCCCGCAGTACAGCCGCTACCTTTACACCTCGCCAGAGCTCAGCATCGTGGTCGAAGAAGGCCGCAGCTTCGTGCGTCGCAGCAAAGAGAAGTACCAGGTGATTCAAGCCACGCTGGTCGATACCTGGGCCTCCACGGCCGCCGGGGCGTACGCGCTTTCCGAGAACAACCTTTACACCAGTGACGCCTTTCACGACTACCTCCGGCGCCTGACCGACGACGGCTTCCTGGCGTTCACGCGATGGGGACTTGAGCCGCCGCGCGAGTCGCTGCGTTTGTTGTCACTGGCGAGAGTGGCTCTGGCGCGGCTCGGTGAAAAGGAGGTTTGGCGGCACGTGATCGTCGTCCGGGAGGGCAAACTCACGGACACGGAGGGTTGGGGCGCGATGGACACGGTCCTGATCTCCCGGAAGCCGTTTCCCGCCGAAGATCTGGCGCGTGCCAAACAGCTCATCGGCGCTTCGGGCTTCCAGCCGATCTACCTTCCCGGCGAGACGATTCCCAATCCTTTCACCGAAATGCTGCTCAGCCCAGACGTCGCGGCGTTCGAGAAGAGTTACCCGTACAACATTCGTGCGGTGGACGACAACCGGCCGTTCTTCTTCTACTCGGTGCAACCTCGCGACTTCATGACATTTTTCCGCTACTTCTTTCGCGGGGGAAGACCGGACGCCTCCCGGGCGGACTTTCAGGTGAACATGGCCGTGCCTGTAATGTTCGGCCTTCTGGCGATCAGCCTGGCCGCGACGGCGATCATCCTGGCGCTGCCGCCGCTGCTGTTACGGGAGCGCGTGCCGCGTGATCGAGAAATGCTGAAATACCTACTCTACTTTGCGGCCATCGGGGCGGGGTATATCCTCGTCGAGATCGCGCTGATCCAGCGCTTTGTGCTCTTCCTGGGCCACCCTACCTATGCGCTGACCGTCATTATCTTCTCCATGCTGATCGCCAGCGGAGCGGGTAGCTACTTCAGCCGCCGGATCGTGGGGCTGTCCGGAAAACGGCTGGGCGCGATGATGTCGCTGGTGGCCGTGGCTGTGGCGCTGCTTACGGTGGTGGTTGGGCCGGTGACCGAAGCGGGAGTTGGCTGGCCGAACTGGCTGAAGGTCGCGTTGACCGTCCTGATGATCGCCCCGCCGGCGTTTTGCATGGGGATGCCATTGCCCACGGGTCTCGCCATGCTGGAGATCGTCCACAAGTCCTCGGTCAAATGGGCCTGGGCGTTGAACTCGGCGTCGAGCGTGCTTGGATCGGTCAGCGCCATCTTCCTCGCGATCTATGCCGGACTGAGTCGAACGCTTCTTGCGGGCGGCGCTCTCTACCTTGTGGCGCTGCTCGCGGTGTTGCTGATGAAGCGGAGAGACGGGCACGGCGCGCCGTCAGTCCTCGCGAAGGCTTGAAGCGTTGCGCTCGCGGCAGATTCCGCGTTTGCTCGAGCGGACGAACCGGACCAGGTGGAGGGTGTGCTCGGTAGGGACTTCCGCCTCGATGCGAGCCAAAGCTTCTTCGCTCCTGAGCCCGGAACGGTAG
>CAZVIK010000140.1:0-10795 GCA_964627045.1 uncultured Solibacteraceae bacterium | reverse complement strand
TGACGCCAACAACGAAACTGTTGTCGACGGCGTTCCTCTAGTATCCTCCGCCAACCGTCAAATTCGGGGATCGGATCGCGCGCTGTAGTCTCGTTTCCGTATCGGCCCGGGCTTTCTGCTGGAGCACCGAGGCTATGTCCGGTCTCTTTTGAAAGGCGATTCGGTACAGTTCCTCCAGAGGGGCGCGCGGAGGCAGTCCCGCTTCCGAGATCTGATCGGTGACCGGCAATGTGCCAACCACGTCCACGTCCTGCGAAAGGTCGGGCGCGTTCAGCAATGCCAACAAGGAGTTCTTTGAGTTGCGCAGCATGAGGTCGGCCTGAAAAACGTCGTCCTGGAACCGAAGCTTCTCCACTTCAATGCGGTTCAGATCCAAGGCCGATATGTCGCCTTGTTTGAGACGCACCCGATTGAGCTCGATCATTCGTTCAGCCTGCTCCAGTATCGAGCGCGATGTTTCCAGATTGGACTTTGCCAGAACGATGCGGGAGAAGGCGTGCTTGACCTCCAGTTCGAGGCGGCGGACCTGGTCCTGGTAGGTGAGCTTTTGCGCATCTACGGCCTGCTGCGCTGATTCTGTGCGCAACTGCCGGCGCCCTCCTCTTTCGATTTCGTAGTCGAATCGGAGCGTGATTTCCTGTGTGCCGAAAAAGCGTCCTGGATTGGTACGGATCGGGAGATCTGACTCCTCGAAGCTCACGGCGGGATTCAGACGCTGCCTTGCGGCTACCGAGTCCCCCTCGAGCGCCTCAATCTCGTTCCTCGCCGCCGCGATCGCCGGGTTGCGAACAGTGGCTAGGCGAATGGCCTCCTGCAGGGTCAACCGGGACGGAATAGCGGAATCCTGCGCCTGCAAGCGAGAAGAATTCAGAACAACCACTGCCAAAAGGAAGGCTCGTATCCACGAGCTGGGTGCTGGCATTTTTCACCTCTTACACTTGGAAAAAAGACGACGGGCCTAGACTTCGGGGGAGACAGCTAGCAGCGCAGGGGACTAGGGCGGGATTCGGAGGTAGTCGAGAGTCCGCAAACCTCGCCATTCAGGACAAAGACCGCGTGGAATTCCGACCGAAGCTCAACACCCATTGGGACCGAAGCGGGCGCGGCTTCCAGGGTGACGGTCTTCTGTGGTGCGGGAGCCCAGACTGACACCATGGGAGTGTCCGTGCAGTCTCGACAATCCAAGGCTGACAATGGCGAAGACAGAATGGGTTCTCGAGGCGCTTCCGAGGGAGACCCGCCCCTGGCGCCACAGCACCCAGCGAAGGGCATCTCCACTGCAAGGTGCCCGGACGCGAAGCACAGTACAGGCATCCACGGCCCGACTGCGATCAGCAGCAGCACCGCAACGAGCACCCGAGTTCCGCCTCCGGACATTCGTGCCACGTCTTCAGGTTACCAGACGCCGGAAGTAATTGACAAACTCGCGGCTTCGCGTTGCCAGAGGACTCGGGCTTGGCTATGACGGCGACAGTTCCACGTGCCCGGCCGAACGTCGATGAGTAGGCCGCATTCGGGCGACGCTACGCAGGCCGCGTCGAAGGGGCGATCTGCATGTATAGGGAAAGTTCTTGTCTTCGTCTCGTGTTTCACAAAACGGAGGAGACAACAAAAAGGGCGGAATCGACCGCGCGTGCGCGCGAGGCACGTGAAGTTCCAGTCGCCCTGGGCCGTGTGAATCCAGCCACTAAACCGGGTCCACACAGGGTCCAAACGCGAAATTGGGTCCAAACTGGGTCCAAATCGAGTGCCGCTAAGTCTTTTGTTTTCAGTAATCGGTGTCTGTAAGTGATTGATTTAATTGGCTTGGGGTGCAAGAGGTCCGGGGTTCAAATCCCCGCGGCCCGACCAAAACTCCATAATATTCAATCAGATAGCGGCGGATGTTCCGCCGCTATTGCTTTTTTGCGGTTCCTCGTAAGGCGCTCGTAAGGCGAGTAGGGCTGACGGGCGTGGACGCGCCGCAGTTGGCTGGGTGGCATTCACAGCGCCCACCCATCCGCGCTACGCGTGCGAATATGCCCAGGCTGCTCAGACCGATGTTCAGATTCTATCCGCAAGACTACCTGATGAAGACTCACACCCTCACACTCGAAGAACAGGCCGCACTGATGCGGCTGGTAGCCTTCTGCTGGACAGGATCAATTCGCAAGTCCACATTGTTCGATCCGGCTGGCATGGCCCGTCTTGAGAACGGCGGAGTAATAATGGACCACAAGCCGCCGCGAAAGCGGCGGCTTGTGGTCCATTATTACTCCGCCGTTCTCAGGACCCGACGCCGCGACCAAGATCCACCAGCTTCAAGGTGTGCGGGGCTCTTTCGACTATCCCGCCTGGCGCCAAAGTGTCGACCGGGCGGTTCAGGAACTCCAGGGCCCACCCCGGCGTCTACCGTAGCGAACCCGAGGCGCGGCACGTGAGCCGGTTGCGCCGCGGCGCGAGTGGGGCATCGGACGCAAATCACCGGCGGCTTAGGCGACGTTGCGGATGCGGGAGAGATCGCCGGTGGCGGCGGCGCGAAGCACCGGGCCCATGTATTCGTCCACCATGTCCGCGGTGAGCGGCACGGGCATGTTTTCGAGCTTCATCTTGAGCTGGGGGTCCCTAGCGGCGGCCAGTGCCCGGCCGATGTGCATTTCGCTGAAGCCCGGGACGCTGCCAAGGGTCGCAGGCGCGCCCACGCGTTTCATGAAGTCGAGCAGGGCGCGTGCCACGGCCTCGGCGAGCGCGCGGCCTTCGAGCGACTCGATGGACGCGCCGGCGCAGCCGGTCTCCCGCAGCACGCCGGCCATGAGCTTGAGGGGCGCCTGGATGGCGGGCGCGAAAAAGACCGTGTAGTACGGATTCATGAGGCCGCAGGCGCGGCCGTGGCTCAGGATGTCGACCAGGCTGAAGCTGGTGAGGTGCGCTCCGTTGGTGCCGCCGATCATGATGGCGTAGCCGCCAAGGTCCGTGGCCAGGCCGAGACCTTCGCGGGCTTCCACACTGGCGGGCGAGGCCAGCGCCTTGGGCAAGTACTGAAGCACCAGGCCGATGCCCTCGCGCGCCACTTCCTCCATCAGCGGGTAGTTGGGTTTGCCGGCGGCGCTGTAAAGGACTTCGAGCGAGTGCGAGATGCCGTCGAGGCCCCCATCGATGGTGAGCGGGGCGGGGGCGCCGGCGGTGACGCCGTAGTCGAAGAGGGCGCGGGCCGGGACGATGGCGTCATCCACAATGAGCTTCTTCTGGCCGGTGGCAAGGTCTGTGACGTTTGAGTACTTGGTGAGATGGGCGCTGGAACTGGCGGCGGTCTGGATGGCGAGGTGCGGGGTGAGCGTCTTGCCGGATTCGGCGAGGGCTTTGGCGACCAAACCGGTGCCGAAGTACTGGTCGATGCCGCCGCCCAGGGCGCGCAGGACCTCGGCGGCTTTGGCGGCGTCGATGGTGCTGCCTCCGCCGAAGGACACGATCACATCGGGGTTGAGCGCGGCGAGCTCGCCGGCGATGCGGGCCACGTGCTCACGGGGAGCGTTGGGGGGAGCGCCGTCGATGAGGCCGGCCAGGGCGACCCCGGCGGCGGCGAGGGATTCCCGGAGCGCCCGCTCGTGGGGCTCCGAGCCGGGGAAAGCGTCGCGGACAAGGGCGGCTTTTTTGCCGAGCCCGACGGCCAGTGCGCCCGCGCGGGGGAGCACGCCGACACCGTGGACGTAGTTGTCCGCCTTGAAGCGACGGATGAGTTCATGAGCCTTATCGAAGCGCGCCATGGAGAGTCCTTCCTATGAGAGCGGATTAGATTTCAGGATAGCAGCGGGGGGAGGGGCCTTCTACAACGTTGGTGTATGAGAGCCGCCGAACCCCGGCATTCACTCTGGCCACTGGACCGTCCGCTTGTAGTCACAATGTGTCAAGAGCTCGGGTGCCAACTTGAAACCGGGAACTTCTATCATCACGATCTGGAGCCCAGCCTTTCGCCCGTGTTTCATGGCCGGGATGCAATCGGTGTCGCCCGAGACCAGAAGTATTCGCTCGACAGATCGAACGTCAGAGAACAGGGCGATATCCAACCCGATCCTCATGTCAACGCCCTTCTGCTCAAAAACCGGCTCGAAATCATCGTCGTCTAGGGCTTGCGTCGAAATGGGGATCTTTTTTGGCTTAAACCCGCGGAATTTCAGGACGCCGCGCCGAACAGCAAACAGGTTCTTCCTCGACAACTCATCCAGCCAGGGACTCTGCTGCGAGTAGCCCTTGTTGGTCCCCGACACCGGCAATTTCACTGTCCCTGTGAAGAGGGCGCAGTCATAGTACAAAATCCGAAAAATGTCCTCGCCCTCGACCGAGCAGTTGAGGGCGAACCTCTCTATGAAATCAGGGTTGTACTGCAAGCCGGACTTCCTGGCCAGAACACGCAGATGACCACCGTCGATCAAGATCGCTACGCGAAGCATGTTAAAAAACGAAACGGGCTTCCAGGAAAGCCCCCGGAAGCCCGTGCATTAAACCTGCCCGCCTACGGGCGTAACGGATACCTGTACACATACTGCAGGATTAAGCAATTGGGGTCAACGAAAATCGTTGCAAGCCAAACGGGCCGCAACGCGGCTTCCCACAGACCATTGCCGTCGGGGATGATCTGAGCCATCTCACGCTCCCAGACACGCATCCAGCTCAATTTCCGCTTGTCTCAGGACGGCGCGGAGGGTGCCTTCGGGGGAGGTCGCCGGGGTGGTTTGGGGTCGTGGTGTAACGGTTGGTCGAGGCGCTGAACCGAATTTCGTGACTTTCGTCACGCCCGAGGCGCTCGTCTTCTCGAAGCCAGTGGCGCAGTCTCCGAGCGGTGCGCCGGTCGATCTGGGGTCCTGTGTTCACGGGCCGGATTTCGCGATCAGCCGTTTCCGCAACCGATTCCGAAGGTGAAGGAAATCATCATCTTCCACGGATCGGACGGAATGAGAGCGTGGACTCGGCGACGGAACTCTGCCATAATAACTGGGCTCATCGTAGCGCCACGGGCAAGCGGGTTTCCCGGGCTGACATGCACGGGGCCGCTCGAATCGATGAGCGGGAGGCTTTAGGATGAGCGTATCGAGACGACATTTCTTTTATGGAACCCTCCTGGCGGGGGCGATTCCAACCGGCGGCTTCGGCAGTACGACGTCGCTGTCTCAGGCAGGCTATAAATCCCCTAGCGAAAAGTTGAACATTGCGGTCATCGGAGCGGGCAACCGTGCCAGCCAGATCGTGCCGGACGCGGCGGCCAGCGAGAACATCGTGGCCCTCTGCGATGTGAACCAGGAACGAGCGGCCCGCATGTTCGACATGTTTCCCAAGGCGACCAGGCACGTCGACTTCCGCAAGATGCTGGATGCGGAAGGCAAGAACATCGACGCGGTGATGGTGGTCACGCCGGACCATATGCACACGCCGGCGTCGCTGCTGGCGATGCAGCGCGGCAAGCACGTCTATTGCGAGAAGCCGCTGACCCGGACGCCGTGGGAAGCGCGGCTGCTGGGCGAGGCCGCGGCGAAGTACCGGGTGGCCACGCAAATGGGCAACCAGGGCTTCAGCCACGAGGGCACCAAGACGACGTGCGAAATCCTCTGGAGCGGGGACATCGGCGACGTGAGGACGCTTTACGCCTGGACGACCCAGGCCATGGGCGGCGGGCGCGGCATTCCGGCTACCGGACTGGAGAAGCAGCCGGTTCCCGCCACGCTGAATTGGGACCTGTTCCTGGGGCCGGCGGCGGACCGTGACTATAACGCCGCGATGCTTGGGTGGCGCTCGTTCATCGATTTTTCGGCCGGCGGCTCGCTGGGCGACTGGCTGGTGCACTCGATGGGGCCGGCTCACCTGGCTCTGCATCTGGATCAGGTTCCGCCGATCAGCGTGGAGTGCGTGAGCATCGTAGGGAAGCACAACTTGCAGTGGCCGTCGAGCTACCACCTGATCTACGAGTTCCCGGCGCGCGGCAGTATGCCGCCGCTGACCATCCACGCTTACGGGGCCATGCGCGGCAACGAGTTCAAGAACATTCCGGGAATGGCCGAAAACGAACCGCTGTTGCCAACCATGGGCAATCTGGCGGCGGACAAGAACCGGCCGTTCAACGGCTCTCCCTCGGACGGCATGGGACTGGTAGGAGCTGTGCTCGATGTGAACGGAAGGCCGGTCCCGCGGGCCCCCGCTGCCCCCAGGGCTGCCGCTCCGGCCCGGGCCGGCATCACCGGCGGGCCTGGAGCCGGACCGGGCGGTATGCCAGGCGGCGGGCGCGGGCCCGAACAGCCGGCCGGCGAACGGGCTCCGGGCAACGGCTCGGTGTTCGAGGGCACTAAGGGCTACATGGCGACTGTGAACCGTGGCGAAGGCGTGTGGTTGCGGCCCGCTTCGCGCTGGGCCGAATACCGACTGCCACCACAGACGTTGACGCGCGGCGTCAACCATGTGCAGGATTGGATTCGGGCCTGCAAGGGTGGGGCGCCGGCCGTGTCGAATTTCACCGTGGCCACCAAGTACCTGGAGTGGCTGACGCTAGGCGCGGCGGCCCTGCGCGTCCCGAATGTCAAGCTGATGTGGGACGCCAAGAACCAGCGCTTCAGCAACAATCAAGAAGCCAGCAATCTCCTGAAGCCGTTCATGCGGAAGGGCTGGGAGATGAAGCTCTAATCGACCCACGAAGGGGGCGCCGGAAAGCGCCCCCACCCTTCGAATAGGACAGAAAGACCCTGTTTTTTGTGAGTAAAGGGAGGAAGACATGCGCAGCAAGTGGCGCCGATTCGCAATTTTCGGATTTTTAGCGATCAGCACTGCAATCTCGCTCATCGCTCAGACGCCCGCCGCCCCCGGTGGGCAGCCACCCGCAGCGGCTAAACCTGTATACCAGCCCGACGCGCTTGCTGGCGAGAAGAACTTCGTAGTGGGCGTGCAGATTCCGTTTCTTTGGGGGCCCCTCGAAGTGCCTCCGGTGAAGGTGCCCGACGGCTTCACGCCCATTTTCAATGGGCAGAACCTGACAGGCTGGCACGCCAGCCGCACGAATATCCATGGCACCACCCCGAACTTCTACGTCCAGGATGGCATGATCCTGGGAACGCAGAGTCCTTTTGGGGGAGGCGGGATTCTGCTGACGGACAAGACCTACAAGAACTTCGAGCTCTACATGGAAGTCAGACCGGACTACGGATGCGACAGCGGCATATTTTTCCGTTGCACCGAAGAGGGCCATTGCTACCAAATCACCATGGACTACCTGCCGGGCGGCAGCATGGGCTCTCTGATTACGGAGCAGATCCGCAGCGCGGTGCCGCGAGCTCCCGCCGGGGCTCCGGGTGCGGCTCGTGGCGCCGCACCGGCCCGCGCCCGCGCGACGCCGGTAGTGGGCGGGATACCGCTCGGTTCAACGACCCCTAATGGTGAGGCGGCGTGGATGAAAGCGTGGAAGCGCGAGGCCTGGAACACGGTCCGGCTTCGCGTGGAAGGCGATATTCCTCACGTGCAGGTGTGGATCAACGACCAACTCATCACGGACGCGCAGGAAACCACCAACCGGGCCGAAGGGGGCATTGTCGACGGTCCCCTCGCGATCCAACTGCACGGCGGCACCCGATGGGTTCCGGGCGGGTTCTGGCGGTGGCGGAACATCGGGATCAAGGTGCTTCCGTAACCGGATATCGTCGTTCAGGGCCACCGCCATCGCTTGGTTTCAGCCACCGTGCGATGGCGGCGGTCGCAAACCAGTAGGCTTTCCGTTCACGTCCCAATCGCCAGCGCGGCCATTTCTGTGACTGGGTCCACCATAGTTGGGCGGAATGAGAGCATGGACTCCGAGACCGAACTCGGTGATACCCGCGGGCCCCATCGTCGCGCCGCGGCCCTGCCCGTCCCCAATGTCAGGCTGATGTGAGACGCCAAAAACCAGCGTTTCAGCAACAATTCCGAAGCCAGCAATCTCCTGAGGTCCTTCATTCGCAACGGCTGGGAGATGAAGGTCTGATCGACCGGGGAATCGGGGCGCGGGGATGTGCCCCCCATCCTGAACCAAGGGAGAACCACAGGGAAAGAAGTGGCGTGACGCCCTCCGTTGAGAAGCGGTGATCCGAGAGTCCGGCCGAAGGGGCGTTGGAAGCGGGTGGAGTCTATTCGGGGTCGGGCGGCGCAAACACGGTGGCGGCCAGGGCGTGCACCAGCGCATCGAGGCCGTCGCCGGTGACGCTGGAGATGGCGAAGAAGGGCAGGGCGCGGGCGGCGGCGAAGGTCTTCAGGGTTTCGACCCGCTCGGGGTCCTGCGCCACGTCCAGCTTCGTCGCGACGACGATCATCTTCTTGGCCGCGAGCACCTCGCTGTAGCTGGCCAGTTCGCGTAGGACGATCTCGAAGTCGCTCACCGGGTTACGTCCGCTGGATTCGGAAACGTCCACCAGGTGCGCCAGGACTTTAGTGCGCTCGACGTGCCGCAGAAACTGGATGCCCAGCCCATGGCCCCGGTGCGCGCCTTCGATCAGGCCGGGAATGTCTGCGACCACGAAGGTACGGCCTTCGCCCGCCTGCACGACGCCGAGGTTGGGTTCGAGCGTGGTGAAGGGATAGTCGGCGATCTTGGGACGCGCCGCCGAGATGCGCGAGATCAAAGTGGACTTGCCGGCATTGGGGAAACCCACCAATCCGACATCGGCGAGCAGCTTCAACTCCAGTTGGAGACGCTTTTCAACGCCGGGCTTGCCGGGCTCGTGCTCGCGCGGGGCTTGGTGGGTGGAGGTGGCGAAACGCGCGTTGCCGCGGCCCCCGCGCCCGCCCTTGGCGACGACGAAGCGGTCGCCCGGTGTGGTGAAGTCGTGGAGGACCTCGCCGGTGGCCGCGTCGCGTACCACGGTCCCCACAGGGACGGGCAACTCGATGGAGACGCCATCGTGGCCGGTGCGGTTGCTGCCTTCGCCGTGACGGCCGCGCTGGGCGCGGTGTTCCGGGTTGAAACGGAAATGCAGCAGGGTGTTGTAGTGCTGGCTGGAGACCATGACGACATCGCCGCCGCGCCCACCGTCGCCGCCGCTAGGGCCGCCTCGGGCGACGTACTTCTCGCGCCGGAACGCGAGACAGCCGTTGCCGCCGTCGCCGGCCTTGACGTAAATCTCAACCTGGTCGATGAACATGTAAACGAAACCCGCCGCCCGCAGAGGGGCGCGGTTCGTCGCGGGGAAACCGGCTATTCGGCCGGGACGATGCTGACGAAACGGCCCATGCGCCCGCGGTCGCGAAACACCACCACGCCGGGCACCTTGGCGAAAAGCGTGTCGTCCTTGCCGACGCCGACGTTGACGCCGGGTTTGATGCGCGTGCCGCGCTGCCGGACGATGATGGAGCCCCCGGTCACCACTTCGCCGCCGAAGGCCTTCACGCCGAGGCGCTGGGCATTGGAGTCGCGGCCATTACGGGAGCTGCCGAGCCCTTTTTTGTGTGCCATGTCGCTCTCCTATGCCAGAATCTGGTTGACCTTTACGCTGGTGAACGCCTGCCGGTGGCCGATGGTGCGGCGCACCTGCTTTTTGCGCTTAAACTTGAAGGCCAAGACCTTTTCGCCGCGCCCGTGCGCCGTGATGACGGCCGTGACCCTGGCGTGGCGCGTCTCGGCGCCGGCCAGCACGACTCCAGCATCTTTGGACACCGCTACGACCCGGTTGAACTCGACCTCAGAGCCGACCTCCCCGGAGAGTTTTTCGACGCGAACCACGTCGCCGGGAGCGACGCGGTATTGTTTTCCGCCCGTTTCGATGACTGCGTACATGACAAACCTCGCCTGCGGAGACTCTTCGGGGTTCTACCTACGGAGACAAACCTGCCCTTAAGGTTTACGCCAGAAGCCGCAACCCGTTATTGTACAACACTCCACGAGCCGGGGCCAGCGCATCCCCGGGCGGGGCTGGCGTGGACCTCGTCGCCCATCTAGCCTGCTTTCGGGGTGGCGGCGGCCCTTCGGCAGCTCCGGGGGTTTGACATACCCGGCCGGGATGTCGCCGGTGAGCGTTTTCAAAAACGCGATGATCGACTGGACCTCGGCCTGGCTCAACTGCTTGCCGAGTTCATACTCGCCCATCTCGGCGACGGCCTGTTCCAGCGTGGCTACCTTGCCGGTATGGAAGTAGGGGCCGGTCTTCTCGATGTTCCGAAGGGACGGAACCTTGAACACCATCTTGTCGGCGTCGGCCTTGGTGACCTGGTAACGCCCGAGGTCGGATTGGTCCGGGTAGGGCTTCAGCAGCCCCATTTTTTGATAGAGACTGCCGCCGAGGTAGACGCCCATGTGGCAGGTTGGGCAACCCGCCGCGACGAAGGCGTTGAAGCCACCCTTTTCGGCATCGGAGAGTGCGGCCTGGTCGCCCTTAAGGAACTTGTCCCACCGCGATGGCGTCATCAACTTGCGCTCGAAAGCGCCGATCGCGATGGCCATATTGTAGAAACTCACGGGCGTCTTGTCCTTCGGAAATGCCTTCTTGAAACCCTCGACGTACTCCGGCATCGAGTTCAGCACGGCCAGCACCACCTTCTCACTGGGCATCGCCATTTCGACCGGGTTGGTAACGGGGCCCTTGGCCTGCTCCTCAACGTCGGCGGCACGACCGTCCCAGAACTGCACGAAGTGGCCGGCGGCGTTGTAGACGGTGGGCGAGTTGCGGGTGCCCTTCTGTCCCTTATGGCCGTCCGAGGTCGGGTGACCGTCCACTCCGAATGTGTTCAGATCGTGGCAGGTGTTGCAGGAGGTCTTCTGCTCCAGGGAAAGCCGAGGCTCAAAGTAGAGCATGCGGCCGAGGACGATCTTCTCTTC
>CAZVIK010000139.1:9948-10816 GCA_964627045.1 uncultured Solibacteraceae bacterium | reverse complement strand
CTTTAAGAGCGTGTAGGAAGTGAAGCCGAAGGCGATGCCGTTGGCGATGGAGAAGCTCAGCGGGATGGTGGTCAGCGTCAGGAACGCGGGGATCGCCACTACGGGATCGTCCCACTTGATCTCGCTAATGTGCGACATCATCAGGCAGCCCACAACGATCAAGGCCGGAGCGGTGGCGGCCGAGGGGATCACGCCGAAGACGGGGGCGACGAACAGGGCGGCCAGAAACAGGAGTCCGGTCACGATAGAGGTGACGCCGCTGCGGCCCCCGGCGACCACGCCGGCGGCACTCTCGATGTAGTTGACCACAGTGGAGGTGCCCGCCAGGGAGCCGGCAATGGTGGCCGTGGCGTCGGACAGCAGAATCCGGTTCACGCGCGGGATGCGGTTGGCCTGGTCGAACAAGGCGGCCTTCTTTCCGACCGCGACCAGCGTGCCCACGTTGTCGAATACGTCGATGAAGAAGAACACGAAGACGATCTCTACGAAGCCGAGGCCGATGGCCGAAGGGAGATCCAGGCGCAAGGCGGTGGCCGAGATGTCGGCGAAGCTATAAGGCTGCGGCGACCAGTGGACCATGCGGATGGCGACGCCGGCCGCCGTGGTGCCGAGAATGCCGATGAGCATGGCTCCTTTCACGCGCCAGCTCAGCAGGGCGGCGATCAACAGAAGGCCGAAGATCGCCAGCAGCGTTTCCGGCGTGCCAAGGTTGCCCATGGCTACGGTGGTGGAGTCGTTGGCGACGATGATGCCCGAATTGCGGAAGCCGACCAGCGCCAGCATCAGGCCGATGCCGGCGGCGATGGCCGAGTAAAGCTCCTGAGGAATGGCGGCCACTACCTGCTTTATGACGCCCGCCAGGGTCAGT
>CAZVIK010000139.1:0-9938 GCA_964627045.1 uncultured Solibacteraceae bacterium | reverse complement strand
AACACCGCCCCCAAGGCCACTTCCCAGGGGATGTGCATGCCTTTCACGACAACATAGGCGAAGTAGGCGTTCAGGCCCATGCCGGGGGCCAGCGCGATGGGGTAGCGCGCCACCGAGCCCATCAACAGGCTGCCCACGGCGGCCGAAAGGCAGGTGGCGGCGACGACCGCGGCGAAGGGCATACCCGCGTCGGCCAGGATGGAAGGGTTGACGAAGCTGATGTAGGCCATGGTGACGAAGCTCGTCACACCGGCCAGTATCTCCGTGCGCCAGTTGGTCTTGAGGGATTCGAATTCGAAGTAGCGTTCAAGCCGTTGCCGCATGTGCGTGAATCACCCCGTCAAACCGGGTAGTGTATCATTCTGCGAGCCTGCGACTTACGCGCACGAACACGGCCTCCAGCATATCCCGGGTGAGGCGGCCGGTGGAGGTGTTCTGCTGGCTCGGATGGTAGGAACTGATTAGGAGCGGAAGGCCGGGGCCGAGCGTGTGCTCGCGGTCGTGGCCAAACACGAAATCCGCGAAGCGAAGCGGCAGGCCGCGATCGCGGAAGGCGGCGAGCGTGGCGTCGAAGGCGATCCGGCCGAGTGCGACCACCACGCCGAGGCGAGGCAGCAGGCCGAGTTCCCTCACCAGGTAGGGGCGGCAGGCTCGCATCTCCCCGGGCGAGGGGCGGTTCCCGGGCGGAGCGCAGCGCACCGCGGCGGTGATGTAGACATCGCGGAGCGTGAGGCCGTCGTCGCGGAAAACGCTGGCGGCCTGCGAGGCGGAGCCGGCTTCATGGAGCGCGCGGTAGAGGAAGTCGCCGGAACGGTCGCCGGTGAACATGCGGCCCGTGCGGTTGGCGCCGTGCGCCGCCGGAGCCAGACCGACGATCAGGACGCGCGCGTTGGGATCGCCGAAAGAAGGCACGGGGCGGCCCCAGTATTCCCAATCGCGGTAGGCACGGCGCTTGATGCGGGCGACCTGGCGGCAGTACTCGATCAGGCGCGGGCAGCGGCGGCATTGCACGACCTCCCGTTGGAGGACGGCAAGCAACGGCTCTGGCGCGGTGGTCACCACCTCCGAGGATAGCGGGAAAGAAAGGCGGCCGATGGAGCCGCCTCGTAGGTTACTGAGCGGAGACGGGCTCGTTGCGGATCGACTGGTTGAGCAGCTCGAGCTGGCTCCAGGACTCGGGCGGGCGGCCGTTGCCGCCGGAAGCGCCTTCGCGTTGGAGATTGACGAAAACCCGGACCAATTCGGGGTCGCGCCAGCCTCGGGCGGCTTCATCTTCTATGGTCTTCAGGGCTTCCTCGGGCGAGAGCGCGGCTTTGTAGGGGCGTGTGGTCGTCAGGGCGTCGAAGATGTCCGCCAGTTGGAGAATGCGCGCGTGCAAGGGGATGGCTTCTCCCTTCAGCCCGTCGGGGTAGCCGCTTCCATCCCAGCGTTCGTGGTGGTGGCGAATGATAGGCAGGACGTTCTGGAGGCTCTTCATGGGGCGGCAAAGTTCTTCGCCCTTGACGGTGTGGCTGCGCATGACGACCCACTCGGCGTCGGTGAGGCGTCCGGGTTTGCGGAGGATCACGTCGGACACGGCGATCTTGCCGATGTCGTGCAAAAAGCCGCCCCGGTGCAACGTCAACAGATCGAAGCGGGGAAGGCCCAGCGCCACGCCGATGGCCACACTGTGCTGGCTCAAGCGCTGGCAGTGGCCGCCGGTGTAGTGGTCGCGCAGTTCCACCGATTGGGCCAGGGCGAAGAGAATGGACTCGGCCTCTTCCAGGGTATCGATGGCCGCCTTGTTGCGAAGCATCGAGCGGATGCGCGCGCGGACGACACTGGGGTGCAGGGGCTTGGTGAGGAACTCGTCGGCGCCCGAGGTGATACCGGTGATTTCGTTTTCTACGCCCGGCAGGTTGGTAACCATGAGGACGGGAATCCACTGGGTGCGGCGGTCTCTCTTAATGGTGCGGCAGAATTCCGGGCCGCTCATGCCCGGCATCATGATGTCCATCACGATCAGGTCGATCTTCTGGCTCGCGAGGATGGCCAGGGCCTCCGGCGCGCGGCGCGCTTCGACGATGTTGTAGGGCTCCGACTTAAGGATGGCCCGGAGCAGACGCCGGTTGACTTCCACCTGGTCGAGGATCAATACGGTTGGCGAAGCCAGGCCGTCGAGACCGGGTTCGTCGCTCAGGCCACCACCCGGTAGCAACGGGTGGGCGAAGCCCGGTTCCTGCCGGAGATTGGTTTGGGCGATCATCAGAGCGACGGGCGCGACGACCACGGATTTTGCGCCAGCATTAGGTTCATCGGCGGAAACACGGCGAGTATTAGCATTGTTTTCCATGACTTGACGCTGTTATGGCAGTTTTCCGGTACCTGCATAGGGCTTTTCCCCAGCCGGGCTTGGTGGGACGAGGGCGTGAGTGGCGCAATCGCGGTAACCTAGTTAATTCAGAATGCTTAAGTTCGCTGTAGCGTTGTTAATCTGGACGCTGCCAGCGGCGCAGGCCGGATGCCTCAGCTTGCTGGACCCGCCGGACGATTCCAACTGCGCGCGGTCTTCGAGCGAGTTGGTCTGGCTGAATCCGGCCCACCTGCTTCAGCGTGTGAAACTCCCTCAAACCCCCTACGACCGCCAACTCATGGATTCGGCGTTCGGGCGGGGGCTGGCGCTGAAGGGCGACGTGCAGTTCGAGTTGAAGGTCCCGGGGCCGCACCTGGTGGAGGTGTTCCTGGCGGTGGACGGAGCTACGGATGCGGTGACCCTGGAAGCGGGCGGCGCGGCTGTGGACGCGGCGCAGCCGGCGGGGGTGCGTCCGTCGGGCGAGTTGCAGGGCGTAACGCTGCTGGGGGTGGTGACGGGGCGGTTCACGCTGCGCGCGCGGTCCCTCTACGTGCTTTCGGCGATTCGCTGGACGCCGCGGGAGGAGTTCGAGACGCGCCTGGCGCCGGTCTGGCTCGACCGGGCGCGGCAGATCGCGGGCGATCCGTTCTTCGAGGGCCAGCGTTCGGCGAGGTTGGGGCCGCTCAAACAGCTCTACGACCGCCTGGCGCTGAGTACGCGGGCCGAGGTGCGCCGCGAGGCGGTGATCGGGCAGGCGCGCGTGGCCTACTGGCAGGCCGCCAAGACGCATCAGCGTGAGGACATCGACCGGGCCACGGCGGCGCTGAGGGAGGCCTTCCAGGCGGCGCCGGAAGACGAGACCGTGCGGCAGATGATCTCGGCCTCCTGCTCGGAGAAGAACGTGCGGGGTGCGCGGATGCCTTACGGGGTGTTTTGCCTGGACGCCAAGCCGGTTCCCTGGGAGGTCTCCCTGGCGCCGGGCGCCGTGGACGCGCCCGAGTGGGCGGTGACCCAGGCTCGCCTGGCCGCACGGCTGGAGGCGGTGACGCAGTGGTGGGTAACGCGACGCCAGCAGGCCAACGGGGAATTGGGAGGCGGATGGCGGGACGATGCTGAACTGGTGCGGCAATGGGGCTGGCAGGCGGTCGCGCTGGGCTCGCCGGCGGCCACGTCGGGCGTCCGGCGCTTCGACGAGGGGTTGGCGGCAGAGGGCGAGGCCAGGGAGTTTAAAGACGTGGCCGGCGAAATTCACCGCCTGGCGCTGGCAGCCGCGGGTTCATCCGCGGGGGTTCGCCGCGCGATGCCGGGGCGGGACCGGGCCTCGGAGGTGTACTCCGAGCCGCTGCCATCGGAGGTCGTCTGGAACATGGCCTACCTGGCGAAGGACGCCGAGAAGTCGATGGCGCGCGATTTCGCCATGTTCACCTCCGAAGCCGTCTACACCGGCCGCGTGTACTACCCGGTGCCGCCCGACTACTGGAACTACGTGGTATCGGGAGAAGCCAAGCCCGGCGACCCGGAGGGGGCGATCGCCGCTACGTTCGTTCCTGACGATGCCAGCTACGCGCGGGCCGTGGTTCAGGCCGGGCCCGAGACGCTGAAGTTGCGGCTGTACAGCTTTGAAGGGAGAACGATTCAGGCCCAGGTGCGGTTGTGGCGGTTGGAGCCGGGCGCCTACCGTTGGGAGTCGGCCGATGTCGTCGGAACGAGGGTGGCGGCCGGATCGCTGATCGTCACCGGGCGCCCGCAGGCGGTGGCGATTCCGCTCGCGCCCGGCAGAGAGATCGAGGTGACCTTCACCAGGGTACGTCCGTGAAGACGAGCGGCGGCGGGCGGCTGGTGTTCCTGGACTGGCTGCGCGGCTGGGCGCTCATCGTGATGATCGAGACGCATGTCCTCAATGCGTTTCTGGACGTGGAGAGCCGGGCGTCGGGCTGGTTCACGGTTCTGAACTTCGTCAACGGGCTGGTGGCGCCGTCGTTCCTGTTCGTGTCCGGGTTCGTGTTTCTGGTGGCGGCGGGGAAGCGTGTGGCGGAACTGCGCGCCTTCGGCGGACCGCTCTGGAGGCAGGTGGGCCGAATCCTGATGGTCTGGGCGATCGGCTACCTGATGCACCTTCCCACGTACGCGCCCAACCGGATGGGAAGGATCCCGGCCGAGGAGTGGCGCTGGTTCTTCCGCGCCGACGTGCTGCACTGCATCGCGGCGACGTGGCTGTTGCTGTTGCTGAGCCTGGTGGCGGTGCGCTCGGAAAGGGCGCTGCGGATCTGGTGGTGCCTGTGCGCGGCGGCGGCATCGGCGCTGGCGCCATGGGCGTGGAGCGTCGAGTTCTACCCGGCGCTGCCCGTCCCGCTGGCCGCGTATCTGAACGCGGAGACGGGCAGCCTGTTTCCGCTGCTGCCCTGGAGCGCGTTCATGCTGGCCGGGGCGGCGGCCGCGTCGTGGTTTGTGGCGGCGCAAAGGGCGGGCCGCGACCGCCGGTTCATGGGGACGCTTGCGGCGGGCGGGTTGGGGATGGTTGTGGCCGGAGTCCTGCTGCCGCCACTCGGGTTACTGCCGCCGGATTCGACGCCGGAATGGCAAGCCGACCCACGAACGTTGCTGCTGCGGCTCGGAATCGTCTTTGTGCTGACGGCGGCGTGCTACTGGGTGGAGCGGTGGAGGACGCCACGCGGAAAGGTGCTGCTCACGGTGAGCCGCGAGTCCCTGTTTGTTTACGTGGCCCACCTGCTTGTGATCTACGGGCCGTTCTGGGGCGGGCGCAGCCTGGCGGAAGTTGTGGGACAGACGCAGGGGCCGTTGACGGCGCTCGCGGAAAGCGCGGCGCTGGCGGCGGTGATGGCCGCCTCCGCTTCGGTGTGGGGGATAATCAAACAGAAGAAGCGCGTGCAGGCGGGCCGCCATGCGGCCGGGAGTGAAACGTAGCCCATGAATGTCGCGATCATTGGAACCGGATACGTAGGGCTGACCACCGGGGTGGCGCTGGCCTACCTTGGCAGCCGCGTCACTTGTCTGGACGTGGACGAAAGCAAGCTCGAGGCTTTGAACAAGGGCAAGGCGCCCATCTTCGAGCCGTACCTGGAGGAGTTGATGGCCCTGGCGCGGGTGAACCTGGCGTTCACGTCCAGCTACGCCGCGGCCATCCCGGAAGCCGACATCGTCTTTATCGCCGTGGGCACCCCCAGCGGCACGGGCGGGAGCCCCGATCTGCGGTACCTGCAAGCCGCCGCGCACGATGTGGGGCGGAACCTGGGCCAAGGTTTCACGGTGGTGATCAACAAATCGACCGTGCCTATCGGCAGCGGCAACTGGGTGGAGACGCTGGTGGCCGACGCCTGCGCCAACGCGCAGGGGTCGAGTCCCAACGGGCGGTTCGCGGTGGCGTCGAATCCGGAATTCCTGCGCGAAGGGTCCGGGCTGCACGACACGCTGTATCCGGACCGCATCGTGGTAGGCAGCGACAGCGCCCGCGCCCTGGAGTTGCTGCATCAGCTCTACAGGCCGATTGTCGAGCAGAACTTCCCGGCGCCATCGTTCCTGCCGCGCCCGGACGGTTTGGCGGCCGTGCCGGTGATCACGGCCGACCTGGCGTCGGCCGAGTTGATCAAGTATGCGGCCAATGCCTTTCTGGCGCTCAAGATCAGCTACATCAACGAAATCGCGCAACTGGCCGAGAAGGTGGGGGCGGATATTTCACAGGTGGCGCGAGGCATCGGCCTGGACAGCCGCATCGGGGCGCGTTTCCTGCAAGCGGGGATCGGATGGGGCGGATCGTGCTTCGGTAAGGACACTGCGGCGCTGGTCGCCACGGCGCAGGAATACGGGCTGGCGATGCCCATCGTACGCGCGGCGCGGGACATGAACTCGATGCAGCGTGGGCGCGTGGTGGAGAAGTTGCTCGCGGAGTTGAAGATCCTCAAGGGACGCACCGTGGCGCTGCTGGGGTTGGCGTTCAAGGCCCAGACCGACGATTTGCGGGATGCCCCATCGCTCGACATTGCGAGGCAGTTGCTGCAACGCGGCGTTAAGGTCAAGGTTCATGATCCGATCGCCATGGCGCGAGCGCGGAAGGAACACCCGGAACTGGCCCTGGTGTACTGCGACACGCCGGAAGCGGCGGTGGCGGAGTCCGACGCCGTGGTGCTGGCCACCGAGTGGCCGGAATACCGGAGCCTGGATTGGGAGGGGCTGCGGGCGTCGATGCGGCACGCCTTTGTGCTCGACGGACGCAACTTCCTGGACCGGGCCCGGCTGGAGAAGGCCGGCTACCAGTACACCGGATTCGGCCGGTAGAGGGCTCGCAAGAAAAGAAGAAGCCCGCCGGCACGGGGCCGGCGGGCGGAAATTCGTAACAGCGGCGGGCGTTACTCTCTGCCGCTCTCGATTCGCATGCCGTAGAAGCTGCGGTACACGAAGACCATCGAGCACAGCAGGAATACGGCCGACAGGATGTGCGTCAGCATGGCCTGTCCCTGGGCCACCATCGAAACAGCCAGTTCCACGGCCAGCAACCCAAACAGCGTCGTGAACTTGATGATGGGATTCAACGCCACCGAGCTGGTGTCCTTGAACGGATCGCCCACGGTGTCGCCCACCACGCATGCGGCGTGCAGTTCGGTACCCTTGGCGCGCAGTTCGGTCTCGACGACCTTCTTGGCGTTGTCCCAAGCGCCGCCCGCGTTGGCCATGAAGATGGCCTGGAACAAACCGAACAGGGCGATCGACATCAGGTAGCCGACGAAGTAGAACGGCTCCAGGAAGGCGAAGGCCAGCGTCGAGAAGAACACCGTCAGGAAGATGTTGAACATGCCCTTCTGGGCGTACTGGGTGCAGATCTCGACGACCTTCTTCGAGTCGGCGACCGAGGCCTTTTCCGCACCTTCCAGCTTGATGTTCGCTTTGATGAACTCGACCGCGCGGTAGGCGCCCGTGGTGACGGCCTGGGCGCTGGCGCCGGTGAACCAGTAGATGACCGCGCCGCCCGTGATCAGGCCGAGCAGGAACGGAGCGTGCAGCAGGGAGAGCTTGTCCAGGTTCTGCGTCAACCCGTTTGTCAGCATCACGATCGTGGCGAAGATCATGGTGGTCGCGCCCACCACGGCGGTGCCGATCAGCACGGGCTTGGAGGTCGCCTTGAAGGTGTTGCCCGCGCCGTCGTTCTCTTCGAGGTGATCCTTGGCCTTCTCGAACTCGGGCTCGAAGCCGAATTCCTTCTTGACTTCCTGCTTGGCGTTGGGGAGCGTCTCGATCATCGAGAGCTCGTAGATGGACTGCGCGTTGTCGGTGACCGGGCCGTAGCTATCGACGGCGATCGTGACGGGTCCCATGCCGAGGAAGCCGAAGGCCACCAGGCCGAAAGCGAAGACCGCCGGCGCCACCATCAGCGTGGACAGGCCCATCGTGCTGACGGCGTAAGCGATGCCCATCAACAGCAGCATGGCGAAGCCGAGCCAGTAGGCGCTGAAGTTGCCGGCCACGAAACCGGACAGGATGTTGAGCGACGGGCCGCCTTCACGCGAACTGGTGACGATCTCGCGGACGTGGCGCGAGTTGGTGGAGGTGAAGACTTTGACGAACTCGGGGATCAGGGCGCCGGCCAGGGTGCCGCAACTGATGACCGTGGCGAGCTTCCACCACAGCGAGGTGTCGCCAGCCAGATCCGGTATCATCTGCGCGCTGAGGACGTAGGTCAGGACGATGGAGAGAATCGAGGTCAGCCAGACCAGGGTGGTCAGCGGGGCCTCGAAGTTCATCTTGTCCGAGTTGGCGTACTTGGCCTTGGCAATGGCGCCGTTGACGAAGTAGCCGACGCCGCTGGCGATGACCATCATGACGCGCATGGTGAAGATCCAGACCAGCAACTGCACCTGGATCAAGGGGCTTGCGACGGCCAGCAGGATGAAGGTGATTAGGGCCACGCCGGTGACGCCGTAGGTTTCGAAACCATCGGCCGAGGGTCCTACCGAGTCGCCGGCGTTGTCGCCCGTGCAATCGGCGATCACGCCCGGGTTGCGCGCGTCGTCTTCCTTGATCTTGAAGACGATCTTCATCAGGTCGCTGCCGATGTCGGCGATCTTGGTAAAGATGCCGCCCGCCACGCGGAGGGCCGCGGCGCCGAGCGACTCACCGATGGCGAAACCGATGAAGCAGGGGCCGGCCAGTTCGCCCGGCACGAACAGAAGGATGAACAGCATGATCAACAGTTCGACCGAGACCAGCAGCATGCCGATGCTCATACCGGCCTGCAACGGGATGTCATAGCAGGGAAAGGGCTTGCCGCGCAGGGCGGCGAAAGCCGTCCGGGAGTTGGCGAAGGTGTTCACGCGCATGCCGAAGGCGGCGACCGCGAAACTGCCCGAGATGCCGATGACGCTGAACAGCAGGATGATCGCCACCTTGAACGCCGGGAATCCGACCAGGAAGCCGTAGTAGAAGACGATGATGACCGCGATCAACGCCTCCAGGATCAGCAGGAACTTGCCCTGGGTGGCCAGGTAGGTCTTGCAGGTCTCGTAGATCAGTTCGGAGACCTCGCGCATCGCCTTGTGAACCGGCATGTTGCGCAGGCGCGTGAAGATGATCAGGCCGAACAGGAACCCGAGGGCGCTCACCACCAGACCCGCCATCAACAACGTGCGGCCGTTGACCCCGCCCAGAAACGTGGCCTGGCCGAGATCGGGAAGAACCAGGTTCGCCTCGCCGCCTCCCCGGTGTTCTTCTTGCGCGAACACGGGAGCGGAAAGCATGAGGGCGACCATCACAACAAGGGCCGCCAGCCTACCGGCATTCTTAAACATGTAGAACAGCCTCCTAGAGATGAACTGCAAGGCCTCCCGGGAACTGGGCCGGTTCCACCGGGAGCGTTAGATGGGATATCAGCAGAATCCCTCCGCGCTAAGGCCCAACCTATGACTATATCGGACCCGGGAGTCGAGAATCAACCGGGAGGAGCGTGCGATGGCGCGGCGGCCCGCGGCCGGTTGACGGCGCGCGCGGGCGGCGGTAGAGTCTATATAGGACCAATTGAGTCCTATATCCGCGCCATGCTGCGTTTGAGCAAAAAGGCCGACTACGGATTGATCGCGCTGCTGCACCTGGCGGCGGGCGACTCGGGCCGGAGCGCCAGCGCCAAGGAGATCGCCGAGACCTACGGATTGCCTTTGCCGTTGCTGGCCAAGGTGTTGCAAACACTGACCCGGAGGGGCTTTTTGGCAGCGGCGTACGGGACCAATGGAGGCTACCGGCTGGCGCGGCGAGCCGAGTCGATCAGCGCGCTCGAGGTGATCGACGCACTGGACGGTCCGGTGGTCCTGACCTCTTGCACGGGAAAGGCCAACGGCTGCGACCGGAACTCGAAATGCACGGCGCGCGGGCCGCTTGAAAAGATCCGCGAGGACATCCTGCAACTTCTCGAACGAACGAGTCTTTCGGAGATGCGGTCGACGCCATCCCCGAAGGAACGGCTGGTAAGGCTGGCGGCGTCAAGGACGAACGCATGAAGACACCGATCTACATGGATTACCACGCGACCACCCCGGTGGACCCGCGCGTGCTCCAGGCGATGCTCCCCTATTTCACCGAGCAGTTTGGAAACGCGGCGAGCCGG
>CAZVIK010000138.1:0-10868 GCA_964627045.1 uncultured Solibacteraceae bacterium | reverse complement strand
TGAGATGCCGGATCGCGCGAGTTCTCCGTCCATGGCCTCGAACGGCAGCACCGCCAGCCGCGCCCGCTCGCCCGGCGGCAAGTACCGGGACGCGGTGAAAAACTGCCAGTAGATCAGCGCCGTCAGGCCCAGCACCACACCCGGCGCCGCCAGCCAAAGCCACCACCGCCGCCCGCGCCGAACCCGGGCGGGCTCGGCCGCGAACCGGTAGCCGCGCTTCGGCACCGTCTCGACGTACTTCTCGGCGTCGTCTCCCAGCGCCTTGCGCAGGAGAGAGATATTCCGGGCCAGGCCGATCTCTTCCACCGTCGTATCCGGCCAGACCAGCTTCATTAGCTCGTCTTTCTCCACCACCCGCCCGCGACGCTCGATCAGCGCATGCAGCGTATCCAGCGCCTTCGGCGCCAGCGGCACCGTCTCTTCGCCGCGATAGAGTTGGCGCTCACCGCTGTCGTAACGGAAGGGACCGAATTGGTGGATCTGGCTGGAGGGCTGGTTCATGACGCCGCAGATCTCACTGGCCAGTGTACTGAATCGCCGCTCGCGGCACGCAGGCTTGGTGCGGCGCTCTACCCCGCGGCCACAAAGAAAAAGAGCGCTCACCCCGAAGGGGAGCGCTCCCGTTTTCGCCCGTCTTGCGAAGACGGTCTAGTGCTTGCCTTGCTTCAGCGCCTCGCGCTGTTCTTTCAGGATCGCCTTGCGGCTGAGCTTGATCTTGTTTCCTTCCAGCGCCAGCACCTTCACCAGGATCTGGTCGCCTTCCTTTAGCTCGTCCTTGACGTTCTTGATGCGATGTTCGGAGATCTCGCTGATGTGGAGCAGTCCGTCGGTGCCGGGGAAGATCTCGACGAACGCGCCGAACTCCACGATGCGCACCACCTTGCCGAGGTACGTCTTGCCGACCTCGGCAACCGCGCCGATATCGGTAACCATCTGGATGGCCTTCTGCGCCGAAGGTCCGTCGGTGGCGAAGATGTTCACCGTGCCGTCGTCTTCGACGTCGATCTTGACGCCGGTCTGCTCGATGATGCCGCGGATCACCTTTCCGCCCGGTCCGATCAGTTCGCGGATCTTGTCGGTCGGAATCGTCAGCGTGTAAATGCGCGGAGCGTAGGGCGACATGTCCTGGCGCGGCGCGGAGATGGCCGCGACGATCTTGTCGAGGATGAACAGCCGCGCCCGGCGCGCCTGTTCCATGGCGTCCTTCATGATGGACGCGGTGATGTTGGTCACCTTGATGTCCATCTGGAGCGCGGTGATCCCCTCGCGGGTCCCGGCGACCTTGAAGTCCATGTCGCCGTAGTGATCCTCCGCCCCCGCGATGTCGGTCAGGATGGCGATATCGTCGCCCTCCTTCACCAGGCCCATGGCGATGCCCGCCACCGGCGCCTTGATCGGCACGCCGGCGTCCATCAGCGCCAGCGTCGCCCCGCAGATGCTCGCCTGGGAACTGGAGCCGTTGGATTCCAGAATGTCGCTGACCACGCGCATCGTGTAGGGGAAGGTCTTCTCGTCGGGAATGACCGCGGCCAGCGCCCGCTCGGCCAGCGCCCCGTGCCCGATCTCGCGCCGCCCCGGCCCGCGCATGAATCCCACCTCGCCCACGCTGAACGGCGGGAAGTTGTAGTGCAGCATGAAACGCTTGGAGGTTTCGCCGCTTTCGAGCAACTCCAGCCGCTGCTCGTCGTCTTTGGTGCCCAGCGTGACGGTCACCATGGCCTGGGTCTCGCCTCGCGTGAACAGGCCCGAGCCGTGCGTGCGCGGCAGCACCCCCACTTCGCAGTCGATCTGGCGGATCTGGTCGAAGGCCCGCCCGTCGGGACGGCGGCGGTTCTTCAGCATCTCGTCGCGGAAGATACGCTCCTTCAACCGGTCGAACAGGTCCTTGACTTCCGCTACCTGGTCTTCGGCCACGCCCTCGACGGCCTTGGCCTTAAGCTCGGCCACCCGGTGATAGCTTTCGAGCTTCGGATACTTCTCCGTGTTCAGTGCGTCGGTCAATCCCGCGCGGAACTTGGCGTCGATCTGCGCGTAGAGTTCCTGGTTGATGATGGGCGGCACGTGCGCCCGCTTGGTCTTTCCGGCCTTGGCCATCAGTTCGCGGATGCCGGCCGTGATCTTGCGGCAGCTGGCGTGGCCGAACTCGATGGCCTCGAGAACATCGGCTTCGCTCGCCCCGCTGGCCCCGGCTTCCACCATTACGATGCCGTCGTCGCTGGCGGCTACGGTGATCTTCAGCGCCGCTTCGCGTAGCTCGGCGTGCGTCGGGTTTGCAATCAACTTCCCGTTCACCCTGGCCACGGTAACCGCGCCGAGCACATGCTCAAAGGGAATGTCGGAAATCGCCAGCGCGGCGGCGGCTCCCGCCATCGCCAGCGGCGCCGGGTCCACTTCGGGGTCGGCCGAAAGCACCATGCCGATGATTTGCGTTTCGCACGCGTAGCCTTCCGGGAACAACGGGCGGATGGGCCGGTCGATCATCCGGCACGTGAGAACTTCCTTTTCGCTCGGCCGCCCTTCACGCTTGATGAAGCCGCCCGGAAAACGCCCGGCGGCGTAAGTGTATTCACGGTAGTCCACCGTGAGGGGGAAGAAGGAGATGCCGGTCCTCGGCTCCTCCGCAGAGCACGCGGTGACCAGCACCACGGTGTCGCCCATGCGAACGACTACCGAGCCGTTCGCCTGTTTGGCGATCTTGCCCGTTTCCAGGCTTAGTTTACGACCGTCCAGGTCGATTTCAACAGTGTTTATCATAGGGATCTTTCTCCAGCCCAACCGCTCGTTCCGGGCGGAGGGCGCTTCGGAGACCGGAGTTGACAATGATAGGGTTGGCGCTCCGGAACGGAACGCTCAGATGCGGATAACGCGTCCGCGTGGCTTGTGCCTGCCCCTGCTGTGAACTGCCGATTGGTGGCAATGGGCTTTTGCCCGCACCACTCTAGCGGCGGATGCCCAGTTTTTGGATCAGCGTCTGGTACCGCTCCGGGCTCGCGCCCTTCAGGTATTTCAGGAGCCGCCGGCGCCGGGCTACCATGGTCAGCAGGCCACGCCGGGAGTGATGGTCGCTCTTATGCGACTTGAAATGCTCGGTCAGTTCCACGATCCTCTGGCTGAGGACCGCGATCTGCACCTCGGGCGAACCGGTATCCTTGGGGTGGACCCGGTAGGTTCCGATCACCCGGCTTTTGACGTCTGCCGCCAGTGCCATCTAGAGTTGATGCTCCTTGTCTTCTCGTAATCTCGCTTTCGTACCCATCCAGGATAGCACAGCCGGGTTGCCACCCTCCCGGGCGGCGTGGAGCAGACCTAAACCCTCCCAGCCCGAAGCATCGTGCCGGTTTTCAGGAAATGCTCCAGCCTTCGCCCGATCTCCCGTTCCCGGGCGTCGGTCCACTGCGCCGCCTCCTGGCTGCCGGCCTCGCTCAAGCCCGTAAACACGCGCTGCCAGCGCATCCTGGTGCGGCCCGGAGCAACCGCTGCCAGCGTAATCATCAGGTGCGCCACCAGGTGGCCGGGGTTCATCCAGACGTACTCGATCCTCGATGGCGGTTCATACCGGACCGTGGTCCAGGTGGCCCACCCCGCGCCCGCCGGAGTCCGGAACACGCAATCTTGCTCGGCCACGCCGGACCGGCTGAAGACCAACTCGCCCCGCCACCCATCCAGCCATTCGTGCTCGCGAACCGGGCACAATAACGGAAACACGGCCTCCGGCGGGACGCCAACCTCATAGGTACAGTCGAAGACCTTTCTGGTGCCCGGGAACTCCGTCACCGGCGCCTGCCCTGCCGTGGCCGCCGAAGCAAGGCCCGCGCCACCCAGAACCTGAAGAAACTCCTTGCGGATCACACAACCTCCTCGCGCGCGGTAGCCCCCGCGCACGTCGATTGTGAACCCTGTAGTCGTAGACGGGTCAAGCGGAGAGCGAAGTCGCGCGATCCCCGCCCCTGGCAGCGCCCCGTCGGCGGGGCTCACAGCCCCCGGACGCACCGGAATCCGATGCTGTCGCTGCGATGCCCCGGTTCGGCGCCGCCGCGGAACGCGGCACGGAAACGGGTGGCGAAATCCAGCTTCCAACTCCCGCCCCGCATGCCCCGGTACTGCCCGCCCGACGGCGGCCCCTGCGGATCGGTTTGGGCCCCAGGCGCGTACGGGCCGATCCAATCCTGCACCCATTCCCACACGTTTCCCCGCATGTCATACAGCCCCCACGGGTTCGGCTTTTTCCGGCCCACCGGTTGCGTGCGCTTCGACGAGTTCGCTTCGCGCCAGGCCACCGCGTCCAGGTCCGGAGCCGCGTCCGGCTCCAGCCCTCCCGCCCGGCAGGCGTATTCCCACTCGGCCTCGGTGGGCAACCGGTAGCGGGTCGTGTTCTCCTTGGCGTTGAGCTTTGCGAGGAACGCCTGCACGTCGTTCCACGACACCTGCTCCACCGGCCGGTCCGGCCCCTTGAAGCTGCTGGGGTTCTTCCCCATCACGGCTTCCCATTGCGCCTGGGTGACCTCAGTCGTCTGTAGGTCGAACCCTTTGCTCAGGGTGACTTTGTGAACCGGCTTTTCGTCGTCGTCGCCGGACGCCGAGCCCATTTGAAACGTGCCCGGCTCGATCCGCACAAACTCCATCCCCACAGAATTCCGTGATGTGGCCGGCTTGTTCGGCGACGCCTTTTTCGGCTGGCCCGCCGAAGGCAGCCCCGCCACTACGCCCAGTACAATCGAAACCGCGATGACGATCCTGATCCGCAAACGCATCTCTCCATCGGAAGCCCCGCGCCGCCTTCCGCCGGCTTCCCTCAGACCAAGTATAAGCCGCGCCCGGGATGCGACCTGGGAACCGCGATGACGGGCGGCGGGAACCACCGGCGCCGGGGCGGCTCCACACCGGCCGCGTCAAACCCTTTCAAGGGCGGGATTGGGCCTTCCGGTTACCAGGCTGTAGAGCACGTCGGGGCAGAAATCGACCCCGTTCGGCCAAAAGACCGTCCCCGCTTCCGGATCCACGGCGACTCGCTGGAAATACGCGGGATTTTCCAGGTCCTTGAACAGCCCGCCGCGCCCGGCGATTCGCTCTTGCAGATCGACCTCGCCCGAAGTCCCGTCCGTGAAACGGAGATCCAGGCGATACCCGCCCCGCGGTCTGACCCCAACGATTCTCGGAAACACGGCAGCACCTCCTATTCGAGCGGCCGGATGCCCTCTGCCTGCCGCCCGGCCCTCAGCCTCTCCCAGTTCTGAAGCAGTTCACGCTGATGTATGGCCGCCCATTCCAGTACCATCGATGTCGCGCGGCTCGGCAAGTTGCCCGCCAGCAGCGCGATCGGTTCCACCCCGATCTGCGCCTCCTGCCCCGAGTATATGGCGTGAAAATGGGGTGGTTCGTGGTCGTCGAAGTACATCCGGATCACGATCCCAAAAAACCGGCTGACCTCGGGCATTCGGTCTCATCCTAACATGGCGATGTTCGACGGGCGGCGGCGAGCGGCATGTGTATGCCGCGCGTGCCCCTGCGTTTGTTAGCATTGGGAACGGGCCGAGGCATGTTCTTCCGCGAGCAGTTCGCGAAAACGCCGCGCTACCTCTGGGTGTACGTTGGGGTCTTTTTGGCTTTTCTCGTCCTCGCCTTGGCCGGGTATCCGCGATCGGGCTTCATCGTCTTTGTGCTGGCCAACGGACTAGGCTGGATGTGGATGAAGAGCCTGGACAGGCGGCGGTATCAAACCGCATTCAACTGGCCGGTTACGAAGGCAACGGTGGAAGCCGCGGGAGTCCTCACGGTGGCGGTTAGCGGCCAGTATGGGCAGCCACTGATCGACAACGTGGTCGAGGTCGCCTATTCATACCTCGCTTCTGGCGAGTATCGTTCTGGTTTCCAGCAACGGCAGTTTCCGTCCCGCGTGGCGGCCGGTGCATTCATCGAAGCCATTAACGGAAAGACGCTGGGCGTTCACGTCAACCCCCGAAACCCGGCGGACACACAGTTGGAAGAATCTTCGCTCCGTGGGATCCTGCCCGACCCAGACACTTGGGGGGACCCGATCGGTGCGCTCCAATCGCGGTAGTTCTGTCCTCGCGGCGCGGTCTCCGGAGGTGCTCCCGCGCTCACTAGCGCCCCTCCCCTCCGTGCTATCCTCGGCATTTTGGGCCACCCTGGGAGGGCAATCATGAGCACTGTCGACAATCTAAAAGAAGCGTTCGCCGGCGAGAGCCAGGCCAATCAGAAATACCGCGCCTTTGCGCGCAAGGCCGAGCAGGACGGGTTTCCCAACGTGGCGCGCCTGTTCCGCCTCACCGCCGAGGCCGAGCGCATCCACGCCGAAGGGCACCTGAAGGCCCTCGACGGCGTCAACTCCACCGCCGACAACCTGAAAGCCGCCATCGCCGGCGAAACCCACGAGTATCAGTCGATGTACCCGCCCATGCTGGACCAGGCTCAGGCGGAGGGCCACGCCGCCGCGCGGATGTTCGGCTTCGCGGTCAAGGCCGAGGCCGTTCACGCCGGGCTCTACAAGCAGGCTCTCGCGGCGGTCGAAGCCGGCGCCGATCTGGCCGAGGCGCGCTTCTACCTGTGCCCGGTGTGCGGCCACATCGAATTCGGCGTTCCGCCGGCCAATTGCCCCATCTGCGGCGCCCCTGCGGCCAAGTTCGTCGAAGCGGCGTAAAAGAGTCCGACCGGCCGGGCGCCGCCCCGCCCCCTACTTCACCTCGTTCAGCCGCCCGGTCTTCACGTCGTAGACGAACCCGCGAACCGGAATCCCGCGCGGCAGCCACGGGTGCGTCTTGATCCGGTGAACTTGCTCCCGTACGTTGGCCTCCACGTCCGGGAAAGCGTAGAAACGCGCCGGCGCCACCGGTGACGCCCCGGTTGCGGTGCGCAGCTTCCCGCTGAGTTCTTCGTCCTTGAACGTCAACATCCCGCAATCGGTGTGGTTGATCACCATGAACTCCTGCGTGCCCAGCAGGTGGTGAGAGATGATCAGCGACCGCAGCGCGTCTTCGGTCACTATCCCCCCCGCGTTGCGGATGATGTGCGCGTCGCCCGTCTTCAACCCCAGTGCCTGCTCCACGGTCAGCCGCGCGTCCATGCACGCCACAATCGCCAACTTGCGCCCCGGAGGCATCGGCAACGCCCCCAGTTTGAACTGCCCCGCATACGCTTCGTTGGCCTTCAAAGTCTCGTCAACAACGGACATCGCATCCCCCTCCGAGAATCTACCTATTCTCTATATGAATATAGCACATTGCACCACGGAAAGTATCCTCTCGATCGGCATGGGGGAGAATGACCCGTCGCCGGCCTGGCTTGCCGCGCCTCTTGGCCGCCCGCCGGCGGCGGTCGCTACCCTCGCGGTTCCTTCAGCAACTGCTTCAGGCTTTCGATCTCGCGCGCAATCTTGCGCTCGCGGCTGGCAATCGAGATCACGTAGGCGAACAGGATCAGCCAGATGATCACCAGCCCGTAGGTCAAAAACGTGAAGTTGTCGGGATTCATGGCTGTCTCTCCTTTACATCGCGTGTACGTGCCGCCGCAGCGCGTCCAACTCGCGTTGCGCCTTTTCCTGCCGTACGCGCAGCACGGCCAATACGACGAACAGCAACAGGAACGGCACCCAGTTCACAAACAGCATCCGGTACATCGAAGGATCCATCGACCCGCCTCCCCAAACCACCGGCTGCGGGTGCTGCGTCCTCCACCAGCGTATGGAGAACACCACGATCGGAACATCGGCGAAGGCGAAGATCGAGAACACCGCCGCGATGCGCGCCCGCTGCGTGGGCTCCTCGATGGCGTGCCGCAGCATCAGGTAGCCGGCATAGAGCAGCAGGCAGACCAGCATCGAGGTCAGCCGCGCATCCCAGGTCCACCAGATGCCCCAGATCACCCGGCCCCAGATCATTCCCGAAACCAGGTTGGCGGCGCCGAATGCCAGGCCCGCCTCGGTCACCGCCACCGCCACCGCGTCGTATTTCAGATCGCGCTTCACCAGGTACAGGATGCTCGCGATCAGCGCCGCGAAGCAGCCCATAAAGGCCGTCCACGCCGCCGGCACGTGATAGAAGAGGATGCGGTAGATCGCGCCCTGCGACGCTTCGTCGGGCAGCTTCAGCAGAATGACCGCCGTGTCCACGGCCAGCAGCACCGCGGCCAGAATGCACAGGATGTAGAGGATTGTTGGTCGCACGCCTTACCCCACCAGTACGGAATCCACCAGCCCCAGGGCCAGCGCCGTGAAGATCACATCGAAGCCCACCAGCAGCTTCAGCCAATTGTACAGGTCTCCTGCCAGCGGCTGGCCGGCCACCAGCGCCGTGGTCAATTGAATCGCCGCCATCAGTCCCGGAATCATCATCGGATAGACCAGCGTGGGCAGCATCAGCTCGCGCAGCCTCAAGTTCACCGTCAGCGCGCTGAACATGGTCCCCACCACCGTCAGCCCCCACGTCCCCAGCGCCAGCACCGCCAGCAGCGGCCAGAACTGCGCGGTCCAAGCGACGTTATAGAAGACGCCGAACACCGGCAGGCAAACCAGTTCGACGGCTAAAAGCAGCGTCACGTTGGCCAGGCACTTCCCCAGAAACAGCGCCCCGCTCGCCACCGGCGACGCCACCAGCGCGTCCAGGCAATCGTTGGCCAGCTCCCGCGCAAAGCTGCGGTTCAGAATCAGCGCCCCGGCGAACGCGAACACGATCCACAGCAGCCCGCCCGAGATCTCGCGCGTCTGTTCCGAGGTGGGATCAAAGGCGAAGCTGAACAGCAGCAGAATCACGAGCGCGAAGGAGAGCGACGCGTTGATCGCCTCCTTGGTGCGCAACTCGGCCCGGAGGTCCTTTGCAGCGATCATCCAGGCCTGGCGAAAGAAGGTCATTCCTCAGCCTTCGCCGTAGGTCCGGTAGAGCCAGGCCGGATCGGCCAGCATCTCGGCGGTACGCTCGCCCGTGAATGCCAGCTTGCCGCGATTCACCAGGGCGACGTGCGTGGCCAATTCCAGCGCCTCACGCAACTGGTGCGTCGATAGGATAATGGTGCGGCTGGCGGCCCGCGCCTCGGCCAGCAGCGATTGCAGCACCGCGATGGCGCGGTCGTCGAGCGCCGTGAACGGCTCGTCCAGCAACAGCACGGACGGCTCGTGTAGAAACGCCCGCGCCAGCGCCAGCCGCTGCCTCATCCCCCGCGAGAACTCCCGCACAGGGCCGTTGGCGACGCGCTCGAGCCCGGTTCTCGCCAACCATTCGCGCGCTGTCCCGGCCGGATCGGGCAACCCGTAAAGCCCCGCGAAGAGCCGCAGGTTCTCAAACGCGGAGAACTCGTCGTAGACCGCGATGCCGTGCCCGAGAATCCCGATCTTTCCTCGCGTCGCTGGTTCGCGCGACTCCTGGTCGAAGACGCGGACGCTGCCGCGGCTGGGTCGGGACAGCCCAGCCAGAATCCTCAACAGCGTGGTCTTGCCCGCCCCGTTGCGCCCCAGCAGCGCCAGGCACGCACCCGGCTCCACCCGCAGGCTGATATCGCGCAGCGCGGGAAAGTCTCCGTAGTATTTCCAGATTCCCTCGGCCGCGACCGCGCTCATTTCCGCCGCCGGCCCGAGGGGGAAGCCGGTGGCGTTGCTGGCGCAGCCGGGTTCGCCGTCCTCCTGAAAAGGAGCGCAAAGCCCAGGGCCAGGATCGCCATCCCCAGAGCGACAATCGCCGTGACGTTGTCGTACACGCGCGGAAGGATCTGGGCGAACCCGGAATCCGCCGCTTCCTCCCCGGTCGCGGCGCCCGCCCCCATGGCTCCCGTGCCCTCGATCGACACCGAGAATTCCTGCCCCGCGACTCCGTAGATGGACGCCCGGCTCTGCGGTTCCTGGCCGAGAAGCGACACGCCCTCGCCCTTCAGCGCGACTCCCGAGGGAACGGCCAACCGCAGCGGCGCGTCCTTCTGCACCGTGCGGCCGGTGAAGGACCCGGGCGCGGTGAACGGAACGTGGTAGCTGACCTCGAACGTGGTTTCGCCGGGCTTGATGGCGAAGTCCACCTTGTAGACGCCCGCCGCTCCCGCTGGCGCGGCGGATTGCTCCAGGGGAAGCCCGCCGGGCGCGGTCGCCAGCACCCGCAGCGTGTCCTTGGCTTCGGGCGGCGCGGCGAAGCGCAGCGTTCCCCCGGCCGGATCGCGGTAGGTTTCCTTGCCGGTGTTCTGCCAGATCACGTTTTGGCGTACCACCAGTTGCGACCCGGAGGGTTCCAGCAATACGACGTCCTCCACCACCTTGGCCGCGCCCGGCTTCGCGCTGACCTCGAACACATCCAGCGTCAGACCCGTGGTTGGCGCGCCGGAGCCGAGAATCAAGTTGTACTGCACCCCGCCGTAGGACCCTTGCACCAGCGCCGCACCCTGAACCGTATCGGCGAAACGGAACGCGCCCGACGCGTCGGACTTCACCGTCGCCCTCGGCGCCATGCCTTGCCCTCCCATGGCGACCAGCACCACTTCGACGCCCGCTTGCGGTTGGCCCGTGGTGCCGTTGCGCACCGTGCCCTCGACGGCCCCCAAGAGGAACGGCGCACCCGCCAATAACAGCGCGACGGCTCTCATGCGGCGCCTCCGGTCATCGCTCCGCCGCACTCGCCGCAGAACTTCATCGGCTGTGCGAACCTCGCTCCGCAGTGAGGACACACCACTCCCGGCGGAGGCGCGGCCGCTTGTGGGGACTTCGCCGCCTTCACCCCGGCGTTTCCGTCCGCCGGCGCGAGCGCCGCCAGTTCCTTCCGCAACTCGGCCTTGGCCTGCTGGTAGTCCTCTTCGGTGAGTTTTCCCACGCGGACCTCGAACTGGAGATCCCGCAGGTTGTCGTAGATCGCTTCCTTCTTTGCTTGGGGCGGGTCGGCGGG
>CAZVIK010000137.1:0-10989 GCA_964627045.1 uncultured Solibacteraceae bacterium | reverse complement strand
GATGGCCGTCTTGTCCACGCCGGGTTCGCCGATGAGCACAGGGTTATTCTTGGTGCGGCGGGAAAGAACCTGGATGACGCGGCGTATCTCGTCGTCGCGGCCGATGACGGGGTCGAGCTTGCCCTGGTTGGCGAACTGCGTCAGGTCGCGGCCGTAGCGCTCCAGCGCCTGGTAGGTGTTTTCCGGGTTCTGATTGGTGACGCGCTGGTTGCCGCGGACTTCCTGAAGCGCCTGCATCAGCCGCTCCCGGGTGACGCCGAGTTCCTTAAGGAGACGGCCGGCCGCGCCGCCGTCCTCGGTCATGGCCAGCAGCAGGTGTTCGACCGAAACGAAATCGTCCTTGAGGCGCTTGGCCTCGTCTTCGGCCTGGACCAGGACGCGGTTCAGACGGCCTGTGACGTAGACCTGGTCCGCCGCGCCGGTGGTGCTGGAGACCTTGGGGAGGCGGTCGAGTTCCTTTTCGAGGCGCTGGTGCAGGAGGTCCGCCCGCAGCTCGGCCTTATGCAGAATGGCCGGGGCTAGGCCCTGCTCCTGTTCGAGCAGCGCGGCCAACAGGTGTTCGACATCGATCTGCTGGTGGCTGAGCCGGGCCGCTTTGGACTGGGCAGCCTGGATGGCGTGCTGGGCCTTTTCGGTGAAGCGGTTGATATCCATACTTTAGCGCCTCTCTATCAAGTATCATCATCGCACATTTGTCAAGTTTTGAAAAGACGCAGGCGTTGGGTTCGTTTGGCAAAATCGCGCAAGGGCGCTAAAACGCAAAGGAATGAAGGGGTTAGAACATCGCCGACAAAGTCCGTTCGGCCCTGCTGGCATCAGAAACGGCCACTCAAAAGCATGTCAATGTTGAGCGTGGCGAACGCCTCCTGGTTGTTGCGAATGCACTTACAGAGCGCGTCTGCGACCTTTTCCCGAACGCGCAGAGCGGTGGCGTCAAGGGAACGAAACACCTGCCGCGTCTCGCGGCAGAGGTCATATCCGTGACCTGGTTGGATCCCCTTGACGGACTCCCAGTCCTTGCCATCTTCATCACACGGGCTTGTGGCCTTCGCGATTTGGCTGTCGATGTGGCACGCCACTTCTTGTGCTCCGAAGATGGCAGTCGCCACGCGCTTGGAGACGATTCGGGCCTCGCGTTCATGCGGAACGGCGTAGTAAGCGATCTGGTATTGCCCGAGGAACTCCTTGCCAAGCGCGCGCAAGACATTGCTTGCGGCCCAGCACCTCTGCGCGGTGCTGTACTGGACGAAGTGTTGGACCTCATGGGCAAGCGTCATCGAGAGCCCAACGTCGCATCCAGCGCACGTTGAGCCGTGCACGTAGATCAGATCTTCGACAGCCGGCTCTCGCCGCCTTTCCAGGCAAAAAGATAGGTATGCGGGTGGTTCGGCCTCCTTGGAAAGAGGCAGGCGCGTATAGACACCGCGGTTTTCTTTCCCGATCTCGTCCTTCAGATACTTCCAATCGTCATTATCGAGGAAGATCAGCAAGCGGTCCGCCCTGGGCGGCATCGCGAATTGAGCGAGCACCTTGTCAACCAGCGCTTCTCGCTGTTCTCTAACGCTCTCGTCGGCGACCACGATCTTGGGGGACATCGGCCTGATACCTCCGGGGCGTTTATACCACAGTGGCCGGGCGTGCAGACGCCGCCATCGCACTCTTGCGTTTTGCCGTTTAGCGATATACGATAAAGGCAGTGATCCAGTCGTTTCGAGATCCGGATGCCGAGCGGCTGAGCGAGGATCTTTTTTCCCGGCGGCTGCAATCGGTCGAGAGAACGGCGCGCCGGAAGCTGGCACAACTCGATCAGGCGAAAAGCTTGCGGGACCTTACCCTGCCAGGCAACCAACTGGAGGCTTTGAAGGGCGACCGCACGGGCCAGTACAGCATGCGCATCAACGATCAGTACCGCTTGTGCTTCCGGTGGATGGACGGGGACGCCTACGACGTCGAGATCACCGATTATCATTAGTGAGGAGCCTGCGCCATGCCAAAGCCGCTGCCGCCGATTCACCCTGGTGAGACGATCCGCGAGGACGTGTTGAAGCCGCTCGGGATGAGCGTCAACCAGCTTGCCCGTGCATTGGCCATCGATGCGACCCGGCTCAACGACATCGTGCGCGGGCGGCGCGGCATCAGCGCCGATACGGCGTTGCGGCTGGCCCGGCACCTCGGCACCAGCGCCGAGTTCTGGATGGGGCTGCAAGCCAGCTACGACCTGCGCGTGGTGCGTCAAGCGAAGGCGAAGAAGATCGAAGCCGAGGTCGCCCCGCGGCCTCAGGCTGCCTGAGTGGGGCGGCCATTCCTTGCTGCGGCCGGCCTTCCGGCCGGCTGAGCCCGCTTGAAAGCGGGTTCGCGGGCTTGAAAGCCCGCTCCACGTGGTGGGTGCGGTTGTTCCATCCCGTCGGCCCTCCGGTCGCGAACTCCCCCTGCTTCGATACCGCCGCCCCAAACCTGCCTCGCCCCGCGCGCGCCCGCGCTAAGGCAGAATGGTCTTTTCCGGAAGGGGGCGATGCATGGGGAGGCTGCGTAGCGCGTGGATCGCGGCGCTGGCCATTCAACTGGCCGCGCCGGGCGTACTCGCGCCCGGAGAGCCGCCGGGCCGGTGGTGGATGGAGGAGCCGTTCCGCCTGGTCCAGACCAACCTGCGCGAGACGGATACGGGGCTCGACGCGAAGCGGTTGGTGCAACAACTGGCGGACTTCCCCGCCAACACGCTGCTGTTCGGCATGGGCGGCATCGTGGCGCACTATCCCACCAAGGCCGCGTTTCACTACGCGAGCCCGTCTTTGCCCGCCGGGCGCGATACCTTCGGCGAGGTCCTGCGGGAGGCGCACGCTCGGGGCATCCGCGTCATCGGCCGCTTCGACCTGAGCAAGACGCAGAAGGCCGTCTACGACGCGCACCCGGAGTGGTTCTTTCAGGGCGCCAACGGCGAACCGGTCGTCTACAACGGGCTCTATTCCACCTGCATCAACGGCGGATACTATCGCGGGCAGGCGATGAAGATCCTCGCCGAGGCGCTGGAACGCTACGACGTGGACGGGCTGTTCTTCAATATGTTCGGCAACCCCAGCGCCGATTACAGCGGCAAGCCGGTAGGCCTGTGCCGTTGCGAAAGCTGCCGCCGCAAGTTCCAGGAGCGCTACGGCAGGCCGCTGCCTGCCGCCGCCGACGCCGATTACCGCCGCTTCCTGGACGATTCGGCGCGCGAGGTGGCGCGCGACATCGCGGCGCTGATCCATTCCATGCGCCCCCGCGCCGGGCTGTTCACCTACTTGCAGGAGGAGGTGGACGGCATCATGTCGGAATCCAACACCAGCCTGGAGCAGACCATGCCGTGGCCCTACGCCTCCAGCGACAACGTGAATCGCGCGCGCAATTCCGAACCGGGGCGGATGGCCGTGGATCTTTCGATCGGCTTCGTCGCCATCCCCAACCGGTTCGTCACCGTTCCGGCCGGCGAGATCCAGCGGCGCGCCTACCAGAACATGGCGCACGGCGGCGGGCCAACGTTCGTCGCCCTGGGCACGCTGGACCAGGAAGACATGACCGGCATCCAGGCTGCGCGCCCCGTCTTCCGCTGGCACGCCGATCACGAGGACCTCTACGCCGGCGTGCGAAGCGCCGCGCGTGTGCTGTTACTGGCCCCGCAGGGAGGCTCGCAAGCCAACTACCGCGGCTTTTTCCGCATTCTGAGCGAACGGCACATCCCGTTCGCCGTTTCGGCCAACCCGGCGCGCCTCGGCGACCGCCGCTGGGACTTGGTGATCGCGCCCGACGGGGCGCCGCCGGAGATCGACGCGTATGTCCGCGCGGGAGGCCGGCTGCTGGTGGCCGGGACGCGGCCGCCCGGGGTCGCGCTCGGCAATACGGTGCGCCGCTGGACCGATACGCGGTCCTCCTATTTCCGTATCCGCGACCACGCCCTCTTCCCTTCCCTGCGGGAGACGCAACTGGTTTTCCTGGACGGCGAGTATCTCGAGATCGAATCCGGCGTCAAACCGTTGCTCACGCTGATTCCGCCGTCCATGTACGGCCCGCCCGAGAAGGTCCACCTGGACCGCACCGATACCGATAAGGCGGGCCTCTTACTGGCGGACCACGGGAAAGGCCGCGTGGCCTATCTTCCCTGGAACGTGGGCGAGTTGTATTTCCGCTACAGTTCTGCGGGTCATGCCGGGCTGGTGGCCGATCTCGCCGATCACCTCCTTCCGGCCGGGCGGCAACTTCAGACCAACGCGCACCCGCTCGTGGAGGTCACGCTGATGGAGCAGCCGAAGCGAAACCGCACCCTGGTTCACCTGATCAATCTCACGGGACACTTCCATACCGCGTCGTTCGCGCCGGTGGAAACGGGCGCGATCGAGGTGCAGGTGGAGGGGCGGTTCCGGCGCGCGCGCTCGGCCGCCGCCGGCCGCGATTTGACACTGAAGGACGCGGGGAAGTATACAGGGATCTCACTCCCGCAACTCGGGGCGTACGACGTCATCATCCTGGAGCCATAAAGACGTGTGGCAACAAGACTACACACCCCTGGCCGGCAACCTCGGCCTGTCAGCCGCCGCAGCGGCGATTCCGATCTTCACCTTGCTTTTCCTCCTGGGGGTGCGGCGCACCGCGGCCTGGAAGGCGGCGCTCTCCGGGCTGGCGGCGGCGCTCCTGGTCGCGCTAGCCGTCTACCGCATGCCCGTGGGACTGGCCTTCGGGGCCATCACGTGCGGCGCGGCGTTCGGCCTGTTGCCCATCGGCTGGATTGTTTTCACGGCCATACTGCTCTACCGGCTGGTGGTGGACACCGGCAAGTTTGAGATTATCAAGGACTCCATCGGGAGCCTGACGCAGGACCGGCGCCTACAGGCGTTACTGGTGGCGTTTTCCTTCGGCGCGTTTCTGGAGGGCGCGGCGGGCTTTGGCGCGCCGGTGGCCGTGGCCGCGGCCATGCTGGCGGGCCTCGGCTTCACCCCGTTCTACGCCGCCGGGATCTGCCTGCTGGCGAACACCGCACCGGTGGCGTTCGGATCGATTGGAATTCCCGTGATCACGCTGGCCACGGTCACCGACCTTCCTCTCATGGAGTTGAGCGCGGGCGTCGGACGCATCTGCGCACCGGTGTCGGTCATCGTCCCGGCCTACCTGATCGCCGTGATGGGCGGATGGAAAGCGATGAAGCGGGTGATCCCCGCCGTTCTGGTCTGCGGCGTGACCTTCGCGTTGACGCAATTCCTGGTTTCGAACTTCGTCGGCCCGCAACTGGTGGACATCCTCGGATCGCTGGCATCGATCGGAGGACTGGTGCTTCTGTTGTGCCTCTGGAAGCCGAAGGACGAATTCACGCTGGAGGGCGGACACGCGCCGGTGGCCGTGAAGCGCCATCCGGCGGGTCAGATCGCGCTCGCCTGGGCGCCCTACGCGATTCTCGTCGTGATGGTGCTGCTGTGGGGCGCCTTCAAGACGCAGTTGAACGGGACCACCCTGGTGGTGCCCTGGCCGGGGCTGCACGAGAAGATCCTGCAAGCCGCCCCGGTGGTGGCGACGCCGACCCCCTATCGCGCGGTCTATCGTTTTGAGTGGCTGGCGGCGGCCGGCACGGCCTGTTTCCTGGCCTCCGTGCTCACGGCCCTCATGCTCGGCGTCCCGGCGCGGAGGTTCTTCGGCATCGTGGCGGCGACGGCCAAACAGCTTTTCACCTCGCTGGCGACCATCGTGTCCGTGCTGGCGCTGGCCTACCTGATGAACTACTGCGGGGCTACGGCGACCCTGGGCCTCGCCTTCGCCGCCACCGGCGCACTGTTCCCGTTCTTCAGCGCGATGCTGGGCTGGCTGGGCGTGTTCCTCACCGGATCGGACACCTCCGCCAACGCGCTGTTCGGGAACTTGCAGGTGGTCACGGCGGGGCGGCTCGGATTGAACGAGGTGCTGATGGCGGCCTCCAACTCGAGCGGCGGGGTGATGGGGAAGATGATCAGCCTTCAGACCATCGCGGTGGCGGCGGCGGCCACAGGCATGGCCGCGTCGGACGAAAGCAAGCTATTCCGCTTCACGCTGCGGCACAGCGTGCTGCTGGCGAGCGTCATCGGCCTGATCGTGGTGTTCTATTCCTACGTCGCGCCGCAATGGGCGCCGTAAACGGCGGCCCTGCGGCGGCTATCGCGGCGTGATGAGTCCGCCGAGCTTGTCCTGTTCGCCCGAAAACCGGCCCGGGAAGCGGGTGGCGTAGGATTCCGCACTCTTGTGGCCGGATGCGGTGAGACACAGCACGATCCGCTCCTGCGGTTTCAAACGGCCATCGGCCAGCAGGGCGCGCACGGCGGCGACGCCCGCGGCGGCCTCAGGCGAGGCGTACACGCCCTCGACGCGCGCCAGTTCCAGCCCGGCGTCGAGCATCTCGTGGTCAGCGGCGGCCACCGCCACCCCGCCGCTCCGGCGGATCACATCGAGGATGAGGCGTCCCGCGAGGGGCTTTGCCACACGCAGGTTCGAGGCGATGGTGAACGGGTCCGCGCATTCGGCGCAATCCTCGGCCCCTTGCTCGAAGGCCTCCACGACGGGACGGCAACCGGCGGCCTGCACGGCGATCATCCTTGGACGCTTCGCGCCGGTCCATCCCAGGGCCTCCAGTTCCTCGAAGGCCTTCCACATTCCTACCAGCCCGCCGCCGCTGCCGGTCGGGAAGACGATGGCGTCGGGCAGCGACCAGCGCGACTGTTCGGCAATCTCAAAGCCCAGCGTCTTGGTCCCCTCGACGCGGTAGGGCTCCAGGAACGAGCCCATGTGAAACCAATCTTCGCCGGAGGCCGCTGGCGTTCCCCAGGCGACCTCCGCGCCGCACGCGCTCGCTTCGAGGAAGTTCGACGGCGGCGAGTTCGCCGGAATCGCCACGCGCGCCTGCACTCCGGCCGCCGCCGCGTAGGCCGCCAGCGCGCCCGCGGCGTTGCCGGTCGTGGCGATGCTCAGACGCGCGATGCGCCGCTCGACGGCCATCGAAACGGCGCAGGAAAACCCGCGCGCTTTGACCGACCCGGTGGGATTGAGGCCTTCGTCCTTGATCCAGAGGTCCGCCGCGCCCAGCGCCTCGCCCAGGCGGCGCGCGCGAAACAGCGGCGTCATGCCTTCGCCCAGCGAGACGATGCAGGCCGGATCGGTCACCGGCAGCAGCGGGGCGTAGCGCCACATGGTGGCCGGCGCGTTGCCGAGCCATTCACGGCTCCAGCTCAGGCGCGTGCTTTCCAGGTCGTAGCGTGCCAGGAGCACGCCGCCGCAATCGCACAGGCCGCGCGCGGCCTCCGGATCGTAGTGCCGCCGGCAGAGACTGCACTCCAGATGAGTCAACGTGGTCATGAGGGTGTTGGAACTATCATAGCGAACGCATCGCGGATAACCGGTGAGCCGGCGTGCCACCGCGCTCCGGCGGTAGCGACGCTCAACCCGATTCGGCCGGCGCCGGGACCCGTCTATGGAGCGACGTGCGCCAGGGACGTCTCCGCGACATCCGGCAGTATGTAACGCAACGCTTCGGGATTGGAAATCGTGATGGTGATTCCGGCGAGGGCCGCCGGCTCGAACGCCAGCTTGAAACGGCCGGCCGGCAACCGCACGGCGGGAGGCGGCGCCGTGTAACTCAGCACCATGAGCGTCTGTTCGCCGGCGGGCAGATCGCGCAGCAGGAACCGCCCCTCCGCGTCGGTCGTGGCGACGACACCCCCGGCGCTCACCCGCACTCCCGCCAGCGCCCGCAACCCCGGACTATGGCCCCCCATCGCCGCGCCGGCCTCGGGGACACCCGCGGCAGTCTCGCCGGAGGGGGGCGCCGGCGGTTGAAACAATACGCGCCCGGCGACCGATCGCAGCGCGCGCACCGGCGTTTCGACGAGCACCGTGCTCGTTGGACGGACGCTCACCGGGAGCGGTGCTTCCGGCGGCCTGTAACCGGGGGGCAGCGAATCGGGCTCCAGCCGCAAGATGTACTCGCCCGGCAGGACTTCCCGAGCCTCGAACTGCCCGTTGCTGTCGGTCTCCACGGCGTATCGGCCAGGCGGGCCCTCCAGAGTCAGCCGGACGCGCTGCAGGCCCGGCGCCCCGGGTTGCCGCGCGCCATCCAACCGGTAGTCGTTAAAGACGTCTCCCATCACTCGCGCGAAGTTCACCACTCCGACGTTGACCACCGCGCTCTTGTCCTCAACGAGATCCACGGAGACGTCGGTGGGACTGGTGACGCGCACCGGCGTCGTGAACTGGCTCAGCGGCACGCGAAGCCGGTAGGTTCCGCGTCCCAAACGGGCAAAGACGTACCGGCCGCCGGCATCCGTGGTCGTGGTCCCATGGCCCTCCAACTCGACTCGGATTCCGCCGAGTCCCGGTTCCCCATCGCCGGGAACGCCGTCCACATTCATGTCCCGGTAGATCCGGCCTTGGATCACGCCGCGATCGCCCCTTAGCGCCAGGAAACGCGCCCCCCCGGTGAATGTCCGATGGACGCCGAAGGTCACCACGCGGGCCCGCGTCATCCGCCCTCCCGCGGCGTTGAGCAGAAGCATCTCCGTCAGGGAGGACTGAAGCTGGGTGGAAGGCGTGATCTGGTAATTCAGGCTGTACCCCAGGTTCTCCGAGCGGCCTCGGCTTCCGGGCAGTCCTTCCGACTGGAAAGTCACACTCGCCCGAGGCGCCACGGTCAATCGCCGCCCGACGTGAAACGAGGCGCCCGCATGGAGTTCTGTGTTTGTAGGGAGGAACTCCTTGAGGATCTCCTGCAAAGACTCCGGCAAATCCGCGTAACGAAAGCCGGAAGGATCCGTTTCGATCCACTGCTGATAGACCGGGTCCAACAGCGAGTACCGCGCGCGGGCCCGCGCCAGCGCCGTGGGTCCGGCCCGGAAGTGGGAGAATCCAAAACTCAGCGCCCCCGCGCCGAAGGGGATGGTCGCCAGTTCCCGCGCGGTGAAATCCCGTTGCGTTCCGGATTGCGAGTCGTCGCGCCGGTGCGACGATTCCACCATCAACGTGTTGGACACGCGGCCGAACAGCGACTGCAACACGCCCTGATAACGGTTGGTCCGCTGCCACCGCCTGCTTCCGGCGGCCAACTCCGACTCCTGAAACGTATAGGTGAGCGCGACCTGCTGGTTGCGCGTCAGGCGCAGGTTCACGCCGGGCGACACGTTGGTCGAGTTACCGGACACTCGGGTCAGCCCGGTGGGCGGGGAGGCGCTGTGTTGCAGCCCCACCACCGCCGTCAGTCTTTCGTTCCAGCGCAGTGTCGCTCCGGAAGTGACGGATGTCGCGCCGGAGTAAAACAACTGAAGTTGATTCAACGGGAAACGGCGCGCCGACAGCGTTCCAGAGACGAAGGCGCTGCCGCGTCCTCCTTCATAGGCGGCGCCCGCCTGCGCCATTCCCCCGCGATTACTCGCCCCTGCCATCCCGGTCAACGCCCAGTGCTCGCCGCGCCGGTAGGTGGCGCCGAGGGTCTGGAAGACGCCCCGCTCCCTCGGCTGCGGCCCGGTGGCCGAAACGGGCGGCACGCTGGTGAAGGCGGTGGTCGAAAAGACGCGCAGGCCGGGGCTGACATCGCCGGAGAAGTTCACGCCCGCCACGGCGCGCGTCCCGGCCAGGCTCAGGTAGTAACCGGGCACCGAGACGCCGGCAAACGCCTGCACCTGGCTGGCGCCGTGCGTGGCGGCTACGCTGGCGCCGCGCAGGATCAGAGCGTTGAAGTTGGTGACCGGCGGCACGCGCGCCTTCAACCCGCCGGCGGTGTCCAAGGCGAAATCGAGCAGCGATATGGTCCGGCGCTCATTGGCGATCTCGATCCCCAGTGTCCCAATGTTGAGTTTGGAAAGCCCCATTCCGGCCCCGTTCTGCGCCAGGCTGCGGATGGTGATGCGCTCCCCCTGTTCGGCCTGGGTCCAGTCGAAGCGGTGTATGCCGAGCAATTGCGATGAATCGCGCCCGCCGGACGAAACCGTGACCGTCGAGCCAATGGAACCCCGGCCTAGCGCCTCTTGTGTGGCAGCGCTTAGGCGCGGGGCAGGCAACCGCACCGGCTTATCGATTACGCGCACAAGCAAGGCTCCCGCGATCTCGCCCGTCCACAGGTGCACTACGGTCTCCCCGCGCTTCAGGCCGTAGAAGACGATGCCGTCGGCGTCGGCCTCCACCCGGCAGATCTCCTCGTCCAACACCAGGGCCGACGTGATCCCGGTGAGGCGAAGCCGCGCCGTTCCTTGCCAGTAGACCTCGACTGCCGGCGAACCATCGGCCGAGGGTGCGGAGGAAGCCGCAGCACACGGTACGGCCAACAGGCACAGTATCGTGGCGATCGTCAGCCAACGCGGCCTTTCTCGCGGCATCCGCATGGTATCAATCCGGCGGCGGCCCGCCGTCAATCCGCGCCGCGCGCCAGCAGTTGCGGCACGTCAATGGGAACGCTCCGCGTGAGGACCTTGTCCCGGCCGTAGATCAGCGTCAGCACACCCTCGTAGCGGCCCGGCGGCAGCGTCCCCGGCCAGTTGATGACGACTTTGCTTTCCTGGCCCGGCAAAAAGCGTTGGATTTCGCCTTCCGCCTTCGCCACCAAACGGCGGTCCTCGACGATCGCCAGCACCGGCCGGGGCAAGACGTGAGTATTCCCCAAGTTGCGTAGCTTGAACTCGACGCTCAGGTTCCGGTTTTCGGCTGGTGGTGAGACCACGACATCGGACAACGCGACCGAGTAATCCTCGGTGTGTTCCGCCGTCAATTCGACCAGCGCCCCAAGGCGGAAGTTGGCGTAGATGCCTTTGGCCCCCGCGGTGGGCGACTGCACCAGTTCGGGCCGCGATTCGACAAAGACGACCGCGTAATAGCCTCCGCTCGCATCGGCCGGAGGAGTGACCATGACCTTCAGTGGCTGCGAGCTGTTCGCGGCCACGGTGACGGTGGAGGGGACGGCCTCGATCCAATTCGCGGCCGAACGAGGAGACGTTCCGGGAATTCCGAACGTCTTTTCGC
>CAZVIK010000136.1:5235-11022 GCA_964627045.1 uncultured Solibacteraceae bacterium | reverse complement strand
GGCGCTTGGGTGCGCGGATGTCCACAGGTTTTGAGATGAGCGTGTTTTGGGTCCGCCTGAAGGAAGGCGACTTCAGCACGTCGCTCGCGCTGGTCCGGTTCAACTACTTCTTCAGCCCGAAGCTCAGCGTAACGAACTTCGTTCAATACGATACAGACTCCCGCAACATCGGGCTGCAGAGCCGGCTGCGCTGGATCCTGAAACCCGGGCAGGAGGTCTACTTCGTGTTCAACCACGAATGGCAAGAAAACCCGCTCGACAGATTCGAGGCCCTTCGCACCGACGTGCGCGCCAAGTTGAACTACACGCTCCGGTTTTAGGCTTCGCCGGAAGGCTGAATGCAATGCCTCTCATGGCGCGGGGCACCGCCATGCACGTCCCCCGCCTGCCACCAAAGATCACATGTGCGTAAACTCCTCGAAAGCGGCACCGTTTTCGCACTGGCTCGGGCTACAATCGGGGAAAACTCGGGCCCTGGGAAACGCGCGGCAACATTGCGCAAGCGCCTACTGATTCCGTTCTGCCGAATACCCCAAGCACCGGTGTGCCCACACGGCGCGCGAGTTCCGGCTTTCCCAAACGCCCTCACAAAGGAGCGATATGCCGGAGACTGCGACGCACAGTCACGATCCCGCAAAGACGGAAGCCTTCGCCGGACGCCTTTTGTCCGCATTGAACGACGCGACGCTCTGCCTGATGGTGTCGGTCGGCCACCGCACGGGCCTGTTTGACGCCATGCATGGGATGCGGCCCGCCGCCTCCGGGAAGATCGCCGCCGCTGCCGGTTTGAATGAGCGGTATGTTCGCGAGTGGCTGGGCGCGATGGTGACGGGCGGCGTGGTCGAATATGATGCCACGCGGCGGGTCTACTGGTTGCCGCCGGAGCATGCCGCGTCGCTGGTTCGCGTAGCGGCCGCCGATAACATGGCGGTATTCGCCCAGTACATCGCGGTCCTCGGGGCCGTGGAAGACGAAGTCGTGGAGTGTTTCCGCAACGGCGGCGGTGTGCCTTACGAGCGGTTCCCCCGATTCCATGAGGTCATGGCGGAGGATAGCGGGCAGTCGGTCCTCTCATCGCTGGAATCGCACGTGCTGCCGCTGGTGCCCGGTCTCAGCCGGCGCCTGGACGCCGGGATTCGGGTGCTCGACGCAGGTTGCGGCAGCGGCCGCATCGTCAACCGGCTCGCCGAACTCTACCCGCACAGCCACTTCGTCGGGATAGATCTTTCGAGCGAGGCCGTCGGGCACGCGCGCTCGAAAGCGTTTCGCCGGGGGCTCTCGAACGTTTCTTTCCTCTCCGCCGATCTCACGGATTTTCACGAGGCCGCGGACCCGGAGTCCTTCGACCTGATCACGACCTTCGACGCCGTGCACGACCAGGCCAGCCCGCTGAATGTCCTTAGAGGCATCTACCGCGCACTCAAGCCGGACGGTGTGTATCTCATGCAAGACATTCGCGCTTCGAGCGAGCTACACAAGAACGCCGCGCATCCTTTGGGCACGGCGCTGTATACGATCTCGTGCATGCACTGCATGACCGTTTCGCTTGCTCAGGGAGGCGAGGGGGTCGGCGCCATGTGGGGCGAGGAGACGACACGTGAATACCTGCGGGCAGCAGGGTTCCGTTCGGTCGATACGCACACGTTGAAGCACGACATCCAGAACAACTGGTACGTGGTGAGAAAGTAGCGCGCCTCCAGGCGTGGGGCACAGGCTAGGCGCGCGTGCCCGCCTCGCCGGGCGTACGTGAATGCTCGAAACAAACGTTTGCTGCCGGGTGTATACTAGCTTGTTCCGCGAGAGATCGACGCAAGACCCCGAAACAAGAGGAACCAAATGCCCATCAAACGACGCGACTTTCTCACGGCTCCCATCGCAGGAGCCGCTCTGCTGCACCCCGCACCGAAGGCCTTCGCCGCCGCCAACGAACGAATCCAGGCGGGCATCGACGCCACCAGGCCCGGCGAGCCGGTAAGCCCGCTGGTTTTCGGCGGCTACATGGAACCGGCCACCACGCGCGTGTGGGCCGAGATGCTGACCGACCGCAAGTTCGCCAATCCGGTCATTGCCGCCGCCGCCACGCCGGCGCGCGCCGCCTCCCCCATGTTCCGCTTTATGGGCGAACCGTTCCGGCCGGTCGGACCGGCGGGAACAGTGGAAATGGACACCGTCCGGCCATTCACCGGCAAGCACAGCCCGCGCGTGAAACTGGACGGCACGGAACCTCACGGCCTGCAACAGTCCAGGTTGCGCCTCGGGCGCGGGAAGTCTTACACGGGCCGTGTGTATCTGGCGGGCGAGGCCGGCGCGCAGGTAGTGGTCCGCCTGGTTTGGGGAACGGGCCCGGGCGACGCGCAGACCATCGCCATCCCGCCGCTGTCGAGCGTGTACCAGAAGTTCCCGCTGGCGTTCACGGCGCCGGTGGATACGCAGGAGGCGCGCCTGGAGATCCTCGGCACCGGCGTGGGCACGTTCCACGTGGGCGCGGTCTCGCTGATGCCCGCCGACAATATCCAGGGGTTCCACGCCGGCATGATCCGCCTTTTCCGCGAGGCCGGTTTCAAGATGGCGAAGTGGCCCGGCGGCAACTTCGTCTCCGGTTACGACTGGTACGACGGCATCGGCGACATCGACAAACGCCCGCCGCGCCTCCAGGCCATGTGGAGCGGCCGCGTGGAGCCGAACGACGTCGGCCTACACGAGTTCATCGCCTTCTGCCGCCTGCTTGGCGCGGAACCCGACCTCACCATCAACAGCGGCTTCGGCTCGGCCCGCGAGGCGGCCGAGGAGGTCGAATACTGCAACGGTTCCGCCTCCACGCGCCTGGGCAAACTGCGCGCCGACAACGGCCATCCCGAGCCGTTCCACGTCCGTCTCTGGTGCATTGGCAACGAGATGTACGGTCCCTGGCAGTTCGGGCGCATGTCGCTGAACCAGTATTGGGAGAAGCACAACCGCATCGTGGAGGCCATGCGCGCGGTGGACCCCACCATCAAGGTGTGCCTGTCGGGCGCCACCATCTGTGAGCGCGGCATCGGCGCCGCCGAAAAGAAGGGCAACTTCTTTCCCAGCGAGTGGGAACCGCCGATTCCGGAGAGCGTGCCGTGGGAACTGGGCGGCAAGGAGGACTGGACCGGCTGGCTGCTGGCCAACTGCCGCGGCAACGTCGATTACGTTTCCGAGCACACTTACTCCTATCCGCGCCTGGCCTACGACGCGCAGAAACAGTCGTTCGTCGACGTGAACGACCCACTGCCCATCCAGGCCCGCCGCACCGCTAACCGCATCGGCGAGGCCATGGAGGTGTGGGCGGAGTACGTCAAGAAGATGCCGTGGCTGAAGGAGCAGAAGGTCAAGTTCATCTTCGACGAGTGGGGATGCCGCCACCGGCAGGTGAGCGGTTCCTACCAGCCGCCGGGGATGTTGACGCCCCTGTGCTACGCGATTTTCCTCAACGAGATGTTCCGCCGTTCGGACATGGTGGAGGCCAGTTGCGCCACCGGTTCGCTGGGGACCGTGTTAGTGGACGCGACGGGCACGGCCACGGGTTACTCGGCCGAAGGGCTGGTGTTGAAGCTGATGGCGAACCACTTCGGCGGGGCGATGCCCGTGCCGGTGACGGGGAACTCGCCGCAGCCTGCGGTGCCGGGCACACCGTGGGTGGACACGCCGAAGACGCCCATCGGCAGCCCCACCTATCCGCTGGACGTGCTGGCCGCGCTCTCGGGCGACCGTAAGCGGCTAATCCTGTCGGTGGTCAATCCAACCGAGTCGAGCCAGACGTTTGCGCCGAGCCTGACGGGTGTGAAACGGCGCGGGCCGGGCAAGCTGTGGCAGATTGCGCCTCCGGGATTGGCGTCGGCGAACGTGGCGGGACAGAAACCGGCGGTCGAGATCGTCGAGACCTCGCAGACCGCGCTGGCCGAGACCGTGCAGGTTCCACCGGTAAGCATCAGCGTGTACGAGTTTGAGATTGCGTAAGCCGTTGGCAACTTGACGCGGCGTGCCGCGCCGGGCCGGCCTGGAACAACCGGGCCGGCTGTGGCATCCGGCTGGAGGCTCAAGCGCCCGCCGGCAGCGGACTCCTCAGGCGCGGCGCGCTTCGCGGCGAAGCCCTTCGTGCACCAGCATCTTGAGGAGCGTCTGGTAGCCGATGCCCTTGCGCGCGGCGATTTCCCGGGCGTTGGCGACATCCGGTTCGGGAAGACGCAACGCAATCTGAACGCTGGCGGCCTTGTTCAACCGGCCCACGAGACGCGAGCCCTGAGCCGCGCCCCCCTTCTTCGTGGTCCCAGCCGCCTTCTGCTTGACGAACCGACGGCCTTCGGGGCCGGCCCACCAGTCGGCTTCCTGCGCCTCGCTGGCGAACTTGGGCATGACGATCGGTTTCTTCTTCATTGACTCACTCCCCTCGCAAGCGCCGGGCGAGGTAATCCCTCTTCTGCCCGGCGTCCATGCCATACGCGGTGACGACGCGGATCTTCTCGCCCCGCTCGACCAGCACCACGGCCAGCAGGCGGCCTGCATCGGTCTCGCCGTAGTAGACGTAGCGCACTTCGCCTTCCACGTCCTGCTCGTAGATCGGGATCGGGTTGTTCGAGAGCATTTGCTCCACTTCCGCCGCCGCGATCCGATGCGCCCGGATCTTGCGCAGGTTGTTTGCGTCCCAATCGAACACCGCACCTCCATTGTATATGCATTGCATGACGGAGGGAAGGTGGAGAGCGGCGAAAGGGCTTCGAGTGTGTTGCGGGCGTGAGTCCTGACGTCGCATCGGCCGAGCCGCTATGGCATAGGTTGTCGAGGTTGAGGTGTGGGCAAGTTCACCGGCAGCCACTAACTGCGCGGGCAAGGCCGGGCAAGTCCGACGGACAGTTGCATGACGAGTTTCAAAGACGCACAATAACCCTGACTGCGTTGCTTCTCGGGAGGTTAAGATGTCAGACTCCGGCCAAGGATGGGCACTGGAAACTAGAGATCGTGTGCGGCTGATCAGCAAATACAGTGAATGCGTCTTTCGCGACGTCCTGCCCGCCTTCAACAGCTTGGACGCGAAAGCCGCTCGGGTGGCGGGCGAACACCTCGCCCTCACCGGAGACCCTGATGACGCCGAGGCCAAAGGGCTGGCCTTCTATCAGACGACAGTCTCGGTTCGCCAGACCATGATGAATTTGTTTGCAGCTGGGTTGTTCCATCTCGTTGAACAACAGCTGGCGTCCTTGTGCTATGACGCCGGCGGCACGGTCGCGCAACTTGAGAAAACTAAGCTGGGCATTGTCAAAGACTGGTACAGGAACCACTTCTCGCTCAACTTCGAGGATCTCTCGTCTTGGCCTCGAGTGGACGAACTAAGGCGCGTCGCCAATACCGTGAAGCACGCGGAGATCGAGGACACTAAGGAGCTACGGAAGTCGCGTCCCGAGCTCTTCAACAACCCGGACTACGCAGAGTTGGAGGCTGACCTGGCAGCCCGCGGCGCCCCATACGAAGGGGCATCGCGTGTGGGCGCGCCCTTGGCGGGAGAGGACCTGTTTGTCAGCGAGCAACTACTTCAGATCTACGTCGAGGGCGTGAAATCGTTCTTTGAGGAAATCGCCTCTCATTTCGACTCACACGCTCAGGAGTACTATCCGCTCTGAGGAACGAAGCGACCAAGCCCAGCAGCACGGCGTATCAAAGGGCGCGGCCTATGTGGGAGACATCGCGCACGGATGCTGAAGCCACGCCCGCGCGCGGATTCGATTTCGGCCAGCGCCGCATCTCAAATCACCAAACCACCCCCACCAC